>NZ_ANBF01000233.1 GCF_000341025.1 Nocardiopsis salina YIM 90010 | reverse complement strand
CCAGGCGCAGGTGGTGTGGCCGATGAAGGCGGCGGTGCGCAGGTAGCGCCGGGGCGGCCGCGCACCGTTTCGGAGATTCTCCCACCGGGGCGAGTGGGGCGTGGCCGTGCTTTCTCCCGTTCTGTTGGCCGGGCTGACCCGACCCGCATCGACGAACCACCCTCTCTCCCGAGGCCCCTGGCAGCCCAAAAGAACGGGATCCAAGGGCCACGGCCCAAAAAGCCGACCCCCTGTGGTGGCCCCATTGCGACCAACGCTTACGGCGTGCGGACGGCGGCTCGCTCCTGCGGAGGCAACGGCGGGCCCCGCGCACTCCCGGCAGGGCATTGAGGCCAGGAGTGGCGGGTGTGCGGACGGCCTCCGGGCCCCGCTGCCGACCGGGACCTGACCTGAGGGGCCGGAACGCACACCCCGAGGCGCCAGGGACCGACCCACCACCACACCCGCACCGTCCCGACAAGAGAACGCGTCCGGCGGTGGCGCCGACGCGGGTTGCGAAGCGGCCCGGCCGGGCTACGATCCCGACCCCCGACGAACCACCACCCCCGAGGCAACACCAGAACACCCCGCCCCGAAGCCACACTCCATAACCCACCCCCAGGCGAACCCCGCGGCAATCCCGTCCAGGGGCAACATCACTTCCGCTCCACGAACCCCTCCGAACGCATCACCAACCTCGCCGAGAACCACAGCCAGGGTCGGCCTCCGGGGCGTGGCACGATGCGTCAGTCCCTCAGGGCGCTCGTGGAGTCGCGCATGACCAGGCGGGGCTGGAAGATCTTGCGTTCGTAGGCCGCCCCGGAGCCGTCCATCTGCGCGCTCAGCAGCTGCATCGCGGCACGGCCCAGTTCGTACTTGGGCTGGGCGACGGTGGTCAGGCCGGGGTGCACCATGTCGGCCACGGACAGATCGTCGTAACCGACCACGGACACGTCTTCGGGAACGCGCAGTCCGCGCTTGCCCAGGCCCTTCATGAACCCCAGGGCGATCTGGTCGTTGGCGCAGAAGACCGCGCGGGTACGCCGCCCGGTGCTGTCGAGCAGTACCTGGTCGACAGCGCGCTCGCCCTGGTGGGCGTTGAGCTGGGCCAGGCTCACCAGTTCCACGTGTTCGTCGGGGTCCAGGCCGGCCTCGTCGAAAGCGGCGCGCAGGCCTTCGTAGCGCAGGCGCACCTGTTCGATGGCGAAGGCGCCGCCGAGGAAGGTCACGCGCCGGTGCCCCAGCGCGAGCAGGTGCTGTCCGGCCGCCAGGCCGCCCTCCCGGTTGTCGACGCTGACGCTGGAACCAACGTCCTCGGGCACGTCGCCGCGGTCGAGGGCCACCCAGTGCACGCCCTGGCGCTGCAGCCACAGCAGGTCGGCCAGGTCGTTGTCGACGGGCATGACCACGGCCCCCGCCACCCGCTGTTCGGCGAGCAGGCGCAGGTTGCGGCGCTGGCGTTCGGGCGACTCCGCGGAGTTGAGCAGGACCACGGCCAGGCCGGACTCGGCGGCCTCCTCCTCGATACCGCGGGCGACCTCGGCGAAGAAGGGGTTGGTCACGTCGAGCACGAGCAGCCCCACCGAGGTGCTGCGCCCCGAACGCAGGCTGCTGCCGAAGGAGTTGCGCACGTAGTCGAGCTCGGAGATCGCCTCCTGCACCTTGGTCCGCGTCGCCTCGGCCACCAGCTCGGGCCGGTTGAGCACGTTGGAGACCGTCGCCGGGGACACCCCTGCGTGGGCGGCGACCTGCGTGATACCTGTCCGGTTCGGTCCGGAGGTCCGGTTCGTGCTCTTGGGCAAGGGGACTCCGTGCTGGGTGGGTGCGGGGGAGGTGTCGGCCGGAGCCGTGTCCTCCGAAGGCTTGAAACGTCTCAAACCGTTATACCCGAAATCCCGCGGCGGCCGGGGTTCGGCGGTGGCTTCGCCCCAGGTGCCGGAAGGGTCGCTTCCCTGAATCGATCGTGCGTGATCCACTTGACGCCCCCCTGTGTCCCACTTAACATTCGTTTCTGCTTAAAACGTTTTGAGGGTGCCTGGCGGTGCCCTTCCCCCACACGTGGAGACCTCTCGTGCCGCAACAGTCGCCACCGGCGCCCCCGCCGCTGGAGTTGGTCCGGGTGGCCAAGTCCTTCGGGAGCGTGCGAGCCCTGCGGGGGATGTCCCTGGAGCTGCGTTCCGGGGAGATCCACGCCCTCGTCGGAGAGAACGGGGCCGGAAAATCGACCCTGGTCAAGACCATCGCCGGCGTGCACCGCCCCGACGCCGGATGGATCCAGGCCGACGGAGTCCCCGTCGCCTTCACCCGCCCCGCCGACGCCCAAAGGGCCGGCGTCGCCGTCATCCACCAGGAACCCACGCTCTTCCCCGACCTCTCGGTGGCCGAGAACATCTTCATCGGCCGCCAGCCCCGCACCCGGCTGCGCACCATCGACCGGTCCCGCATGCGCCGTGAGACCGACGAGGTCTTCAGCCGCCTGGGCGTGCCCGTCGACCCCGACCGCCCCGCCCGCGGCCTGTCCATCGCCGACCAGCAGCTCGTGGAGATCGCCAAGGCCCTCACCCGGCAGGCACGGGTCCTGGTCATGGACGAACCCACCGCCGCGCTGTCCTCCGTCGAGGCCGAGCGCCTCTTCACCGTCGCCCGCACCTTGCGCGACCAGGGCGTGGCCCTGCTCTTCATCTCCCACCGCTTCGACGAGGTCTTCGCCCTGTGCGACCGCATCAGCGTCGTGCGCGACGGGGCCTACGTCTCCTGCGGCCCCGCCGCCGACCTGGACGTGGACACCGTCGTGCAGCGCATGGTCGGGCGCGAGGTCGAGACGCTCTACCCCAAACAGGAGACCGAGGCCGGCGGCACGCTCCTCGAGGTCGAGGGCCTGACCCGCCACGGCGTCTTCGAGGACATCGGCTTCACCGTCCGCTCGGGCGAGATCGTCGCGCTGGCCGGCCTCGTGGGTGCCGGCCGCAGCGAGGTCGTACGCGCCCTCTTCGGCGTGGACCGCTACGATGCCGGCCGCGTCCGCGTCGACGGGGTCCCGCTCGCCCAGGGCAGCCCCAAGGCCGCCATGGCTGCCGGTCTGGCCCTGGTCCCCGAGGACCGGCGCGAACAGGGGCTGGTCATGGAGTCCTCCATCGCCCGCAACGCCACCTCCACCCGCCGAAACGCCCTGAGCCGGTTGGGTCTGCTCAGCTCACGCTCCGAGGACGAGGCCTGCCGCAGCTGGGGCGAACGCCTGCACCTGAAGTACGGGCGACTCACCGATCCGGTCTCCACGCTCTCCGGCGGCAACCAGCAGAAGGTCGTGCTCGCCAAGTGGCTGGCAACCGGGCCCTCCGTCCTGTTCGTCGACGAACCCACCCGCGGGATCGACGTCGGGACCAAGGCCGAGGTCCATCGTCTTCTGTCCTCCCTGGCCGCCGACGGGCTGGCCGTGGTCATGGTCTCCAGCGAACTCCCCGAGGTCCTGGGCATGGCCGACCGGGTGCTGGTCATGCATGAGGGACGCATCACCGCCGAGCTCGACCGCGACGAGGCCGACGAGGAATCGGTCATGTACGCCGCCACCGGACGATCCCCCCGCGAGGCCCTCCGATGACAACGACGACAACTCCCACCGGGGCCCGTCCCGAGGGACCACCCCCGGAGCAGGGGGCGGGCCGTGCACGCCGCCGGCGCCGGGTGCGCGAACTCGGCGTGCTGCTGGCCGTGGTCCTGCTCATCGCCGGGACCTGGCTCCAGAACCCCGGCTTCCTCTCCCAACAGGGCGTGCGCGACCTGTTCCTCGGAGCGACGGTGCTCTCCGTGCTCGCCGTGGGCCAGGCACTGGTCCTGATCACCAAGAACGTCGACCTCTCCGTCGGCTCGGTCATGGGACTGTCGGCGTTCGGCACCGCGAGCCTCTTCGCGGCCTTCCCCGAGATCCCCGTCCCTCTGGCGATGGCCGCCGGGGTCGGTATCGGGGCCCTGTGCGGCCTGGCCAACGGCGTGCTCGTGGCCACCGTGCAGGTACCCGCGCTCGTGGTCACCCTGGGCACCCTCTACGCCTACCGGGGCCTGGGCCACTGGTGGGCCGACGGCGGCCAGGTCAACGCCCACCAGATGCCCGAGTCCTTCCTCGCCCTGGGCCGGATCAGCGTGCTCGGCGTCCCCCTGCCCGCGGCCGTCGCCGTCGTGGTGGTGCTCGCCCTCGGCTTCTACCTCTCCCGCTACAGCTCGGGCCGCGAGCTCTACGCCATCGGTTCCGACGCCGAGGCCGCACGGCTGTCCGGGATCTCCGTCGGACGCCGCGTCGTGGCCGCCTTCGTGGCCAACGGAGCCCTGGCAGGACTGGCCGGCGTGCTCTTCACCGCCCGCTACGGCACGGTCGACTCCACCGCCGGGTTCGGCATGGAACTGGAGGTCGTGGCCGCGGCCGTGGTCGGCGGTGTCGCCATCGCCGGCGGGGTCGGAACCGTCTACGGCGCCGCCCTCGGCGCCGTCCTGCTCACCACCATCACCGCCGCCCTGCCCATCTGGCAGATCGACCAGTTCTGGCACCAGGCCGTGGTCGGCGCGCTCATCCTGTCCGCGATCGGTCTGGACCGCCTCCTGGCCCTGCGCAACACCCGCAAGCTCGGAGGAGGCACCCATGGCCCCTGAACGCACCGCCCCCGCGCCCCGGGAACGGTCGGGCGCCCGGCCCGGCCGGCTGCGCTCGCTGCTCTCGGCTCGCGAGAGCCCCGTCGTGGCCGCGCTCCTGGTCTCGCTGGTCTTCGCCTCGCTCTTCCTCGACACGTTCGCGACCGGGCGCAACATGGGTTTCCTGCTGCTCAGCGTGGCCGCGATCGCCCTGATGGCGCTGCCCATGACCCTCATCGTCATCACCGGTGAGATCGACCTGTCGGTGGCCAGCACCCTGGCGTTGAGCAGCGCCACCCTCGGGGCATTGTGGGAGGCCGGTGTCCCCATCGAGACCGCCCTGCTGATCTGCCTCGTGCTCGGTGCGGCCCTGGGCGCCCTCAACGGCCTGTTCGTCACCGTGCTCGGACTGCCCTCGCTGGCCGTGACCATCGGCACCATGGCCCTGTACCGGGGCCTGGCCTACGTTCTGCTGGGCGACCGCGCCGTGGCCACCTACCCGCAGGACTGGGTCAGCGGCGCCCGCGCCACCTTCATGGGCATCGAGGGACTGCCCTGGATCGCCGTGGCGATCCTGGCCATGGCCGCCCTGTACGCCGTGCTGCTGCACGCCACCGGCATCGGCCGCTCCCTGTACGACATCGGGAACAACACCGAGGCCGCGCGCTTCACCGGAGTCGCGGTCGAGCACACCAAGTTCTGGCTCTTCACCCTCAGCGGGACGGTCGCCTCGGGCGCCGGCGTCTTCTGGACCCTGCAGTACGGCACCTCCCGCGCCGACACCGCCTTCGGTCTGGAACTGCAGGTCGTGGCCGCCGTCCTCCTGGGCGGGGTGTCGATCTTCGGCGGTGTCGGAACGGTCCTCGGCGTGATGAGCGGTGTCCTGCTGCTGGGCACCGTGCGCAACGCCCTCCAGCTCCTCGGCGTCAGCGGCGACGTGCTGCAGATCGTCACCGGTCTGATCCTCATCGCCTCGGTCGTCGGCCCCAACCTCGTCGCGTCCCTGAGAAGGCGGCGCCGCACACCCGCCCCCGTACGGGTTCCCACCGTCCCCCGACCCCCGACACACGACGGAGAGTCACCATGACCGACCCGCGAGCGCGATTCCTGCCCCTCGGAGCCCTCACCGCTGCCGTCCTGCTGACTGCGGCCTGCGGCGGCACCACCATCGAGGACGCCCAGGACGAGGGCGCCGGCGGACCCACCGGCACCGCCGAGCCCGACGCCGAGATCCCCGAGGGCCTGGCCGTCGACTTCCTGCCCAAGCAGCTCAACAACCCCTTCTTCGACCTGGTCAACGCCGGCGGCACCGAGGCCGTCGAGGAGCTCGGGGGAGAGGCCACCGAACGCGGCGCCACCGAGGCCACCGCCGACTCCCAGGTGGAGTACATCAACGCCGCGGGCCAGGCAGGCAGCGACGTCGTCGTCATCGCCGCCAACGACCCCGACGCAGTCTGCCCGGCCCTGAACGAGGCACGCGAGGGCGGCGCGGTCATCGTCGGTTACGACTCCGACGCGAACTGCACCGACGTCTTCGTCAACCAGTCCTCGAACGAGCTCATCGGCCAGGCCCTGGTGGACATGGTCGACGGGCAGCTCGACGGTGAGGGCGAGTTCGCGATCCTGTCGGCCACACCCAACGCCACCAACCAGAACGCGTGGATCGAGGAGATGGAGCAGATCCTCGACGACGGCGAGTACTCCGGCCTGGAACTGGCCGACACCGTCTACGGCAACGACGACGACCTGGAGTCCTTCCAGGAGATGCAGGGCCTGGTGCAGTCCCACCCCGACCTGGACGCGGTCGTCTCGCCCACGACCGTCGGCCTGGCCGCCGCATCGCGCTACGTCAGTGACTCGGAGTACCAGGGCGAGCTCGTCGTGACCGGACTCGGCGAACCGAGCCAGATGCAGGAGTTCGTGGAGGACGGCACCGTCGACGAGTTCGCGCTCTGGGACCCGCACCAGCTGGGCTACCTCGCCGGGTACACCGGTGCGGCTCTGCAGGCCGGACAGATCACCGGTGCGGAGGGCGAGACCTTCACCGCCGGCGACCTGGGTGAGTACACCTTCGAGACCGACGGCGAACTCGTCCTGGGCCCGCCCCTGGTCTTCGACGCCGGCAACATCGACGACCACGACTTCTAGGGAGGAGCAGCGTTGAGCACCCGAACCCAGCGGGTCTGTTTCGTCCTCAGGGTGCGGCCCGAGCGGCTGGCCGAGTACGAGGAGCGCCACGCCCGCGTGTGGCCGTCGATGCAGGAGGCCCTGACCGCCGCCGGCTGGCGCAACTACTCGCTGTTCAGCGACGGGCGCGGCACTGTGGTCGGCTACCTCGAGACCGACGACTTCGACCGGGCACGGGCCGCCATGGCCGAGACCGAGGTCAACGCCCTGTGGCAGGCCGAGATGGCGCCGCTCTTCGAACCCATGGAGGGCCGCGCCGACGAGGAGATGGTTCCGTTGACGCAGATCTTCCACCTGCCCTGAACCGGCGGCCCGGTGCGCCCCTCCCGCGCACCGGGCCGTGCTCGAGCTCCGGCCCGCCCGTCCGGTCTCCCGTGCACCAGGAACACCGGACGGACGTGCGGGAGTGCGGTCAGAGACGGTCCTCCGGGCGCGGGCGCCAGGTGTGCAGGCGCCCGCACATGCCGAACCGGCGGGGGGTCGGGTGGGGATCGGTGCGTACCACCGAAGCCTCGCTCATGATCCCGGGGTCCCCCTCGTCCAGGGCCAGGAGCTGACGGCGCGTGCGTTCGGTCTCGGCTCGTACGCTCTCCTCCCACAGTTCGCGCCACCGCTGCACGTGGGGGCGTACCAGCGCGGCCGCGTCCCGGTGGAAGGCCTCCAACGCCCGCGGCCCCTGTTCGCGGACGGCGGCGACCAGCTCGCGGTAGCCCTGCATCGCCAGGTCCCGGCGGGCACGTGTGGCTTCGGCGAGCTTCTCCTCCGAGGCGTCGGAGGGCAGGGAGGCCGCTTCGGCGTAGGCGGCGGGGTCGGTCAGGACCTCTCTCGGGAAGGTCAGGACGGCGTCCCCGGCCTCGGGGAGCCCCGCGTTCTGCATGACCACGACCAGTTCGAGGTCCTCGGCGTTGACCAGGCGGTGCACGGTCCCGGGGCCGAACCACAGCACGTCGCCTGGGGAGAGCGGGTCCTGCGCGGGCCCGTCGGGGGAGACGGTGTGGACCTGGCCGCTGCCGCCGATGACCAGGTAGGCCTCGGTGGAGGCGGTGTGCACGTGCGGTGTGCCCCCGTGCAGGCCGTCGGGGGCCGGCCAGTCGTAGACGCGTACCCGGCTCAGGGCGGTGCTTCCGGGAAATCGCGGTGTGCTCACAGTGTGAACT
>NZ_ANBF01000232.1 GCF_000341025.1 Nocardiopsis salina YIM 90010 | reverse complement strand
AACCCCAGCCGGTGCTGCAGTGACAACGTCTGCCCGGGCGCGAGCACGACCTCCTCGTCGAAGGCGAAGGAGGGGCTCAGCACGGGGAACGGCGAGGTGCGCGCGAACCATGTGATCGGCACCGGAGCGCTGCTGGAACCGGCGAGGTAGAGCACGGTCGCACCGCCGTCGATCTCGTCGTGCTCGGAGCTGAAGGCGACCCAGTCCGCTTCGGATCCCATGACCTCGTCTCCGGTGCGCCCGTCGGCCGAGACCAGGTCCCCGCCGGTCCACGCACGGGGGCCGCGCCAGAAGAACCCGGTATAACCCGCGTTCGGGCGTCCCGCCGTGGTCGGGCTGCCCAGGTGCAGGTCCCGGCCTGAGACGTTGGCCAGGGTCGAGGAGAAGTCGAGCGCCCACAGGCCCCGGCCCTGGTCCGCGGAGTGGAACCGCTGGGTGCGCTTCTCCTCCAGCCAGTGCTCGCCGGTCGAGGAGATCCAGGTGAGGTCCTCGGCGACCGTGGCCGCGCCGCCGTCCCCACCGGCCCTACGCATCCGGTCGTGCCGGATGCTGCCGTTGTTGTCGCGCCACTGGTAACCGTCCTCGGCCGTGAAGGTCGGCCCTCCCCAGAAGTTCTGGCCGGACACGTGCGACAGGGTCATCTGCAGGCCCTTGTGCCACCGGTGGTCCGAAGGCCTGTACCCGGTCAGGGGAGCACCGCTCAGGGTGCGCAGCGGATGCAGGTACGGCTTGGGCGACTCCGCCAGCGGGGCGTCGTCGCGCAGGACGTAGCGGGCGATCTCCACCTCGCCGACGGACACGGCGAGAACGTCACCGGAGCGCTCTGTGCGGGGGGTCTCAGACATGGGTGCGGGTCTCCGTTCGTGCCAGGGCGGCCGAGGCCGCCTCCGGGTCCGGTCCGTGCATGGCGTGGTAGAAGGCGTCGTCGGGGCTGAGCTCGCTGCGCCGGACCGTCGTGCCGGTCAGCGCGGAGCGGTACATGCCGGCCACCAGCTCGAGGGCGCGCCGTCCCTCGCGACCGCCGGTCGCGGGGCGCCGTCCCTGCTCCATGGCGTCGAGCAGTTCGGCGAGCTGGGCCGTGTGAGAGCCGGCCTGGTCCCTGTCCGGCGGCCACCACTGCGGGGCGGGGGAGCTCTCGTCCCGGTCCACCGGGGTGACGCGCCAGTGCGAGTTGTCGTAACCGTACAGGTGTTCCAGCTCGACCGTGGCGTGCTCGAAGTCGAGACGCAGGTAGCTCGTCTCCCTCGGGGAGAGCACGCTGTTGACCACCGACACGCTCGCGCCCGACTCCAGGCGCACGATGGCCATCGCCACGTCCTCGGTCCGGATGTCGCGCGCCTTCGTCTCCATCACCGCGGTGACCTCCGACCAGTCGCCGAGCAGCGAGAACATCAGGTCCGTCTGGTGGATGCCGTGGCCCATGTTCGGCCCGCCGCCCTCGGTCTCCCACCGCCCGCGCCAGGGCACCTCGAAGTAGGAGGGGCCGCGGAACCACAGGGTGTGGCACACGCCGACGAGCGGGCGGCCCAGCACGCCGTCGTCGATCAGGCCGCGCAGGTGCTGGGCGGCCGACCCGAAGCGGTGCTGGAAGACGTAACCGGCGTAGGGGCCGCCCTCGCGCTCGTGGGAGGACACGTCGTCGTACTCGGTCAGGGACAGCGCCGGGGGCTTCTCGCACCATACCCAGGCCCCCGCGTCCAGGCTCGCGGACACGGCCCGGTTGTGGTCGGACGGCGGCGTGCCCACCACGACCAGGTCGGGGGACTCGGCCGTGAGCATGGCCTCGAGCGAGGTGTAGCGCCCCGGTACGTTCCATCGGTCCGCCGTGGCCTCCACGAGGGAGGGGTCGAGGTCGACCAGCGCGACCACGGTGACACGTTCGCCCTGCGCCGCCAGGGCGGGCAGGTGCGCGCCCCGGCCGATGCCGCCGCAGCCGACCACGGCCGCGCGCACGGGTGAGGAGGGTAGAGGGTTCATCGAAGCTCCGTGGGTCGAGGTGTGGCCCTACTTGATGCCGGTCGTGGCGATGCCCTTGACCAGATATCTCTGGCCGGCGAGGAAGAAGCCGAAGACCGGTCCCAGGGCGATGGCCGACAGGGCGAACAACGGGCCCCACGACGTGTCGGAGGTGGCGTCCACGAAGGTGCGCAGGGCCACCGGGACCGTGTACATGTCCGGGTCGGTCAGGAAGATCAACTGGCTGAAGAAGTCGTTCCAGGTCCAGATGAAGGTGAAGATGGTGGTCGTGGCCAGGGCGGGCAGCGACAGCGGCAGGATGATCCGGCAGAAGATGCGGACGTGCCCGCATCCGTCGATGCGGGCGGCCTCGTCCAGGTCCTTGGGCAGGGCACGGATGAACTGCACCATCAGGAAGATGAAGAAGGCGTCGGTGGCCAGGAGCTTGGGCACGATCAGCGGGTAGAACGTGTTGATCCAGTCCAGCTGCGAGAACATGATGTACTGCGGCACGATCAGGACATGGATCGGCAGCATGATCGTGCCGAGCATGATCGCGAAGAAGAGTTTCTTGCCGAAGAACTCCAGCCGGGCGAAGGCGTAGGCCGCCATCGAGCACCCGACGAGGTTGCCGACGATCGATCCCAGAACGACCACGGCCGAGTTCCACATGTAGTGGTGGAACGGCCGGTCGAGCGCGTTCCACCCCTCCGTGTAGTTCTCCGGTGTGAAGTTCGTGGGGATCAGCCCCGGATCCCGGAAGATCTCCTCGGTGGGCTTGAACGAACTGGAGACCATCCACAGCAGCGGGTACAGCATGATCAGCCCGAAGACGATCAGACCCGCGTGCATGAGATACCGCCGTGGCGGCCGGCTCGGCCCCTGCTTCGGGGGCTTCTGCGTCTGTGTGGTGGGCGGGGCTGTCTCAGTTCTCATAATGGACCCAGTACTTGGAGGCGAGGAAGTTCACCGCAGTGAAACCGCCGATGATCAGCAACAACAGCCAGGCCATGGCCGACGCGTAACCCATGTCGAAGGCGCCGAACCCCCGTTGGTAGAGGTAGAGCGTGTAGAAGAGGGTGGAATCGGACGGTCCGCCCGTGCCCCCGCTGACGATGAACGCCTGGGTGAAGGTCTGGAACGCCTGGATGAGCTGAAGGACGAGGTTGAAGAAGATGATGGGGGTCAGCATGGGCACCGTGATGTGCCGGAACCGGTGCAGCGGGCCCGCACCGTCCACTGCCGCGGCCTCGTAGTACATCGCAGGGATCTGCCGCAGACCCGCGAGGAAGATGACCATCGGCGCACCGAAGGTCCACACGTTGAGCACGATGAGTGTGCCGAGCGCGTAGTCGGGGTGGGAGACCCACCCCTCGCCCTGGATCCCGACGAAGGCCAGGACCTGGTTGATGAGCCCGTCCTCACCGAAGATCTGGCGCCACAGGATGGCCACCGCCACACTGGCGCCGAGTAGGGAGGGCAGATAGTAGACCGAGCGGTAAAGGGCCAGTCCCCGCAGCCCGCGGTCGAGGAGCATCGCCAGGGCCAGGGCGGCGGCGAGCTGGAGCGGGACCGAGACGAAAACGTAGACGAACGTGACCCACAGCGCGCTGTGCAGCCGGGTGTCCTCCAGCATGCGCGTGTAGTTCTCCAGGCCCACCCACTCGTGTTCGCCGATCAGGTTGTAGTCGGTGAACGAGAAGTAGAGGGAGGCCGCCAGGGGACCGGCGGTGATGAGGAACAGCCCCAGGAACCACGGTGCGAGGAACCCCAGGGCCGCGAGGTTGTCCTTGTTCTTGAGGCCGGTGCGCGGGGCGGGACGGCGTTTCCGGGGGCGGGGGTCCTCGGAAACGGTCGGCGACGGCGGTCTGCTGGTCTGGAGGGTGCTCACACCGGTCCACCGCCTCTGGCCGTGCTCGGAGCACAGGGCTGCGGATAGGGGGTCATGCTCGGGTTCCGCCGTTCTCGTGGGAGTGGGAAGAAGGGCTCGGCGCTCGGGAAGGGCTGGTCGGCGGGGGTTCGGGGACCTCGGCCCGGGCCCTGGCAAGCGCTATCCAAGTTGGGGATTTTTTAACACCGGCTTTCGTGGGTGTCAATGGTCACGTCAGCTCGGCCGGAGGGTTGATTCCGCTGCTGACCGGCGGTTCTCCGCCCCTCGGAAAGTGTCGGACGGTGCGCGCCGTGTTGCACAGCGGTGTCGCGTGCCCGCCCGTGGTCCGAACGCTCCACCCGAGTCTTGTCCAGGAGTTGGAAAGCGTTTACCCTCTCTGGGTGAACGATTCCAGCCAGCAACGCAGGTACGCGATCGTCGGGACGGGTTCACGGGCCCGGATGTACACCAACGCACTGGTGCACGAACACCGCCACCAGGGCCGGCTCGTGGCCCTGTGCGACACCAACCGCACCCGTATGGACGTGCACAACCGGATCGTCTCCGACGCGGGCCTCGCCCCCGTCCCCACCTATCCCGCCGAGGCCTTCACCCGCATGCTCCGCGAGCAGGCCGTCGACGAGGCCGTCGTCTGCACCGTCGACCGGCTCCACGCCGACTACGTCGTCGCTGCACTCGAGGCCGGCGCGGACGCCATCACCGAGAAACCCCTCACTGCCGACCTCGACGGGCTCGAGCGGATCAACGACGCCCAGGACCGCACCGGCGGCCGCGTCACGGTCGGCTTCAACTACCGCTACAACCCCGTCCACCGCAAGGTCCGCGAGCTCGTCGCCTCCGGAACGATCGGCGAGGTCGGCTCGGTGCACTTCGAATGGCTGCTCGACGGCAACCACGGCGCTGACTACTTCCGGCGCTGGCACCGGGACAAACACAGCTCCGGCGGACTCCTCGTGCACAAGGCGAGCCACCACTTCGACCTGGTCAACTGGTGGATCAACGCCCGGCCCGAGGAGGTCTACGCCTCCGGGCGCCTGTTCTTCTACGGGGACGAGAACGGGCGCCGGCACGGCACCGCCTCCGGCTACACGCGCAGCCACGGTTCCCCGGAGTCCGAGGCCGACCCCTTCGCGCTGCACATGGCCGACAGTGCCGAGCTGACCGAGCTGTACCTGGAGGCCGAGCACGAGGACGGCTACCGGCGCGACCTCAACGTCTTCGGCCCCGGCATCACCATCGAGGACGACCTGTCGGTACTCGTGCGCTACGACACCGGGGTCCGACTGAGCTACCACCTGGTGGCCTACGCGCCCTGGGAGGGCTATCGGCTCTCTCTCACCGGGAGCCGGGGGCGGCTGGAGCTCGACATGGTCGAGAACGNGGCGCCCCGCCGGTGCGGGGGATGCCCGACCACGAACACCGGCAGGGAGAGGCCCGGTTGTGGCTGCGCCGGCACTGGGAACCGCCCCAGGAGATCCCGGTCGTGGTCGGCGACGGCGGCCACGGCGGGGGAGACGCTCTCATGCTCGACACCCTCTTCGGCGGGATCGACGACGGTATCCGGCCCGACCACGCCGACGGCGCCCACGCCCTGGTCACCGGGCTCTGCGCCAACGCCTCCATGGAGAGCGGCCGCCCGGTGCGCGTGGCCGAGCTCCTGGGCTGAGCCCCCCGGTGGCCCCGCACGCGGGGGCACCGGGGGTACTGTGTTCCGGTTCCGGGCCTCAGCAGGTCCCGTCCTCACTGTTGTCCAGCTCGACGTTCTCCACGACCGTGTTCTCGGCGCAGGGGTCCTCCCCGAGGGCCGAGTCGACCACCGTCAGGTTGGACAGCGTGACGTCGGAGCTGTTGTCGAACTCGTCCCGCGCGCTGATGTTGACGGAACCAGGGCCCTCGACAGTGCCCTCCTCTGCGGCCAGGGTCACGTTGTGGCAGTTCTCGATCAGCACGGCGTCGTTGCCGGTCCCGGCGATGTCCACCCGGTCGATGGTGGCCCCGCCGCTCTCGGAAACGCAGAAGACGCCCCGGCCGCCTCCTCGGGCACGCACCTGCTCGACGTGGATGTTGTCCGGGTGGGCGCCGTCGACCAGACCGTTGCGGTTGGCCATGCGGAAGGCAGCGTATCCGGTGCCCTCGCCGACGTCCTCGGCGTCGATCAGGCCGACGTCGGCGTTCTCGGTGTCGTTGAGCAGGAGCCCCGACTCGCCCACGTCACGGGCGGTGAGCGTGCCCAGGGTGAACCCCTCGACCCCGTAGGTCTCCACGCCGTGGCTGGAGGCGCCGGACACGTCCACCTCGTCGATGCTGATGTTGCGTGCGGCGCGTGTGCCCTCGTCGTCCCGGCTGTCGATGCGGATGCCCAGTCCGCCGGAGAGGTCGAGGTCGATCTGTCCGAGATGCACCTCCTCAGAGCTCTGCACGAACACCCCGAAGTAGGGGGCACCGGTCATGCCCAGGTGCGGTATCTCCACGTCGGTCGCGTTCTGAACGCTTACCGGGGCTTCGGGGCCGTCCGTCTCTCCGACCACGTCGAGGGAGCCGCACACCTCCAGCAGGGTGTGGCTGGGCAGGTCGAGTGACGCGTCGGCCGGGACCTCACCCGATCCCTCGACGAGGACCCCTGCCTGTTCGGAGCGGTCGGGGTCCAGGGAGTCCACTGCGGCGCGCATGGCTTCCAGCAGGGCCTCGCCCTCGTGCACCGTCTCACCGGAGGAGGTGACGGTCCAGCCGCTCTCGTCGCCTCCCTCGACCTCGGCGGCGTGGTCGCCGGAGCCGCACTGGGTGGCCCCTGGGCCGCCCGCTGTCAGTTCGGGTTCCGTGCCGGGGGTGGGCGCGGTCGCCAGGAGTCCCGCGCCGAGGGTCAGGGCCACGGGGGCGGCGACGAGTACGGGCAGGGGCGGCCGGAAGCGTCGGGGGCGGGCGTGACCGGGGGGCGTGCGTTCGTGTCTTGCCACTGTTCTCTCCTGTCCTGCCGGAATGCGCTCCGAGTGGGAAAGCGCTTCCTGTGAGGGTGGAAGGTAGCACGCGGGACTCCTTCCCGGAACGGGGGTTCTTTTTTCTCCGCGGCTCGGGGTACGGGGGCCAGGTCAGCAGAGCAGTGATGGCCAGGCATGGAGGGGTGTCGAACGCGTGAGGGGGTTGGCTAGAAAACGCTTTCCGCCTACGGTCGTCACTCACACGACCAGAGGAGTGCCCATGAGTGCCTCCCCAGCCCCGGGGTGCTCTCCACCGCGACCTGCCCACGGGGATCCGACGCCCCGTGGGCGGGGCCCGGAAACGTCGAGGAGGGCGGCGCCGACCCCGCCGGCCCATAGCTCCAGAACACGAACCGGAAGGAGTGGGCGTGACCCACGGACGGCCCGCACACAGGTGGATCCGGTGGCCCCGCGACCCCGACCGGCGAAGGTTCGGCTACGGGGCCGACTACAACCCCGAGCAGTGGCCCCGCGAGGTCTGGGAGGAGGACCTGCGCCTGATGCGGGAGGCGGGGGTCACCATCGTCTCCCTGGGCATCTTCTCCTGGGCCCGGATCCAGACCGGGCCGGACAGCTGGGACTTCTCGTGGCTGGACGAGCTGATGGACCGCGCCTGCACGAGAGCGGCATCGCCGTGGACCTGGCCACAGCGACCGCGTCGCCTCCCCCGTGGCTGGTCACCGCCCACCCCGAGGTCCTGCCGGTCTCGCACGGGGGCGCGACCGTGTGGCCGGGCAGCCGGCAGCACTGGCGTCCCACGTCGCCGGTCTTCCGGGAGCACGCGCTGCGCCTGACGCGGGCGCTGGCCGAAAGGTACGGACAGCACCCGGTGCTGGCGGCCTGGCATGTGTCCAACGAACTGGGCTGCCACAACCTCTTCGACCACTCCGACGACGCGGCCGCGGCCTTCCGCGCCTGGCTGCGCTCCCGCTACGGCGACCTCGACACCCTGAACCAGGCGTGGGGCACCGCGTTCTGGTCCCAGCACTACACCGACTGGGAACAGATCCTGACCCCGCGGGCGGCCGCGTTCATCCCCAACCCCACCCAGGACCTGGACTTCACCCGGTTCTCCAACGATGCCCTGCTGGCGCATCTGCGGGCCGAACGCGACCTGCTGTACCGGCTCACACCCGGGATCCCGGTGACGACCAACTTCATGGTCAACCACCACACCCGCGACCTGGACTACGGAGCATGGGCCCATGAGGTCGACTTCGTGTCCAACGACCACTACGTGCGCCTGGACGAGCACGGCCGCGACGAACTCTCCTTCTCCGCCAACCTGACGAGCGGGTTGGCGCAGGGGCGCCCGTGGTTCCTGATGGAGCACTCGACCAGCGCCGTGAACTGGAAACCCGTCAATCTGCCCAAGGGGGAGGGGCAACTCGCACGTGACTCCCTGCTGCACGTCGCGCACGGGGCCGACGCCGTCTGTTTCTTCCAGTGGCGGCAGTCGCGCGCAGGGGCGGAGAAGTACCACTCGGCGATGGTGCCGCACGCCGGACCCGACAGCCGTGTCTTCCGCGACGTGGTCGAGCTCGGCCGTGTCCTGCGCGAGGACCTGGCCGAGGTGGTCGGCTCCCGGCGGAGTCCCGCACGTGCCGCGATCGTCTTCGACCACCCCTCGTGGTGGGCGGTGGAGCGCCTCTCCCTGCCCTCGGACGAGGTCGACTACCACCGTGAGGCCCTGGAGTGGTACCAGGCCTTCCTCGACCTCGGTGTGCGTGCCGACATCGTGCCCCTCGACGCCGACTGGGAGTCCTACGACCTGGTCGTCGCGCCGCTGTTGCACATCGTGCCGGGCCACCTGGCCGACCGGGTGGCCAGGTACGCCGAGGGCGGCGGCCACCTGGTCACCACCTACTTCTCCGGGACGGTGGACACCGACGACCACGTGCACCCGGGCGGCTATCCCGGCGCCTTCCGGGACGTGCTCGGGGTCCGGGTGGAGGAGTTCTCCCCTCTGCCTTGCGGTGCGTCGGTGGCACTGGACACCGGGGGCAGCGGCGACCTGTGGACCGAGCACACCACCGTGATCGGGGAGGGCGTGGAGACCCTCGCCCGGTACGGCGAAGGACCGCTCCGGGGCACACCCGCCTGCACGCTGCGCCGCCTCCCCGGCGGCGGTACGGCCTCCTACACCTCCACCCGGCTCTCGGCCGAGGCCCGGGAGCGGTTCGTGCGCCGCCTGACCGAGGAGGCCGGGATCGGCTCCGAACTCCCCGAACCCCTGCGGGGCCGCGTCGAGCTGGCCGTGCGCGCCACGGAGGAGACCGAGTACTGGTTCCTGTCCAGCCGCACCGGCGAACCCGTGGACCTCGCCGGGGTTGGAGGCACCCCGCTGACCGGGGCCGCAGCGCTGCTGCCGCCCGACGGGGTGGCGGTCCTGCGTGCGGAGCGGCCCTGACACAGGCCCGGCCGCGGGGCCGGGCCTGCTTCTCCCCCATCCGATCACGACCCCATGGAGGCTGATCGACCGTGTCCGTCCCCCGACACAGGCTGCGCAGCGCAAGCGTGCTCGCGGCCGGTATGAGTGTGCTGCTCACCGCGGGCGCCACCCACGCGCCGACCGTCCGACCCGAACAGGATCCGCATGCACAGATGGAAGACCTCGACCGCGGCCTGGTGGCCGTGGAGTCCGACGAAGGGGTGTTGCTGAGTTGGCGCCTGCTGGGCCACGAGGTGTCCGGGCAGAGTGAGAACGGTATGGAGGGCCCGGATTTCGAGGTCTTCCGTGATGGTGAGTCCCTCGGCGTGGTCGGGGACAGCACCAACTTCCTCGACGAGGACGGCAGCACCGAGGCCGCCTACTCCGTGGCTCGCGTCGACGGCGAGGGCCCCGAGGGCGAGGCGTCGGTGTGGGAGGACGGGTTCCACGACATCGGGCTCCAGCGCCCCGAGGGCGGGACGACGCCCGACGGTGTGGAGTACGAGTACTCCGCCAACGACGTGAGTGTGGGCGACGTGCTCGGCGACGGGCAGTACGAGTTCGTCGTCAAGTGGGACCCGAGCAACTCCAAGGACAACTCGCACACGGGCTACACAGGCAACGTGTTCATCGACACTTACACCCTCGGCGGTGAGCTGCTGAACCGCATCGATCTGGGCCCGAACATCCGGGCGGGTGCGCACTACACGCAGTTCCTGGTCCACGACTTCGACGGGGACGGCCGTGCGGAGCTGATGTTCAGGACCGCGCCGGGTACCCGGACCGTCGAGCTCGACGAGAACGGGGAAGAGGCCGGCTCCGAGTACATCACCATGCCGGAGGAGGACCTGGAGGCCGGCCATTCCCACGGGGACGACCACCGCTCGAGCGCCGACGACTACTACGAGAACCTGGTGGAGAGGTTCGAGGGTTGGCACGCCGAACCCGAGGTCGAGGCCGGGCAGTGGCCCGCGACGATCGAGGAGGGTCTGGGTGAGGAGCCGCGCTACGACTACCCGTTGGGCGAGGGTGAGGCGCGGGAACTGGCCGACTTCTTCATCGACGAGTACGCCCCGGACAGGAACGAGAACAACGACCTGCGCGGCTTCGAAGGGTTCGTCGTCGAGGGGCCCGAGTACTTGACGGTCTTCGACGGTCAGAGCGGCGCGGAACTGGACACCGTGCGCTACGAACCCGAGCGCGGCGACGACGGTCTCCGCTGGGGTGACTACGCGATGGAACGCATCGAACCCGCCAACCGGGTGGACCGGTTCCTCGCGGGCGTGGCCCACCTCGACGGGGAGGCCCCCTCAGCGGTCTTCGCGCGCGGCTACTACACGCGAACGGCCGTGGTCGCCTACGACTTCGACGGCAAGCGCATTCAGAAGCGATGGTCCTCCGACAGCGGGCACGTCGAGATGGACAACCCCTTCGACGACGACGGCATCCACATGCGGGACGCGGCCGACCCGGAGCTGGGGGTCTTGGCCGGACAGGGTTTCCACTCCTTGAGCGTGGCCGACGTGGACGGCGACGGGCGCCAGGAGATCGTCTACGGTTCGGCCGTTCTCGACCACGACGGTTCCCTGCTCCATTCCTCCTGTGGCGAGAGCCCGGCCGTGGACGGGGACGAGTGCGTGAAGTTCGGCCACGGGGACGCTCTGCACGTGGGCGACTTCGACCCGGACCGGGACGGTCTGGAGATCTGGTCGGTCCACGAGGACTCCACGGCCCCCTACGGGTACGCCATGCGTGATGCCGAGACCGGCGAAGTGCTCTTCGGTGATTTCGTGGGCGGTGACGTGGGCCGGGGGATGGTCGGTGACATCGACCCCGATCGCGCCGGTGTCGAGGCCTGGTACCAGATGGGTCCGGGTGAGGGCGAGGCCGGATCGTACACGGCCGACGGCGAGTTCCTGGGTGAGGACGTGCCGGGAACCAACATGAGTATTCGCTGGTCGGGCGACATGACCACCCAGATCGTGCACGGCGCCGACACCGAGGACGGCTCCGAACCGCCCCGGATCGAGGACTGGAACGAGGGCACTCTCCTGACCGCAGAGGGCACGCTGACCAACAACGACACCAAGGGCACCCCGTCTCTGGTGGCGGACGTGCTGGGGGACTGGCGAGAGGAGTTGATCGTGCGGACCGAGGACAGCTCGGCGCTGCGCATCTTCAGCTCGCCCGAGGTCACCGACCTCAAGGTGCACACGCTGATGCACGACCCGCAGTACCGGGTGGGCATCGCCTGGCAGCAGACGGCCTACAACCAGCCGACCTATCCCTCGTTCATGCTGGCCTCCGGCACGGACTGGTCGCAGGTGCCCGAACCGCAGATCCACTACCCCGACCGGTAACGCCGTCCCGGGCCCCGGGAAGCACTCGAATTGAAGTCGTCGAGCAATACGTCTCCCACTCGGCAGATTCCGGGGTCCGGACACCGCCGGAGGGAACCGGTCGCACACGGCTCATCGGGGGCCCGCGTTCTGTCCGGTGACCGGATCCGCAGCCCGCGCACGTCGGCTCCCGATCAGGCCGGGCATCCTCTTGACAATAGTTCGTTTAGTAACCAAACTAATTTTTCCAGTGTCCCGGTGTGGCCCGATACGACCGACCCGGAGATCCTTCGCCGGCCCCGCGCCGCCGGCACTCCGTGACCAGTACGCGTCGGCCCGGGACGCCATGGCGGGCCAGGGCCGCTGCATCGGCCGTGTGGAGTGCCCCGGGAGTGAGGCGCCGAGAAGCCCACAGGCCGGAACCGACTGTGCAACCAGTGGAAACCGACCAGAGAACGAGGATCCATCATGAGCGACTTCCGCCCCACCCCTGACGACAAGTTCACCTTCGGCCTGTGGACCGTGGGCTGGCAGGGCGTCAACACCTTCGGCTCGGCCGTGCGGCCGCCGCTCGACCCCGCTGACGCGGTCCGCAACCTCGGTGACCTGGGGGCCTATGGAGTCACCTTCCACGATGACGACCTGGTCCCGCCCGGTAGTGACGCCGCGACGCGCGACTCGATCCTGCGCCGGTTCCGGTCGGCGCTGAAGGAGACCGGACTGGTCGTGCCGATGGTCACCACCAACCTCTTCAGCCACCCCCTCTTCCGTGACGGCGGGTTCACCTCGAACAGTCGGGAAGTACGCCGCTACGCGCTTCGCAAGGTCATCCGCAACATCGACCTGGCGGCCGAGATGGGTGCGAAGACCTTCGTCTGCTGGGGCGGCCAGGACGGGGCGGAGAGCGAGGCGGGCAAGGACAGCCGCGCCGCCCTCGACCGGCTGCGCGAGGCCTTCGACGTCTTGTGCAACTACGTGCGCGAGCAGGGCTACGACATGCGGTTCGCGGTGGAGCCCAAGCCCAACGAGCCGCGCGGTGACATCCTGCTGCCGACGGTCGGCCACGCCCTGGCGTTCATCTCCGAGTTGGAGCACCCGGAGATGGTCGGCGTCAACCCCGAGGTCGGACACGAGCAGATGGCGGGACTGAACTCGGCGCACGGTGTCGCCCAGGCGCTGTGGCACGACAAGCTCTTCCACATCGACCTCAACTCCCAGCGCGGGATCAAGTACGACCAGGACCTGCGCTTCGGGGCCGGGGACGTCAAGGAGGCCTTCTACCTGGTGGACCTTCTGGAGAACGCGGGTTACACCGGCCCCCGGCACTTCGACTTCAAACCGGCCCGGACCGAGAATTTCGACGGGGTATGGGCCTCGGCCGAGGCGTGCATGCGCAACTACCTGATCCTGAAGGACAAGGCCGCTGCGTTCAGAGCCGATCCGGAGGTGATCGAGGCGCGGGCCGTCACCGGCGTCGAGGAGCTGTCCCGCCCCACGCTCGGCCCCGATGAGACAGTGGCGGACCTGTTGAGCGGCACCCTCGACATCGACAGCGCCGGGGAGCGCGGCTACCACGTCGAGCGCCTCGACCAGCTTGCGCTGGAGCACCTGTTCGGCCTGCGCTGAGCAATCGTGCTCAGCCGGACCGCGGGACGGCCGTGCTCTGACGGACGACGAGGTCGGTCGCGAGGTCCAGGCGCAGGTTGGCGGGCCGCTCGCCTCGGCTGAGGCTCAGTGCGAGGCGGGTGGCCTCCTCGGCCATCTCGACGAGTGGTTGGCGCACGGTCGTCAGCGGCGGTCCGACCCAGCGTGCCGTGGGCAGGTCGTCGAACCCGACCACGCTCAGGTCTTCCGGGATGCGTACCCCAGACTCGCGCGCCGCCTCGTAGACGCCCATGGCCTGGAGGTCGTTGCCGGCGAAGATCGCCGTCGGAGGATCTTCGATGGACAGCAGTTCCTCGGCCCGGTCGTGTCCGCTCCCCACGCTGAAGTCACCTTCCTGGACGAGGGCGGGATCCGCCTCCAGGCCGGCGGACTCCAGGGCGGAACGGAAACCGTCGACGCGCGCGCGGCTGCAGAGGAACTGTTTCGGGCCGCCGATCACGGAGATCCGCTCGTGCCCGAGGGCGATGAGGTGACGGGTGGCCGCGAGGCCGCCGTTCCAGTTGGTCGCGCCGACCGAGGGGACGCCGTCCCCGGGGTCGCCGTTGGGGTCGATGACGACGAAGGGGATGCCACGGGTGGCCAGCTGCTCGTGCTGTTCCGGGGAGAGGTTCGAGAGCACGAGGATCGCTGCCGTGGACCGGTGTGCGAGCACGGAGCCGATCCAGGCGTCCTCAGGGCTCTGTTGCCCGCCGGAACTGGAGAGTACGACCCTGAGGCCCGCGGCGCGGGCCGCTTGTTCCACCCCGCGGATGATCTCGATCGACCACGCGCTGTCGAGCTCGTGGAACACCAAGTCGATGGTCGGGGAACTGGTCCTCTTCGAGGAGCGGCGCCGCCGGTACCCCTGCTCGCTGATCAGCTCCTCGACGCGTGACCGCGTCGCGGGGGAGACGTCGGCGCGGCCGTTGAGCACCTTGGAGACCGTCGACACCGAGACACCCGCCGATTCCGCAATTTTCGCGATCGTCATCGGTTCGGACTCGGTGGATTCTCGGGACTTGGATGTCGCATCTGAAGTCACACCATCCGACCTTACCCGGCTGTCGGGGCCTGTTCATCGGCGGGCGATGGCCGGGATGTGAGGTGGATCTCCGATAAGTATTGACCTCGAAGATGGCCGTACCTAGGATCGGCCTTCAATGTTTCGGAAATACCGTCGAAACTTTCGAAAGCCATCCGAGGACGGCCGAACCTTCCGCCGCGACCGGAGCGCTCCGGAGGCGGGCCTCTGTTCCACCCCGCGCCCACGGTTCGATGACTGACGTAGAAGGGTGATCCCATGACGCCTCCGCCCGATTCCGCCGGCGATGCGCACAGCACCGACGGGAGCACCGCGGGCGCGGCGGACGACACCGCACCGTGGCGGGACCCGTCACGACCGGTCGATGAGCGCACCGAACAGCTGCTCCAGCTCATGACGTTGGAGGAGAAGGTCGCCCAGCTCCACGGGGTCTGGGTGGGGTCGGACTCCGGAGGGGAGGTGGCGCCGCACCAGGACGACATGGCCGGTCGGTCGACGGCCTGGGACGAGTTCA
The DNA here is from genome assembly GCF_000341025.1 of Nocardiopsis salina YIM 90010. GTDB lineage: Bacteria > Actinomycetota > Actinomycetes > Streptosporangiales > Streptosporangiaceae > Nocardiopsis > Nocardiopsis salina. Next base: position 27,294 of record NZ_ANBF01000232.1, on the reverse strand, counting down.
TCGCCGGTGGACTCGGTCAGCTGACCCGCCCCTTCGGGACCGTCCCCGTGGACCCGGCCGCCGGGCGCGAGGCCTTGGCCGGCTCCCAGCGGGAGATCATGGCCGCGAACCGGTTCGGTGTCCCGGCACTGGCCCACGAGGAATGCCTGGCCGGGTTCACGACCTGGGGTGCGACCGTCTATCCGGTCCCGCTGGCATGGGGCGCGTCCTTCGATGCCGAACTGGTGGAGCGGATGGCCGCGCAGATCGGTGAGAGCATGCGCGCGGTCGGTGTCCACCAGGGGCTGGCACCCGTGCTCGACGTCGCCCGGGATCCGCGCTGGGGCCGTACCGAGGAGACGATCGGCGAGGACCCCTACCTGGTCGGAACGGTCGGTACTGCTTATGTCCGGGGCCTGCAGTCCTCCGGCGTCATCGCGACGCTCAAGCACTTCGCCGGTTACTCCGCCTCCCGTGCTGGGCGCAACCTCGCACCGGCCTCCGTCGGTCCCCGCGAATTGTTCGACGTGTTGCTGCCGCCGTTCGAGATGGCGGTGCGCCTGGGCGGTGCGAAGTCCCTCATGCACGCCTACAACGACAACGACGGGGTCCCGGCGGCCGCGGACCACGCCCTGCTCACCGGCTTGCTCCGCGACGTGTGGGGGTTCGACGGGACCGTGGTCGCCGACTACTTCGGCGTGAGCTTCCTGGAGACCCTGCACCGGGTGGCGGACTCCCCGGAACGGGCCGGTGCCATCGCGCTCGGGGCCGGCGTGGACGTCGAGTTGCCCACGGTCCACTGCTACGGGGCCAGGCTGGTCGAGGCGGTCCTTCGCGGAGACGTCCCGGAGTCCCTGGTCGACCGTGCGGCCCGGCGCGTGCTGGCCCAGAAGTTCGAACTGGGGTTGCTCGACCCCGGGTGGGACCCGCTCCACGGCGGCGCGGCCCCGAGTCCGGCCCGTGGCCCGGGCGAACAGGGCGGCCGCCCCGTTGGAGAGGACGGCGTCGACCTCGACCCCGACGAGCACCGGCAAACCGCCCGCAGGCTCGCGGAGGAGTCCGTGGTGCTGCTCGCCAACAGTGAAGGAGCGCTCCCGCTGGACGGCGCGCACCGCTTGGCGGTGGTGGGTCCGTGCGCGGACACCACCACGTCCATGCTGGGGTGCTACTCCTTCCCCAGCCACGTCGGGTTCCGTTTTCCCGAGGTCCCCCTCGGGGTGCGCATACCGACGATGCTCGACGCGCTGCGCGCCGAGATGCCCGGGGTCCGGATCGACCACCGGCACGGCTGCGAGGTCGACGGGGCCGACAGGTCGGGCATCCGGGAAGCGGCGGACGCCGCGCGCCTGGCCGACATGTGCCTCGTCTTCCTCGGCGACCGGGCCGACCTCTTCGGCCGGGGCACCTCGGGGGAGGGGTGCGACGCCCAGGACCTGACCCTGCCCGGCGTCCAGCGCGAACTGCTCGAAGCCGTGATCGCCTCCGGGACCCCGGTGGTCCTGGTGCTCACCTCCGGCCGGCCCTACGCGTTGGGCGGGGTCGCCGACCGGCTCGCCGCGGTGGTCCAGGCCTACTTCCCGGGCGAGGAAGGGGGGCCGGCCGTGGCCGGGGTCCTCTCGGGGAGGGTCAACCCGAGCGGGCGGCTGCCGGTGAGCGTGCCCCGGGGCCCGGGGGCACAGCCAGCGTCCTACATCGGCCCGCCCCTGGCGCACCGCAGCGAGGTGAGCTCGGTCGACCCCACCCCGTTCTACCCGTTCGGCCACGGCCTGTCCTACACGCGTTTCTCCTGGGAGTCGCCGAGGGCCGGAGGCCGTGCGGCCGACGCCGAGGAGCCGGTGGTCGTGGGCACGGATGCGTCGGTGGCGGTCGGCTGCACGGTCCGCAACACCGGCGACGTCCCGGGCACCGAGGTCGTGCAGCTCTACCTGAGCGATCCGGTGGCCCAGGTGACCCGCCCGCCGCGGCAGCTCATCGGTTACGCCCGAATCCACCTGGAGCCGGGGGAGGCCCGGGACGTCGAGTTCGCCGTACACACCGACCTGTCCGCCTACACCGGGCAGGACGGCCGCCGCATCGTCGAACCCGGTGACCTGGAACTGTCGCTGGCTGCCTCCAGCGCCGAGACGCGCCACACCGTCCGGGTCCGCCTCGAAGGCGCGGTCCGCACCGTCGATCACACCAGGAACCTGACGACCGGCGCCCACCTGGGTGACCCGCGCGGAGCCTTCGCCCACCCCTGAGGCCCCGCGGCCGGGCACAGCAACGTCCCACCACCGGAGAAGAACCCGTCCGGAGCAGCGGAGTACGCCGTTCTGGAAAGCGATTACCAAGATCAGCCGCGGCGACGCGGCCCCGTCCGGCGAACCGTGCCGGCCGGGACCGACCGAGGAGGAGAAGAATGGCCCCCCACACTCCAGCGGACATCGGATCGACAGCACCCCCCGTACGCGCGGCTGTCGTCGGTACGGGCAACATCGCCCGTTTCCACGCCCAGGCGCTGCGGTCGATGCCCGAGCAGGCCGAGATCGTCGCCGCCGTCGATGTCGACGGTGAGAACCTCGCACGGTTCGGAGACGACCACGGGGTCCACGACCACTACAGCGACATCGGGGAGATGCTGCGCCGGGCCGAGCCGGACCTGGTCCACGTGTGCACGCCGCCGGGGCTGCACCACGAGCAGGTCCTGGCGTGCCTGAAGGCCGGCTCGTCCGTTCTGGTGGAGAAGCCTCCGGCGCTGAGCCTGGCCGAGTTCGAGGAGATGGCCGCCGCGGAGGGGGAGGGCGGCCCCTGGGTCGCCACGCTCTTCCAACACCGGTTCGGTTCCGGAGCGCGCCGCCTCCGGGCCCTGATCGACTCGGGCGAGCTGGGCCGACCGCTGGTGGCCGTGTGCCACACGTCCTGGTACCGGGAGCAGTCCTACTTCGACGCCCCGTGGCGGGGCCGCTGGGAGACCGAGGGCGGCGGACCGACCATGGGGCACGGCATCCACCAGATGGATCTGCTCACCGCCCTGCTCGGGGAATGGGTCGAGGTTTCGGCCACCGCCCACCAGCAGGCCCGGGACGTCGAGACCGAGGACGTCTCCCTCGCCCACGTGGTCTTCGCCGACGGAGCCGTGGCCAGCATCGTCAACAGCCTGGTGTCGCCCCGCGAGGAGAGCTACATCAGGATCGACTTCGAACACGCGACCGTCGAACTCACCCACATCTACGGCTACGGGGACGACGACTGGCGGATCACCCCCGCCCCCGGGTTCGAGGAGAAGGTGACCTCCGCCTGGAAGAACGGTGAGTCGGGTGTGAACAGCGGCCACGCCGCCCAGCTCACGCACGTGGTCCGGGCCCTGCGGGAGAAGGAGGCACCGCCCGTCACCTCGACCGAATCGCTGCGGACGCTGCGGCTCGTGGCGGGTGTCTACGCGTCGGCCTTCCAGCGGCGCCCGGTCGGCCCCGCTGATCTGGTCCCCGGATCGCCCTTCCACGACCGCATGAACGGTGACGGCCCGCGATGGTGACCGCGGCCCGGTTCCTCCGGGACGCACACGCCGGTGGGCGTCCCGGCACCGTCCCCCGCTGGGAGGCATCATGCGCGCTTTCGTGATCCGGCGCGTCCTCTACATGGTCCCGATGCTCTTCGCGATCTCCCTGGTGTCGTTCGCGATCATCCAGCTCCCGCCCGGGAGCTTCCTCACGACTTACGTCGCCGAACTCTCCGCCCAGGGCCAGGACGTGAACAGCGCTCAGATCCAGGCGTTGGAGGAGCGCTACGGGCTGAACGACCCCTTCCACGTCCAGTACATGAAATGGATCTCCGGCATCGTGCTGCACGGTGACTTCGGCCAGTCCTTCCAGTACCAGCAACCGGTATCGGAGCTCATCTGGGGCAGGCTGGGGCTCACCATCGCACTGTCGGTCATCACCATGCTGGTGACCTGGCTCATCGCTTTCCCCATCGGTATCTACACCGCGGTGCGACAGCACTCGGTCGCCGACTACTCCTTCACCTTCCTCGGCTTCCTCGGTCTCGCCACCCCGAACTTCCTGCTCGCGCTCATCTTCGTGTGGGTCTCCTACCGGTACTTCGGTCAGACCGTGGGCGGGATGGGCTCGCCCGAGTACGCGGATGCCGCGTGGAACCTCGGCAAGGTCCTCGACGTGGTGTCGAACCTGTGGATCCCGGTGCTCATCATCGGCACGGCCGGCACGGCCGTCCTGATCCGCGTGCTACGCGCCAACCTCCTCGATGAGCTGCGCAAGCCCTACGTCACCACGGCTCGGGCGAAGGGCCTCCCCGAGTGGCGGCTCATCCTCAAGTACCCCGTTCGCATGGCGATGAGCCCGTTCATCAGCACCATCGGGTGGATCCTGCCCACGCTCATCGGCGGCGAGGTGATGGTCTCCATCGTGCTGGGCCTGGAGACCACCGGTCCGCTCCTGATGGGCGCTCTCCAGAGCCAGGACATGTACCTGGCGGGGGCGTTCATCCTCATCCTCGGCGCGCTGACGGTCGTCGGCACGCTGCTCTCCGATCTCCTGCTGGCGTGGTGGGACCCGCGCATCCGCCACGCGCAGGCCGAGAAGGTGTGAGGCACATGGGAATCAGAGTCCCGTTCGGAAGGCGACGCTCGGGCGCCCGCACCGAGTCCGGGCCCGGCCGTGAGAACACGGCCGCGACGGCCTCCCAGTGGCGCCTCGTGCTGCGACGCTTCCGCAAGCACAAGCTCGCGATGGCCAGCGCGGTGATCGTGTTCCTGTTCGTCCTGGTCTCGGTCTTCGCCGAGTTCCTGTCGCCGACCACACCCACCGATTACGACGCCGAGTACACCTTCGCGCCGCCGCAGAGGCTGCATGTGGTGGACACGTCGGACGGTTTCGACCTCGGACTGTACGTCCACGGCTACGAGATCACCAGGGACGAGGACACGTTCGAGCGGGAGTTCGCGCCGGACGAGTCCCAGAAGATCCCCGTGGGTCTCTTCGTGGAGGGTGAGCCCTACGAGATGTGGGGGCTGTTTCCCACCGACCGCCACCTGATCGGGCCGAAGGAGCCCGGGGAGCCCATGTACCTCCTCGGAGCCGACCGCAACGGCCGGGACCTGCTCTCCCGCATCATCCACGGCACGCGGGTGTCGCTGTCCATCGGTCTGGCGGGGGTCAGCATGGCCTTCGTCCTCGGAGTCGTGTTCGGGGGCATCTCCGGATACGTCGGGGGCCGCACCGACACCGCCATCCAGCGGCTCATCGAACTCCTGATGTCGATCCCGACGATTCCGCTGTGGATGGGGCTCTCCGCCGCGATCCCCAATGACTGGGGTCCGCTTCAGACCTACTTCGCGATCACCGTGATCCTGTCGCTGATCGGTTGGACCGACCTGGCCCGTGTCGTGCGCGGCCGCTTCCTCTCCTTACGGGAGGAGGACTTCGTGCTGGCCGCGCGCATGGACGGCTGTAAGGCCCCACGCGTCATCGGCCGGCACATGCTCCCCTCGTTCACCAGCCACATCGTCGCCTCCCTGACGTTGGCGATCCCGCTGATGATCCTGGCCGAGACCGCGCTCTCCTTCCTGGGGCTGGGACTCCAGCCACCGGTCGTGAGCTGGGGCGTGTTGCTCCAGGAGGCGCAGAACATCCACTCGATCGCCAACGCGCCCTGGACACTCCTGCCCGGTGTGGCCGTGACGGTGGCGGTCCTGGTGCTCAACTTCGTCGGCGACGGAATCCGCGACTCCGCCGACCCCTACCGGTAAGGAGGTGACACACGTGAGTATCGCGACCGATGAGACGCTTCTCGAGCTGAAGGGTCTGAGGACGCACTTCTTCACGGACGAAGCGGAGATCAAGGCCGTCAACGGGGTGGACCTGACGATCCGGCGCGGCCGAACACTCTGCGTGGTCGGTGAGAGCGGATGCGGTAAGAGCATGACCGCGCGTTCGATCCTGCGGCTCATCGACCCGCCGGGCAGAATCGTCGGCGGTGAGGTCCTTCTGCACCGCGAGGGCCGTGAGGGCGAACCCGGAACGACGGTGGACGTCGCCGCCATGGGCCACCGCGACCGCGGGATCCGCCAGGTCCGCGGCCGGGACATCGCGATGGTCTTCCAGGAGCCGATGGCGTCCCTGTCCCTGGTCCACAGGGTCGGCAACCAGATCGGCGAGGCGATCCGCGTGCACATGCGGATGAGCAAGAAGGAGGCACGCGGGAGGGCCGTCGATCTGCTCGGCCAGGTGGGCATCCCCGACCCGGAACGGCTCATCGACGCCTATCCCTTCCAGCTCTCCGGAGGTATGCGCCAACGGGTGATGATCGCGATGGCGCTCTCCTGCGAGCCCCGCGTGCTCATCGCCGACGAACCGACCACGGCTCTGGACGTCACGACGCAGGCGCAGATCATCGACCTGCTGACCGGGCTCCAGGAGCAACGGGGGATGGGCATCATGTTCATCACCCACGACATGGGCGTGGTGGCCGAGCTGGCCGACGACGTCGCCGTGATGTATCTGGGGTCCGTCGTGGAGAAGGGGCCGGTCGACGAGATCTTCCACGACCCGAAGCACCCCTACACACGCGCCCTGCTGGACTCGATCCCGCGTCTGGGCAGCGGAGGGCGGGGGCGTCTGACCACCATCCGGGGCTCCGTGCCCGATCCCGCGAACCAGCCCACCGGATGCGTGTTCGGCGACCGGTGCGAGGAGTTCATGGCCGGCCGCTGCGACCGGATCACACCGCCCCCGATCGCGATCGGTCCCGACCGGCAGGTCCGCTGCCTGCTCTACGAGGGGACCGAGACGGTGACGGGGTCCATGCCCGGACAGGAGGCACCCGATGCCCGATGAGCGCAAGGCGCCCGACGAGTCGGTGATGAAGGACGAACGCACCCTCCTCGAGGTCCGGGACCTCAGGGTGCACTTCCCGGTGCGAGGCGGCTCGGGCCGCCGGGGCACAGGGAAGGTCAAAGCCGTGGAGAACGTGAGTCTGGGGATCGAGAAGGGGGAGACCCTCGGGCTGGTGGGCGAGTCGGGGTGCGGGAAGTCCACCCTCGGTTCCAGCATCATGCGGGCACGTCCGGAGATGACCGGACGGGTGCTGTACCGAACCGCTGACGGGCGGGTCCTGGACGCCGCGAAGCTCGAACGGGACGATCTCGCGGACTACTACCGCGAGGTTCGGATGATCTTCCAGGATCCGCACGCCTCTTTGAACCCGCGGCTGACACTCCTGGAGATCATCGGCGAACCACTGCGGGTGCTGCTCGGCCTCAAGGGGCCCGAACTGGAGGACCGGGTCGCCGGCATGCTCAAAAAGGTGGGGCTGCGCCCCGACCACCTGCGCCGGTATCCGCACGCATTCTCCGGAGGGGAGCGCCAGCGCGTCAGTATCGCCCGGGCGCTGGTCCCCGGTCCCCGGATGGTGGTGGCGGACGAGGCGGTCAGCGCCCTGGACGTCTCTGTGCGCTCGCAGGTCCTCAACCTGCTCCAGGAACTCCAGGACGACCTCGGTCTGACCTACCTGTTCATCTCGCACGATCTTTCGGTGGTCGAGCACCTCTGCGACCGCGTCGCGGTCATGTACCTCGGCCGGATCGTCGAGCTGGCCGACACCGCTGAGCTCTACGCCGAGCCGCGCCACCCGTACACCGAGGCACTCATCTCCGCGGTACCGGTCCCGGACCCGCGGGCGCGGGGCAGGAAGAACCGGATCCGACTCGCCGGAGACGTCCCCGACCCCTCCGACCCACCGCCGGGCTGCCCGTTCCACCTGCGGTGCGCTTACGCCACCGANNCCCCCTGCCACTACGCGGACGAACTGAAGCTCGCCGGTGCCGGATGAGGGCGCCACACGAGGGGAGAGCGAACATGCGCGTGCCAGTGTTTGGGCAGCAGAGATCACGAGCGGTCGTGCCTGCGTGCGCGGCTGCGCTCACGCTGGTGCTCGTCCCAGGCTGCGGCTTCTTCACGCTGGGCCCGGCCGGGGCGGGCGGGGAGCAGAGCACCGTGGAGGCGTCCGGTGAGGCCCCCGCGCTCGCCGAGCTCGTCGAGTCGGGCGAGCTCGAAGCGGTGGAGGAGCGCCTGCCCGAGGACCCCGTGGTCGTCGAACCCGTGGAACGCATCGGTCGCTACGGGGGTGAGTGGAACTCGGCCACCCTCGGGGTCAACGACTGGCCGTGGCTGGGGCGGACCGTCGGCTACGAGGAGCTGACCCGGTGGGACCCCGAGTTCGAGGAGGCGATCCCCAACCTCGCGGAGGACTGGGAGTACAACGACGACGCCACCGAGCTCACGTTCACACTCCGGGCAGGGCTGAAGTGGTCGGACGGTGAGCCCTTCACCTCCGATGACGTCGTCTTCGCCATCAACGACGTCCTCGACCACGACGACCTCGCGCCCGGGGTGGAACCGATATCGGCGGAGAAGACCGACGACCTCACCTTCACCATCTTCTTCAGCGAGCCGGATGCGCTCTGGGCCGGCCACAGCCTGCTCCAGTACCAGGTCGTGACCAAACCCAAGCACTACCTCGAAAGGTTCCACGAGGATCACAACCCCGACGCGGACGCGCTCGCCGAGCAGGAGGGGTACGGCAGCTGGGTCGACCTGTTCGAGCGCGAAGCGGGTGTCAGCAATTCGGCCAGGTACTGGCAGAACCCGGACATCCCGACCATGGCCCCCTGGAAGACCACCGAAGCGCTGTCGGACGCGGGGCGCATGGTTCTCGATCGCAACCCCTACTACTGGAAGGTCGATTCCGAGGGCAACCAGCTGCCCTACCTGGACCGCGTGGTCTTCGACATCCTGCAGGACGAGGAAATGATGCTCACGCGGGCGCTCAACGGCGACATCAACATGCACGCCCGCCACTTCAACACCCTCCACAACCGGCCGACGGTCGGCCACGCCCGAGAGCCGGGTGGCTTCGAGTTCTTCGAACTCGAGACCAGCGAGATGAACACCAACGCCATCGCGTTCAACCTGACCCACGAGGACGAAGAACTCCGGGAGATCTTCAACGACAAGGACTTCCGGATCGCGATGTCCCACGCGATCAACCGCCAGGACATCGTCGACGTCGTCTACCAGGAGCAGGGCGAGCCCTGGCAGCTGGCGCCCCGCGAGGACAGCCCGTTCTACAACGAGACCCTGGCCGAGCAGTACACCGAGTACGACGTCGACCTGGCCAACCGGATCCTGGACGAGGCCGGATACGAGGAGCGCGACGGCCAAGGCGTCCGGATGAGCCCCGACGGCGCCCGTGTCTCCTTCACGCTCTCGGTCCCCACCGGTTTCCGCCCCGACATCGTGGACTCGATGGAGATGGTGGTCGACCAGTGGGCGGCCCTCGACATCGACGTGGATCTGCAGGCCGAGGACCGGGACCTCTGGGTCGAGCGCAACCAGAACAACGAACACGACGCCAACGTGTTCTCCGGTGACAACGGCACGCAGGACCTGCTGTACGACCCGCGCTGGTACGCGCCGACGCAGGGCGGTGAATCGAACTTCGCCATCCCGTGGGCGCAGTGGTACGTCTCCCGCGGCAATGACGACCGCGGCCAGGAGCCGCCGGAGGACGTCCGCGAGCAGCTCGCGATCTACGACGAGGTGAAGGCGGAACCGGACCCCGAACGGCAGGAGGAGCTCATGCACGACCTGCTGGAGATCTCCCAGGAGCAGTTCTACGCGATCGGCGTCAGCCTGCCGCCGCCCAGCTACGGCATCGTCGCCGACGACTTCCACAACGTGCCGGGCTCGATGCCCAGCTCCTCCATCTACAACGATCCCGGACCGAGCAACCCCGAGCAGTACTTCATCGAATAGCCGACCCCGCACACGGATCCTCACCGCCGACATCGACAGGAACAGGGATGACCACCGATCACAGCGCCGCGCCTTCGGGTGCGGACCCGCGCACGCACGACGGGACCGAGCCGGCCGCCCGGGGAATCGGGCTGACGCACGAGCACGAGCGCTCACTGACCCTCACCCACGACGGCGTGGACCTGGTCCGGTACGTCTACCGTCCTTGGGACACCCAGCTGGAGTCCCCGCGCCCCTACTTCCACCCGATCCGCACTCTCAGCGGCGACCTCGTCAGCCTCTACCGGCCGCACGACCACGTCTGGCACAAGGGCATCGCCTGGTCGCTGCCGAACGTCGGGTCGGCCAATTTCTGGGGCGGGCCCACCTACCTGCGGGACCAGGGCTACCAGCAGCTGAACAACGACGGTTCCACGGTGCACCGCTCCTTCGACCGCGTCGGGACCTTCGAGGACGCGGCGGTCGTCGGCGAGAGCCTCGACTGGGTCACAGAGCAGGGGGAGACCTGGTTCTCGGAGCGCCGGGGGTTCCAGGCCACGGCCGACCCCGAACAGGGGACGTGGACACTGGTCTTTTCGACGTCGTTCACCAACCTCACGGAGCGGACGATCCCCATCGGCAGCCCCACGACCGAAGGCAGGCCCAACGCCGGATACGGCGGACTGTTCTGGCGGGGGCCCCGTTCGTTCAGCGGCGGCCGCGTCTACACACCGAGCGCCGAAGGCGGCGACGACCTGATGGGAGAGCGCGCTCCGTGGATGGCGTACGCGGGGCGCCACGACGAGCACGACCGCTCCTCAACGCTCGTGTTCGTCGACGCGCCGGACAACCCGGGGCACCCTACGCAGTGGTTCGTGCGCAACGGCATCTACGCCTGTGTCTGCCCGGCACCGTTCTTCAGCGAGGAGGTACCGGTCGAACCCGGCGCCACCTCCTCCTACAGTTACGCGGTCGTCATCGCCGACGGGGACCGCGAGCGGGAGGGCTCGGCGCTGATCGCGGAGGCGGGCCGGGCCGAGCTCGAACGGGCGGAGAAGCGTTGGGAGTGAACGGTCCGTGACCGTCGAGCGGCCCCGTGACCGATCAGCCTCACGGGGCCGCTCGACGTTCGGGGCGAGGGGGTTCCGGGTGGGCGGGGACGTGGAAGCCGGCGGCGGCCCGACCGTGGGAACGGACCATGGATGTGCGGGCCCGCGGCCGCCGGCCGCAGGCCCGCCTGTCCGCTCAGCTCATCGGGCGAATTCGGCCAGGAGGTCGGCCAGGGGCGTGCGCACGTGGCAGTTCTCGAACAGGAAGGAACGCATGAGCGTGTCGATCTCCTCCTCCCCGAGGTCGCGGAACAGTTCCGCGAATTCCTCCGACAGCGGCTCCGACAGCAGGATGTGCCGCACGAGCTCCTGGATCTCCCTCGTGTAGCCGAAGGGGAAGGGGGAGTAATCGGGGAACTCCTGCGCGAAGAGGTCCTTGAGCGGCGTCATGACCTCCGTGATGTCCTGCTCGGTACCGCCCCAGGAGTCCGTGCCCAGGCGCTGCTTCTTGTCCAGGACCGGGCGCACGCGCGTGAGCCAGGGCGAATCCGGAGCGACATAGGCGGTGCCCTGCAACCCGATGTCCTTGTAGAGCCAGATCGCCCAGCTCACGCCGTACTCGTCGTAGATCTCCAGCTGGTCGCGCAGGACCTGGTATCGGACCGCGTCGGCCTCGGGCTCGCCGGTGTAGACGGGGCCGAACTCCCCGACCCACACGTGCAGGCCGTTCTCCATCATGTAGGCGCTGCGCTTCAGGAAGGTCTTCTCCAGCACGTCGCGGTCGACGTACTTGCCCCGGCTCGTCCCCGGGTACGGCCCGCCGTCGATGAACCCCGGCAGGGCGTAGTCGTGGTTGGTGTAGACGACGTTCTCCCAGGGCTCCCCGAACATGTGGAAGTCCTGCGAGTACCTGTTCCCCTCCAGGAAGATGATGTGCCGCGGGTCCACGGAGCGGATCGTCTCGTAGAGGCGCTCGTACAGCGGCATGATCGCCTCTTCGGAGGGGTCCGCCGGTTCGTTGACCGGGTTGTAGCCGGCCACCCAGGGGTGGTCCCTGTACCGGCGCGCGATGGCTTCCCAGAGGTGTGCTGTGCGGTCCTGGAAGTGTTTGTGCTGCCACAGCAGTGCTTTGTGGGTCGGGTTGTCCGAGTGCCAGTGCTGGTTCTGGTAACCGGGCAGGGCGTGCAGGTCGATGATCGTGTAGATGCCCTCCTGCGCGCAGAGGTCGATGGCCCGGTCCAGGTGCCGGAACCCCTCCTCCTTGATCTCGAAGGGCCGCATGTCGTCCTCGAAGTGCCGGTAGTTGATCGGGATCCTGAGGAGGTTCAGGCCGAGAGAGCTGATGAAGCGCGCGTCCCCCTCGGTGAAGAAGTACTCCAGGAACCGGTCGAAGAACAGCTCGTACTTCTCCTGGCCGAGCACCCGGCGCACGGATTCACGGTGGGCCTCCTCGTTGGCCGGATAACCGGTCACGAAGTTCTCCATGTTCATCCAGCCGCCGAGCCCGAACCCCCGCAGGGTGACGGTCTCACCTCGCTGGTTCACCAGGTGCGATCCCCGGACGGAGAGCAGTGCGTCGGCGTCGGTCGAGGAGGGGTCCTTGGGCAAGAGGGGTCCTTCCGATCGGGGCGGCGTGTCTGCCAGAGCCATGGGGTCTCTGGAACGCCGCCGATCTCTCACTTTCCGAAACCGGCGGTCAGCCCGCCGAGGAGCTGCCGCCGGGCGACGATGTACAGCAGGATGAGGGGGAGTGTCGACAGGAACACTGCGGCCATGAGCCCGGGAACGTTGACGCCGTACTGCCCCTGGAACTGCTGGAGGGCCAGCGGGACCGTCTGGACGTTCGAGCTCTGCGTGAGGATGAGCGGGAACAGGAAGTTGTTCCACGCCTGGAGCGCGTTGTAGATGACCACGGTGACCAGCGCGGGACGCGACAACGGGAAGACCAGGTCACGCAGGATCCTCCTGTGCCCCGCTCCGTCGAGCTTCATGGAGTCGTAGAGCTCGTCGGGGATGTCCCGGATGAAGGTCACCAGGATCAGCACCGTGAGTGGGATTCCGAACGCCACCTGCGGCGGGACGAGCGCATAGAGGGTGTCGTACAGGCCGAGCTGCACGATGAGCAGGTAGACGGGGATGATCGCCGCCTGGAGCGGGATGGCCAGGCCCAGCAGGAACGTCTTGAAGACCAGCCGAACGGTCCGGCTGCGGGTGCGCGTGATCGCGTAGGCGGCCAGGAAGCTCACGAAGACGATGAGCGCCACCGAGAGCACCACGACGAACAGGCTGTTGAGCAGGTACAGGCCCAGACCGCCGCGCACGACTGAGAGGTAGTTCTCGAAGACCGGCTGGAGGGGCGGCAACCAGGGGCTGCCCTCCAGGTGGTCCCCCTGCTGCCTGAGACTGCTGACGAGCATGTAGTAGACGGGATACGACGCCACCGCGAACCAGAGGAGTCCGAGGAGGGCGGCCACCACAGCTCTCGGGGTGGGCTTCCTCCGGGTGCGGGCGCCGGGCGGCCCGCCCTGGTCGCGGGTCGGTCGCACGTCGCGAATGTCGGTCTTGGTTACCACGGCCTACGCCCCCTCCGCCTGACTCTCCATGCGTGCGAAACCCGAGATCTTGAGCAGCACGAGGGAGAACATGAGCCCGAGCGCGATGAGGAGCATGGCTATCGCGCTCCCGTAACCGATCTGGGTTTCCTGGAACGCGGTGGTGTACATGTGCATCGGCAGTATTCGGGTGGCGTTCTCGGGGCCGCCCCCGGTCATGATGAAGATGATGTCGAAATACGTCACGGATCCGCTGACGATGAGGATCGTCGACGTGATGACCGTGTATTTGAGCTGGGGCAGGGTGATGGTGAAGAACTGTCTCACCGCGCCGGCGCCGTCAATACGGGCGGCCTCGTAGAGAACCGTGGGGATCTGCCGGACACCCGCTTGGTAGAGCAGCGTGTGGAAAGGGATGAACTGCCAGGCGATGACGATGATGACGGCGTAGAGCGCGGTGTCCGGGTTCCCCAGCCAGGGCTCCGTGAGCGCGGACGCCCCGATCGCCTCCAGGAACGAGTTCGCCGCGCCCCCGGGGCTCAGGATCGCCTGCCAGATGANGAGGCCCCCCGCCGAGAACAGGAGCGGCAGGAAGAAGAAGACGCTCAGCACCGCGCGGTAGCGCTGGTAGCCGGCGGTGAAGGTGCCGAGCAGGATGCTCAACGGCGTCTGGATGAGCCAGGACAGGACGATCACCTGCAGTGTCAGGAGTATCGACTTCAGGGTCACCGGGTCGGTCAGGGCCCGGGTCCAGTTCGCCGCCCCCGCCCACTCGGGGTCGGATATCCCGTCCCATTCGAGGAAACTGATGTAGAACGCGGCGACCAGCGGACCGAGCGCGAAGACCAGGAAGAAGGACACCGCTGGAAGAAGCAGTGCCCATATCTTCCAGTCAGGTCTGTGATCCACTCGACTCACCTGTCCTCGGGCCGGGGGCTGGGAACGACATCGGGCGGGCGTCGGTTGGGGAACGCTGCCTACAGGTCCATGGCCTGGTTCATGTTCCGCGAGAACTCGTCAGGGGTGATCTCCTGCGAGAAGACGCGCTCCACGTTGGTCATCAGGTTCTGCGCGGCCTCGGGGTCCAATGCCTGATCCCACGACAGATCGAAGTGCGGGGTGTCCCTCGCGGTCTCGTAGACGAAAAGAAGCCATTCCGAGCTCTCCTCGTCCGCTAGCCTGTCCTCGAGCGCCTTCACGGGAGGGACCAGCCCCATGGCGATGAGCCTGTCGATCATGAAATCGTCCAAGACCGCCCCGTCGAGGAACTCCGTGGCACGGTCCTTGTGGCTCGACGACTCGGTGAGGGAGTAGAAGTTGGTCAGGTTGCCGACCACGGTCGCCGGATCCCCCGCGCCCCCTTCGACGGCGGGGAAGGGGAACCATCCGAGTCCGTTGTCCACGAATTCGGCGCGTCGTTCAGGAGGTTTCCGTACGTCCACGCGCCGTGCAGCATCATCCCCGCCTGCCCGGAGTAGAGGAGCTGCGTGTCCTGGTTCGTGTCGGCGTTGAGCGCGGCGAACCCGTCCGGGAACGCACCGGCGGACACCAGGTCCTGGATCATGGCGTTCGCCTCGACGAAGGCCGGATCGGACCACGCGCCGGGGTCTCCGGAAATCACCCTGTCGAGGGGGTCCGGTCCACCCACCCGGTTCACCAGGTACTCCAGGTACATCATGCTCGTCCACATGTTCTGGCCGGCGAGCGAAATGGGGACCACGCCGGCCCGGGACAGGGTGTCGACCGTTCCCATCAGCTCGTTCCAGGTCGCGGGCGGGGTGAGGGCGTGCTCCTCGAAGACCTCCTTGTTGTAGAAGAAGACCTTGGGCTGGGTCCCGGCCTTCGGCACGCCGTAGATCTGTCCGTCGAACGTGACCGCGTCCATGACGGAGGGGAGGTAGCGGTCGGTGTCGACTGAGGGTGGGACCGCGATCACCTCTCCGGCGTCGACGAAGGCCTTCAGCTGGTCGCCGCCCCAGCCGTAGAACAGGTCGGGCGGAGTCCCCGAGATCACGGACGTGCGGAGCCGGTTCTTGTACGGGTCGTTCTGGAAGAACTGGACGGTGACGGGAACCCCGTCGTGCCGTGAGTTGAACCGAGCGGCGACGTCCTTGATGAGGTCCTGCTCCCCGTCGGTGGAGATGTCCCAGACGGTGACGCCCGTTTCCGTCCGGGAGCCACCTACGCCGAATCCGCAGCCGGGGAGCGCCAGGGCGAGAGCGGCCGCTCCGCCCGCGGACAGCAGTTCCCGGCGCGTGGACCGCCTCACCATGGCTGATCCTCCTTCCCGGGTCCGGCATCCCGAAGGTCGAACGGCGTCCCGGGTGACTGGACGGTCACCGGGGACGACCGCGACGGTCTTGGTCGAAGTGTTGGCTCGTGCGGTGGAGGGTTCGGGGGAGTGCGCATCGCTGTGGTGCGGTCACGGTCGATGGCCTTCGTCTCGAAGGCGTTGCGAAGGCGGGGGAGGGGATCGCGGTGGATCCTCCGGTGAAGCGGCCGAAAGTGGGGGAGGCAGGCGATCCGCCCCGGGGGGTGTGATGTATCTAATTTGTATGGCCAGAAAACTAATATCGGCGCAACACGGGTGTCAAGAGAGTGGGGTCAACAGAATCGCCTGCTCGGGATCGCGGAGGTCCGGCCCCCCGTCTGTTCAGGGACCACATGGACACCCCCGTTCCTCGAGGGCTTGCCCAGGGAGCTCGCCGGGATGGCCGCGTGCCTTAAGGTGAGTGGAGCATCAATCATTCGCGCGCCAAACGAAATCTGCTTCGAGGGCGCATGCCGGCCCGCGCGGCGCTCCCGGCGCTTTGGTGTCCCGCTCGTGGTGGGAGAGGATCGGGTCCATGGCCGCTCACACGCCCGTCCCGACAGGTGCCTCCGTGCACCAGCGCGGTGTCCGCGAGAACAACCTCAGGATGATCCTGCGCAGGGTCAGCACGCACGGCGCCGCCACGCGGGCACAGCTCGCGGCGGCCACTGGACTGACCAAGGCGACGGTCTCCAGCCTCGTAGCCGAACTCACCCAGGCCGGGCTGCTGACCGAACTGGGCGTGCGGGCGAACGGTGGCGCCGGGCGCCCGGGCAGTGTGCTCGACATGGGCGGTGGCTCCCACGCGAGTATCGGCCTCGAGGTCAACGTCGACTACCTGGCCGCCTGTGTGAGCGATCTGGGCCACCGGATCCGCTACCACCGGGTGGAGTGCGCCGACAACCGGGGCGCTCCGCGAGCGGTGCTCGACCGGCTCTCCCGGGTTCTGGGCCAGGCGCTGAACGCCGCGCGCGAGGCAGAGCTGCAACCGGTGGGGATCGCCCTCGCCCTGCCGGGCCTCGTCGACGTCGCGGAGGGCCACCTGCTCCACGCCCCCAACCTGGACTGGAGCGATCTGCCGATCGCCGACATGCTCGCCGAACGGCTGGACCTGCGGCCCGAGATGATCCGGGTCGAGAACGAGGCGAACCTCGCGGCCCTGGGAGAACTCTCCTTCGGCGGGGGCGGCGACTGGGGCGACTTCGTGCAGATCTCCGGAGAGATCGGCGTCGGTGCAGGGATCATCACCGAAGGCCGTATGGACCGGGGATCCCGGGGGTTCGCCGGCGAGATCGGGCACATCAGCGTCGACCCTCACGGTGAGCCGTGCGGCTGCGGCGGGCGCGGATGCCTGGAGCGGTACTGCGGCCTGGAGGCGATGCTGCGCGGCGCGGGCCTGTCCCCCGCGGAACTGACCACCAGCATCGGCGACCCCACCGGTCCGATCTCCCAGCTGGTCGCCGCCCTGCAACGTGAGGAGCCGCAGGCGCTCGAGGCGGTCGGTCGGGCGGCCGACCACCTCGGGGTGGGGATGGCCAACGTGGTGAACACGGTCGACCCCGACACCGTTGTCCTGGGAGGGGTCTTCGCGCCTCTCGCCCCCTGGCTCGTCGATCGCTTCACCGATGCCCTGCACCGCCAGACGATCGCCGCCCGGTGGTCGCCGCCCCGCGTCGCCGTCTCCGTGCTCGGTTCCGACGCGGCGGTGCGCGGGGCGGCGGGCCTGGGCATCGAGGCCGTCATGAACGATCCCGCACGGGTGACCCGTCTTCGGGCGGAGGACACCCCAGTCCTGGTCATCTGAGCGCGGTTCGGCTCTCGGGCCCCGTAGTGGCGGTTTCCTGAACCGGAACGGGTGTGCCGACCGGGGGAGCGGTGCCTGGCCGGGGCGGCCCGCCTCGACGGTTGCGAGTCCTCCGCGGTCTCGGCGCGGAGACCGCACACGCCGCCCTGGTCGGCCACGACGTCGATGGAAAGCGCATTCAGGAATGCTGGGCCGCCGGCAGCGGGCATGTGCCCCTAACGGCCCCTTCGGCGAGTCCGAGGCCCCGGCCACGGTGACGCCCAGCGCGTGGGAGGTTTCGGCCCCGGGCGAGGGTCGGGGGATCTGGTCGGTGCCCGGGTCGTCCAACACCCCGGTGCCGGTGGGCATCGCCTGCCAGCGGGCGGTGTACGGCCGACCTGCGCAGCCATCTTTCATACCGGTACCGCGGTCGGGGCGGGATACGGCGGGATGCGTGCGACCCCCGACCGGTCATCGCCGCTTCCGCGGAGCCGACCGGATCCGGTCATCCTGGGGCTGGCGCGCGGCGTCGCTGTGGATTAGCCTGGAAAGCGCTTTCACAGAAAGGTGGTACCGACCCATGACCGTCCAGACACTGGGTGTCGCCATGAACGGCGTCACCGGCAGGATGGGCTACCGGCAGCACCTGAGCCGGTCCGTGCTGGAGATCCGCGACGCGGGCGGGGTGGAGCTCGCCGACGGGACCCGGGTGATACCCGAACCCGTGCTCGTCGGCCGCTCACCCGAGAAGCTGCGCACCATCGCCGAGCGCCACGACATCGAGCGCTGGACCACCGACCTGGACTCGGTGCTGTCCGACGACGGCATCCCCGTCTACTTCGACGCCCAGATCACCCACGCCCGTGAGTCCGCGGTCCGCGCCGCCATCGCCGCAGGCAAGCACATCTACACCGAGAAGCCCACCGCTGCGACCCTCGACGAGGCCCTCGAGCTCGCCAAGCTGGCCGAACAGGCCGGCGTGCGCAACGGCGTGGTCCAGGACAAGCTGTTCCTGCCCGGCCTGCTCAAGCTCCGCCGACTCATCGACAGCGGTTTCTTCGGCGAGGTCCTGTCGGTGCGCGGCGAGTTCGGCTACTGGGTCTTCGAGGGCGACTGGCAGCCCGGCCAGCGCCCCAGCTGGAACTACCGTTCCGAGGACGACGGCGGCATCGTGCTCGACATGTTCCCGCACTGGCACTACGTCCTGGAGCACCTCTTCGGCGCCGTGCGAACCGTCACCGCCCGCACAGCCACCCACATCCCCCGCCGCTGGGACGAGAACGGCGAGCCCTACGAGGCCACTGCCGACGACGCCGCCTACGGCATCTTCGACCTCGAGGGCGGCGCCATCGCCCAGATCAACTCCTCCTGGAGCGTGCGGGTCGACCGGGACGAACTCGTGGAGTTCCAGGTCGACGGCACCGAGGGCAGCGCCGTCGCCGGGCTGCGCGGCTGCCGCATCCAGCACCGAACGGCCACCCCCAAGGCGGTCTGGGACCCCGATGTCGCCGACCCCGTCGACCACCGCGCAGGTTGGACCGAGGTGCCCGACAACCGTGACTTCCCCAACGGGTTCCGCGCCCAGTGGGAGGACTTCCTGCGCCACGTGGCAGCGGGGACCCCCTTCCCCCACGACCTGCTCTCCGGAGCCCGCGGCCTGCAGATGGCCGAGGCGGGTCTGCGCTCGGCCCGTACCGGCGAACGCATCGTCCTCGACGAGGTCCCGAACACGTGAACACACTGAACCTGCCCACGCAGAACGGCACGACCGCCCCCCACACCCTCACCGGAACCCCGCTCGGGGCCGCTCCCATGCCGGCACCGCGCACCCGCACCGCCTACGCGGCCGCTCACGTGGTCGCCGACGCCCGCGGCCACAACGCTCCCGGTGAGCCCGCCGCGCTCGACTGGGACCGCACGCTGGCCTTCCGCCACCACCTGTGGGACCAGGGGCTCGGGGTCGCCGACGCCATGGACACCGCACAACGCGGGATGGGTCTGGACTGGGTCGCCACCGCCGAGTTGGTCCGCCGCTCCGGCAAGGAGGCCTCGGCACGCTCGGCCCCCCTCGCCTGCGGAGTCAACACCGACCAGCTCACCCGGACCGCTCCCGGGACCGACGGGATCCTGGACGCCTACCGTGAACAGCTCCGCGTGGTCACCGAGGCGGGCGCGACCCCCGTGATCATGGCCTCGCGCGCCCTCGCGGCCGCGGCCGAGGGGCCCGCCGACTACAGACGGGTCTACGGCGCACTGCTGTCCGAGACCGAGCGGCCCGTGGTCCTGCACTGGCTCGGCACCGCCTTCGATCCCGCACTCGATGGGTACTGGGGCCACGCCGACCCGGCCGACGCCGTCGAACCGGTCGCCGAACTCATCACCGAGCACGCCGACGCGGTCGAGGGCATCAAGGTCTCGCTGCTCGACACCGCACACGAGGTCCGCCTGCGCCGCCTGCTGCCCGCGGGGGTGCGGCTCTACACCGGCGACGACTTCCACTACCCCGAACTCATCGAGGGGGACGAACAGGGCCACTCCGACGCCCTGCTCGGCATCTTCGCCGCGATCGCACCGGCCGCCTCCCGGGCACTGGCCGCGCTCGACGAGGGCGACACCGCCCGGTTCCGGGAGATCCTCGAACCCACCGTGCCGCTGTCCCGGCACCTGTTCGCCGCGCCCACCTATTACTACAAGACCGGGATCACGTTCCTGGCCTGGCTCAACGGCCACCAGGACGGCTTCCACATGGTGACGGGCCTGCACAGTGGACGCAGCCTGCCGCACCTGGCCGAGGTCATGCGGCTGGCCGACCGCGCCGGGCTCCTGGACGACCCCGACCGCGCAACCGCCCGCATGCGCTTTCTCCTGGAGGTCTCGGGGGTGCCGCAGTGAACACCGAAACGGAATCCGGTCCCCGACCGGTGGACATCCCCTCCGGCCGGTCCTCCGAACTGCCCACCCCCGCACCCGGAGACGCGCGGATCCAACGGCTCTCCCTCAACCAGGCCACCGTGAAGCGGGCCGACCTCGCCCAGGCCGTCGACGGGTGCCTGCGCGCCGGCGTGCCCTCCATAGGCCTGTGGCGCGAACACGTGCAGGAGGCCGGACACGAACGCGCCGCCCGCATGGTGCGCGACGCGGGGCTGCGCGTGTCCTCCTACTGCCGCGGCGGGTTCCTCACCGACCCGGCCCTGACCGAACAGGCCCGCGAGTCGAACCTGCGAGCCATCGACGAGGCAGCCGCCCTCGACGCGGCCACCCTCGTCCTGGTCGTGGGCGGGCTGCCCGAAGGCGAACGGGACCTGCGCGCTACCCGGGACCGGGTGGCCCGGGAACTGGAGTACCTCGTGCCCCGCGCCGCCGACCGCGGCGTCAAACTCGGCCTCGAACCTCTGCACCCGATGTTCTGCGCCGACCGTGCGGTGCTGTCCACCCTGGGCCAGGCGCTCGACCTGGCCACCTGGTTCCCGACCGAGACCGTCGGGGTGGTCGTGGACGCCTACCACGTCTGGTGGGACCCGGAGGTGTACCACCACATCGAACGGGGCGGTTCGCTCGGGCGCATCGCTTCCTTCCAGGTGTGCGACTGGGTCCTGCCCCTGCCCGAGGACCCCCTGCTGGGCCGCGGGATGGTCGGCGACGGCCACATCGACGTGCGTTCCCTGCACCGGGCCGTGCAGCGCGCCGGCTACGAGGGCGACGTGGAGGTCGAGATCTTCAACGCCGACATCTGGGCGGCCGACAGCGACGACGTCATCGACACGATGGTGCGCCGACACGTCCAGTACGTGCACTGAGGAGGTGTGGGCAGCCATGAGGGTCACCCGCGTGTGCGCGTACCTGCGCAGGCTCGGACTGCACCGGGTCTGGGACGGCGGCGTGGACCGCAACGACGTGGTCGTGGTCAGTGTCGAGACCGACGACGGCGTGAGCGGAACCGGGTTCTCCTGGACACCCGTGGTCGGCGGCGCCGCGGTGGAGGCGCTGGTCAACAAGCGACCTGGCTCCGCTGCTGGAGGGCCGCCGCGCTCACCCGTGCCTGTGGGACGAACTCCTGTGGTCCCTGCGAGAGGCCGGCACCAGCGGGCTGACCCTCATGGCGCTGGCCGGGGTGGACATCGCCCTGTGGGACCTGGCCGCGAGAGCGTCCGGGCTCCCGCTGGTCGCCCTCCTCGGCCGGCGCCGCGACCGGGTCGCCGCCTACGGGAGCGGCGTCAACCTCGACCGCACCCTGCCTGACCTGCTCGAGCAGGTGCGCTCCTGGACCGGGGCCGGGCACCACGCCGTCAAGATCAAGGTGG
Source organism: Nocardiopsis salina YIM 90010 (assembly GCF_000341025.1). GTDB lineage: Bacteria > Actinomycetota > Actinomycetes > Streptosporangiales > Streptosporangiaceae > Nocardiopsis > Nocardiopsis salina. Next base: position 5,528 of record NZ_ANBF01000232.1, on the reverse strand, counting down.
GGTCGGCCGACCCCGGTCGGGACCTGGAACGGGTCGCCGCGGTACGCGAACTCCTCGGCCCGGAAGGTCTGCTGATGGTCGACGCCAACCAGCGCTGGGACGTGCCGCGCGCCGTCCGGGCCCTGGAACACCTGACCGAGTACGACCCGCTGTTCGTGGAGGAACCGCTCCCGGCCGGGGACCTGGCGGCCCACGTGCGGCTGCGTGCGCGCACCGACGTGCCCTTCGCGCTGGGGGAGAACCTGCGCACCGTCGACGAGTTCGAGCGCTACCTCGACGAGGGCGCCTGCGACGTGGTCCAGCCCAACGTCGTGCGGGTCGGGGGCATCACGCCGTTCCTGCGCATCGCCGAACTAGCCGCCCGACGCAGCGTGCCCGTGGCTCCGCACCTGCTCCCGGAACTGTCCGGTCAGCTGGCGTTGTGCCTGCCGCGGGTGGCCATGGTCGAGGACATCGACCACGCCTGGTTCGCGGACCTGGGGGCCCTGGCCGAACCGACCGGGGTCACCATCGGGAACGGGTGGCTCAGCGCCGAGACCGCGCCCGGCCACGGCCTGGTCTTCACCGGCCCGGAGTGCGCAACGGGATGACGGACCCCAGGTCCTCCGCCTCGGGGCGTCAGGTGGGGGGCCGGGTGCTCTCCCGGATCAGTACCTCGCCGTGCACGTCGATCAGGCGCGGCTCGTCGTGTTCCTCTTCGCCGAGCACCAGCTCGGCTGCCTGGCGCCCCATCTGCTCCAAGGGCAGACGCACCGTGGTCAACGACGGTGTGAGGTCGCGCAGGGTCGGGATGTCGTCGAAACCGGCCACCGACAGCTGCCCGGGCACCTGCACGCCCAGGTCGCGCAGCGCAGCGATCGCCCCCGTGGCCATCACGTCGTTGACCGCGAACAGGCACGTGGCCTCCGTGCCCAGCTTCATCAGCCTCTCGGTCGATGCGTAACCGCCGTCGCGGGTGAAGTCCCCGTGCATGACGTCCTGGTGGTCCGGCTCCAGACCCGCCGTCGCCAGCGCCGAGTGGAAACCGTCCATGCGCTCGCGCGCCGTGCTGAGGTTGTTCGGACCCGCCAGGAGCGCGAACTTGCGGTGCCCCTGCTCGATCAGGCGCCGCGCCAACTCCGCCGCGCCGGCGTGGTTGTCGGGGCAGACGGTGTCGGCCGGCAGCACCGGCTGCGACACACACGCCACACGGCCGCCCTGCTGCCGGAACATCTCGATCTCGCGCGTGAGCTGTTCCGTGCTCTCCGCATCGGTGGAACGGGACCCCACCAGCACCACCGCCTTGGCACGGTGCGAGCGCAGCGCGGCCAGGATCGTGCTCTCCTTGCCGGGGGCGCGGTCGGTGGTCCCGAGCACCAACACCAGGCCGTGCTCCTCCACCATCTGTGTGACCCCGGCGGCCACCGAAGAGAAATAGGGGTCGGCGATGTCGTGCACGACCAGCCCCACCAGCGAACTGGAGTTGCGCGCCAGTGACTGGGCCGAGGCGTTGGGCAGGTATCCCAGCGCCCGTGCGCTCGAGGTCACACGCTCCCGCAGCTCCTCGCCGACCTGGCGGGTGCTGGTGCTGCCGTTGAGGACCCTCGAGGCGGTCGCCAAGGACACACCTGCCGCCTCGGCCACCTGTCCCAGAGTCACGTACCCCGAACTCAACCCCTGCGTCCTTCTCGCTCGTCGTGATGGGAAATCGTTTCCCACATTAACCGAACCCGTACGTGCACCTGTTCCCCGTCAACCTCCGGTACCGAGCCGGGAACGCCACGTCCCCTCCGGGCGCCACCCGAGCTCGCTGCGGGCCCGCTCGGAGGAGAACACACCCCGGCCGTCGGCCAGGGACCCGGCGGAGGGAGCCGTGCCCGGATGCAGATCCGCGACGAGCGCGTCCACCGGACCCGGCCAGAGCGGGTCGGGGGCCACGGCGTTGTACACACCGCCGTTGCGCACCCGGTCGGGGTTCTCGACGATCAACGCGAACAGCAGGGCCGCGTCCTCGGCGTCCACGTAGTTGAACAACGACGCACCCGCCAGGGACGGGTCCTCGAGCCGCTCACGGACGGTGTGCCCCTGCTGGGTGAGCGCCCCGGCCCACTCCTCGGGCGTGATCACGTACCCCGGCCGCACGGCGCTGAGGACGCAGTCCCCGCCGCTGCGTGCGAGCGTGCGCACGGTCTCCTCCACCACCGCCTTGCTCAACCCGTAGGCGTGCCAGGGCGCGACCGGGTGTGCCTCGTCCAGGGGCAACCACAGCGGCGACCACGAAGGACGGTTGTACCCGTAGACGGTCGGGCTCGACGCCGCCACCGCACACCGTGCTCCCGCCGCTGCTGCCTCGGACAACACCGACCAGGCCAGCGCCGCGTTCACGGTCAGGGTCCGATCGTCCGGCTCGGCGAAGGGAACGGCGATCCCCGCCAGATGCACCACCGCCTCGGGGGCGGTCCGCCGGAACAGGTCCCCGCGCGCCCCCGCGTCCAGCAGGTCGGCGGTGCGCTGCTGCACACCCGGAGCCGCGGGGCCGGGCCGACTGTCCACCGAGACCGTCTCGTGGCCCCGGGCGGCGAGCACCGCAGCGGTGCTGCTGCCGAGGCGTCCGGAGCCGCCGGTGACGAGTACGCGCATGGAGCGCTCCTTTCCGGGCCCCGGGCAGGGGCCGTCGGGGGACAGGCCGGTCAGATCGCGGAGGCGTTCGATCGCGCCCAGGGGGCCCCGAGCTCGCTGAACAGGGCCAGGGACTCGGCGCTGCGGCGGATCAGGCCGGTGATCCCGTGCACGGTCCGGTGGGTGTGGCCGCTCTCCCGCCACACCTCCTGGTATTCGGTGCCGATCGGGCGGGGTGGCGGTGCGGTGCGCACGGCCTCCACCACGTGCGCGAAACCCCGGGTGGCCTCGAGCGGGCACAGCAGCGGAGCCTCGTCGCGCAGGTGCGCCACGAGGTTCCCCATGAGGTCGGCCCGGGGGAGGGCCTCGGTGTGCGGGTCCTGTCCCTCGCGGCGCAGGGTGAGACGGTCCTCGGTGTAGGACAGCTCTATGCGCCCGGCGTCCCCGTGCACGGCCAGTTCCGGGGCCGGGTCCCCGGAGGCGCACAGGGTCACAGCCACGGTGACCGGGGTGCCCGAGCGCGTGTGCAGGCGCAAGGACGAGGTGTCGTCACCCTCGATCGGGTGTGCGCGGTACAGCTCGACCTCGGTCCGCTGCGGTGCGCGGTGGCCCTCCCCGGCCAGGGCCAGAGACGTGGCGACCGCGTGTGCGAACGGGTTGGTGAGCGCACCGTCCACCACGTCGGCGCCGTCCATGCGGCGCCGTCCCGCCCAGGGGGCGCGTTCGTAGTAGGCGGAGGTGCGTTTCCAGGTTCCGGCCGTCCCGATACCGCGGAGCTCGCCCACGGCGCCCTCGGCGACGAGCCGGCGCGCCCGACCGATCGCGGCCGACCCCAGGCTCTGGAAACCGACCTGGCACACGAGGCCGGAACCGGACAGGGCCTCGGTGAGCCGGTCGAACTGCTCGAGCGAGGGTGTGGCGGGCTTCTCCAACATCAGGTGGGAGCCGTGCCGCAACGCCGTCAGCGCCAAGGGCAGGTGGGTGTGGATCGGCGTCGCGACCACGGTGATCCGGGCGCCGGTGTGCCGCAGGGCCTCGTCCAGGTCGGAGAAGCAGGGGAGGAATCCGTGGCCCTCGAGGTCGTCGTCGGGTCCGGGCGGGCGCGGGTCGCACAGGCCCGCGAGGTCGATGGCCCCGCTGTGCGCGAGGGTCAGGAGTGAACGCAGGTACACGCGTCCGTAGCCGTGCACGCCCACCAGGAGGACCGGTACGGGGTCCGGTGGCAGTGTGCTGCGTGGGTCGGTGTCGGGGGACGGGGGCTGAGGGGTGTGGCCATGTTGCACGGACTGGATGGTAAGCGGTTACCGAGGCTCGGGCAAGAGTTGCCGTCACTTGTGCGGCTCGGCGGTTGCGCCCGAAGTGGCCCCTGAATCGGGGTGTCCGAGCGGCTGAGGGGAGGGTTCGCCGGAGAGTGGGGAGTCGTTCCCCCCGTTGACGTCGTCGTGTGGCAGGGGTAGAAATTGCACACCCACAAGGGATAGCGCTTACCAAACCTTCGACCGGAGGGACCCCCCATGCCACCTCGACTCCGCGCACACCCGCCGGGACACCGCCGCAATCCGCTCCTCCGGGCGGTCGCCACAGGGGGTGTGTTCGCGCTCTTGGCCACCGCCTGCGGGGACGGGGACGACGGCACGGTCGAACTCCGCTTCTCCTGGTGGGGCTCTGACAGCCGGCACGCCGCGCTCCAGGAGGTCATCGAGAACTTCGAGGCCGACAACCCCGGGATCAGCGTCACCGGCGACTACACCGACTGGGCCAACTACTGGGACCGTCTGGCCACCAACACCGCGGCCGACGACTCACCCGACATCATCATGCAGGACGACGCCTACTTGCGTGAGTACGGCGACCGCGGTGCCCTGGCCGACCTCGGGGAGTTGGACACGGTCGACCTGACGGACCTGGACCCGCTCGTCGCAGAGAGCGGGGACACCGACGACGGGACGATCGGAGCCGTGGGCGGGGTCAACGCCATGACGATCGTGGCCGATCCGCAGGCGTTCGAAGAGGCAGGGGTCGAGATGCCCGACGACGAGAACTGGACCTGGGAGGAGTACGCCGAGACCGCCGCAGAGATCACCGAGGCCACCGACGGCGAGGTCTACGGCACCCAGAGCCCCGCGAACGAGAACGTCTTCCAGGTCTACGCGCGCCAGCACGGCGAGAACCTCTTCGACGAGGACGGAGACACGGCCTACAGCGACACCACCCTGACCTCCTGGTACGAATTCAACGAGCGCCTCGTCGACGAGGGCGTCCAGCCCAGCGCGTCCCGGAGCGTCGAACTGACCGCAGCCGGGCCCGAACAGTCCCTCGTGGGGCTCAACGAGGGCGCGATGGCCTTCTTCTGGAGCAACCAGCTCGTCGCGATCGAAGCCGCCGCCGGGCGTGATCTGGAACTGCTGCGGATGCCCGGGGAGACCGAACACGAGCGCACCGGGCTTTTCTACAAGCCGGGCATCTACTACTCGGTCGCGGCCGGCAGCGACCATCCCGAGGAGGCGGGGCAGTTCGTGGACCACCTGCTCAACGACCCCGCGGCCGCGGAGGTGACCCAGGGGGAGATGGGGATCCCCCCGAACCTGGAGGTGCGGGACACGATCGCCGACGACCTCGGGGAAGCCGACACCAAGGCCGCGGAGTTCATCGACGCGATCGAGGACTCCGTCATCGACGGCAATCCGCCCCAGCCCGTCGGCGCGGGCGAGGTCGTCGACATCAACCTGCGCGTGATCGAGGCGCTCGGCTTCGGCGACATCACCCCGGACCAGGCGAGCGAACAGTTCACCTCCGAGGTCCAGGACGCCACGGAACCGTCCGGCCCCTGACCCGTCGAGCGCCGGTCCGGCCCGGTCGGCCCCCTCATGGTCGGTTTTGGGTCGGGGACGCTTCTATGTCAAGCGGCGGGCCCGTAAGCCCTCTGCCCG
>NZ_ANBF01000231.1 GCF_000341025.1 Nocardiopsis salina YIM 90010 | reverse complement strand
CGAAACCCTCCCCGACACTCACCATGATCCCCAGTAGATCTTGCTACTGGAGTCAATATCGGCGCTGAACCCGGCTCTGGTAGCAAGATCCCGGGGGTGTGTCTAGGCGCCGACCGCGGCGACCGTCTCGACCAGCGAGTTCAAACGCGCCTGTTCCTCCGCCGAGAGGTCGCGCAGGGGCGGGCGCACCGGCCCGGCGTCGCGGCCGACCGCGCGCAGCCCCGCCTTGACGATGGACACCCCGTATCCCTTCCCGCGGTCGCGGATGTCCAGGTACGGGAGCACGAACTCGGTGAGCTTGCGCTGCACGGCCTGCTGGTCCTGTGCCCGCACGTCGCGGTAGAACTCCAGCGCGTACTCCGGCACGAAGTTGAACATGGCCGAGGAGTACGTGCTCATGCCGACCTGCAGCAGCGGGAGGGCGAACGTCTCGGCGGTGGGCAGACCGCCCAGGTAGAAGAGCCTGTCGCCGTTGGCCGAGCGGACCCGCGCGAGCTGTTCGAAGTCGCCGATGCCGTCCTTGAAGCCGATCAGGTTGGGGTGGGCCTCGGCGAGTTCAGCGACCGTGTCGGCCCCGTAGACGGCGTTGGCGCGGTTGTAGAGGATCACCCCGGTGCTCGTGGCTTCCAGTACCGCCGCCACGTGGGCCTTCAGACCCTCCTGTGTGGCTTCGGTCAGGTAGGGC
>NZ_ANBF01000230.1 GCF_000341025.1 Nocardiopsis salina YIM 90010 | reverse complement strand
TTCCCGCCGGCGGAGCCGATCACCGGTACACCGTCGCGCACCGTGGCCACGGCGGTCTCGGTGACCAGGCGGTGTTCGTCGAAGGAGAGCGAGAAGCCCTCCCCGGTGCCGCCGGCGACGAACAGGCCGCCGATGTCGAATCCGGACTGCCACTCCAGGTGCTCGACGAGCGCGGCCTTGTCCACCTCGTGGTTCGTGTCGAAAGGCGTGACCGGGAAGGACAGAAGGCCGTCCTTGAGGATGTCGGCGAGTTCGACAGGCGTGTGGTCCGGCATCGGGGACCTCCAGGGGAAGGGGTTGGGCCTTATTCACGCTAGGAACGCGCCGTGATGCCTGTCCAAGCCATAATTCGTATGCACCGATACCTTCAGTGCATCGACGAGGTGTCGACAGGCTCCTCCAGAACGGGGAGCACGTGGCGCAGTGCGGGGTTGGTCGAGGTCGACAGCCACACCGCGTGCAGCTGCACCGCGTCCGCGGGCGACTCCAGCAGCGGAACCATCTCGACCCCGGGCAGCCCCAGGTGCTGGGTGGACTGCGGCACCAGTGCGACGCCGTGCCCGGCGCTTACGAGGGCCACGACGGTGAGGATCTGGGTGGCGGTGTGGGCCACCTGGTCCGATCGCACGTCGACGAGGTCGACCACCAGGTCGCGGAAGTAGCGGGCCTGCTCGGCGGAGTACATGATCATGGCTTCACTGCGCAGTTCGTGCCCGGAGACGGGGGTGCCCCGCACGGCGAATCGGTGACCGCTGGGCACGGCAACCGCCAGGGCCTCCGTCAGCAGGAGTGAGGACTCCACGTCCTCCAGCCGGAACGGCGGGCGGGCCAGGCCGATGTCGATCGCGCCGTTGCGCATCGCTTCGAGCTGGGCGGCGGTGACCATCTCGTGCAGTTCGACGTTCACGTCAGGGGCGGCCTCCTTGATGCGTGCGAGCACCGGCCCGAGCACGCTGAGCCCGGAGGCGGCGGTGTAGCCGAGCCGGACCGAACCGACCTTCCCCGAGGCGATCAGGCGGGCCCGCTGGGGTGCGCGTTCGGCCATCTCCAGCAGTTGCACGCACTCGTCCCGGAACGCCTCCCCCGCGGCGGTGGGCCTCACGCCCCGGGACTCCCGGAGGAAGAGCGTGACGCCCAGCGTCTTCTCCAGCTTCTGGATCTGCCGACTCAGGGGAGGCTGCGTCATGTGGAGCCGCTCGGCCGCCCGTCCGAAGTGGCCTTCCTCGGCGACGGCGACGAATGCGCGGGCCTGGTCGAGAGTCAGCATTCCACGCCCCCTTCTGCCATGCACGGAAGGTATCAAGCTATACGAATTCGGGCTTAGACAGGCATCACGACTGTTCCTTAACCTCTGAGAAACCGATCGGTGTGGCGCTGCCCACAACGGAGCGCGACGCCCTTCTCCCCCCGGAACAGCCACCCGCGCATCACCGCCCCTCGAGGAGGCCCCCATGTCCTGGTGCTCGTGTTCGCGCCGTCCGATCACCGCCGTCGCCGCCGGCGGCCTCTCTCTGGGTCTGGTCGCCTGCGGTGGAGTCACCGACGGCGCGGTCGGGGGCGGCGAGTACCCGACAGAACCCATCACCCTGAACGTCGGTCAGGAACCCGGCGGCAGCACCGACCTCATCGCACGGGCCCTCGCCGAGGGTTCGCAGGACGCGCTCGGTGTCTCGATGCCGGTGGAGAACCAGCCCGGTGCCAACGGCGCGATCGCGACGCAGGAGGTCGCCGACCAGAGCCCCGACGGCTACGAGCTCACACTGCTCAACTCCACCCTCATCACGACGACCGCGCAGGTCGTGCCCGAGGAGGAGGCGGTGTCCCTGGACGATCTCGACGTGGTCATGGGGTTGTCGCGCGACGACTACATCATGGTCGCCAACTCCGACACCGGTTACGAGAACGTCGAGGACGTCGAGGCCGACAGCGGAAACGTCTCCTACGGCACCGCCGGCGTCGGCACCGGGAGCCAGCTCGCCCAGCTGCTGCTCTTCGAGGAGGCCGGCATCGAGGGCAACGAGGTGCCCTTCGACAGCGGGGCACCGGCGCTGACGGCCGTGATGGGCGGACAGGTCGACGTCGCCACCGTCCAGGTCGGCGAGGCGATGCCCCAGATCGAATCCGGAACGGTCGACCCCCTGTTGATCTTCTCCGAGGAGCGCAACGAGCACCTGGAGGACGTCCCCACCGCCGTGGAGGAGGGCCACGACATCCCGGTCGCGCAGTACCGCGCTGTCGCGCTGCCCGCGGGCGCCCCGGACGACGTCGAGGACACCCTGCGCGAGGGTTTCGAGGAGATCGTCGCCACCGAGGACTACCAGGCGTTCAACGACGAGAACTACCTGACGCCCGAGGAGGTCTCCGGCGAGGAGGTCGAGGAGCAGTGGACCGCGCTGGCCGACGAGTACGCGCAGCGCGTCGAGGAGAACGGTATCGACCTCGGGGGCGAGGACGAATGACGGAC
>NZ_ANBF01000229.1 GCF_000341025.1 Nocardiopsis salina YIM 90010 | reverse complement strand
CCGTCGACGCTGGGACGGGTGCGGGCCCGGGGGCCGGCACGGCCGGTCCCGGCCCGGACAACGGCCCCGCCGACACCGCCGAGCCCGCTCCCCGGGCGGGCCGCACCACCAACCTGGTCTGCGGTGCAGTCGTCGTCCTCACCGGGGCGGGCACCCTCACCGTCGCCCTGGACCTCGGCCTGGGCTCGCTCTCCCGGCCCGGGGCCGGCACGTGGCCGGGGATCGTGTCGGTGCTCCTGATCGTGATCGGCCTGCTCGTCGCGGCCCGCGCCGCGACCTACACCGACGCCGAACCGATCACCAGGGACGCGGTCGGTGTCGCCGTCGGTGTGGCGACCCTGGCCGTGGCCGTACAGCTCTTCCCCTTCGTCGGCTTCGAGCTCCCCTCCGTCGCCCTGCTGGTCTTCTGGATGAGCGTGCTGGGGCGGGAGAAGCTGCGCCTGTCGGTGCCGGTCTCGGTGGCGACGGTCGCGGCCGCCCATCTGGTCTTCGTGTACGGGCTCGCCGTCCCGATCCCCCGCCTCTTCTGATCCGCATCCCCTGAAAGGCGTTCCACCATGGATTTCACGCCCGTGATCCAGGGGTTCGAAGTCCTCCTCGAGCCCGAGAACCTGCTCTTCTGCCTGATCGGTGTGGTCGCCGGCATGGCCATCGGCGTCCTGCCCGGTCTCGGCCCCGCCGCCACCATCGCGATCCTGCTCCCGCTCACCTACAGCATGGATCCGATCCCCTCGATCATCATGCTCGCCGGCATCTTCTACGGGGGGATCTACGGGGGCACCGTCACCGCTGTGCTGCTGAAGCTGCCCGGCGAGACCTCCTCGGCGGTCACCGCTCTGGAGGGGTATCCCCTCGGGCAGAAGGGGCAGGGAGGCAAGGCGCTCGGTGTGGGAGCCGTCGCCTCCTTCGTCGGCGGCACCGTCTCCATCGTCGTGCTGACCCTGGTCGCCCCGCTGATCGCCGGCTTCGCACTGGAGTTCGGCCCGCCCGAGTACACTGCCCTGACCCTGCTCGGCATCCTGCTGGTCGCGACCATCGGCAACGGGTCCAAGCTCAAGGCCCTCGCCGCTGCGGCGGTCGGCCTGCTGCTGGCCACGGTCGGACGCGACGCCTTCACCGGGGAGCTGCGCTACACGGCCGGCAACCTGGAGCTCACCGACGGGCTCGAGTTCGTGCCGATCGCCATGGGCGTCTTCGGCCTGGCGGAGATCCTCTACAACCTGGAGCGCCGACGCAACGGCACTGGCATTCCGGCGGCCGCGGACCGGGTCCTGCCCGACAGGGCCACCATGAAGCAGTCGGCCGGACCGATCGGCCGCGGCGGTGTCTTCGGCTTCCTCCTCGGGCTGTTGCCCGGTGGCGGCGCCACCGTGTCGGCGATGGCCTCGTACGGTGTCGAGAAGCGGCTGAACAAGGGGCCGACCCCGTTCGGGAAGGGCGCCGTCCAGGGTGTGGCGGGCCCGGAGGCGGCGAACAACGCGGCGGCCACCTCGTCGTTCATCCCGCTGCTGACCCTCGGTATCCCCGCCAATGCGACCATGGCGGTGATGTTCAGTGCGCTGCTGATCCAGGGCATCACCCCTGGCCCGCAGCTGGTCGAGACCGACCCGGACCTGTTCTGGGGCGTGATCAACTCGATGTACCTCGGGAATCTGGTCCTGCTGGTGCTGGCGATCCCCCTCATCGGTCTGTTCGTGCGCATCCTGTACGTGCGCACGTCGGTCCTGTCCCCCGTCATCGTGCTGATCGTGTGCATCGGCGCCTTCACCATCAGCAACCGCATCTTCGAGGTGATGGTGGTGATCGTCTTCGGCGTGCTGGGCTACCTGATGAAGAAGCACGGCTTCGACCCGGCGCCGCTGGTGCTGGCGTTCGTGCTCGGCTCGCTGTTGGAGGACAACTTCCGCCGCTCGCTGATGATGTTCGACGGCGATGTCACCCGGATCACCGGCCACCCCATCGCGATGACGCTGCTGGGTGTGTTCCTGCTGGTCGTGCTGGTGCCGATCGTGCTGAGGCTCGTGAGGTCGCGGCGGCCCGACCTGCTCGGGGGCGTGCCGACCGGGGTCTCGGCCACGGACGGCTCGGACCGCCCGGACGGCGGCACGAACGACTCCGACGGCGGCGACGGCGACGGCCCGAACCACGCGGTCGACGCGAGGACCGGATCGAACTCCGGTGATACCCCCTCCTCTCCCGGCGGTCCCGACCGGACCTGACCCCGGACCCCACAGCCGGAGCCCCACCCCCACCATCCTGACTACTGCTGAAGGAGCCCCCATGCCTGCTGACTCGATCCGTCGGGTCACGCTGTCCTCGGTCACGCTGCCCCTGCGCAACGCGATCTCCGATGCGAAGGTCTTCACCGGACGGCAGAGACCGATGACCGAGGTCGTGTTCCTCTTCGCCGAGATCACCACGGAGCAGGACCAGCACGGTCTGGGTTTCGGTTACTCGAAGCGGGCCGGCGGACCCGCACAGTACGCGCACGCGGCCGAGGTCGCCGAGGGGTTGATCGGTGAGGACCCCAACGACATCGGGCGGTTGATCACCAAGCTCCAGTGGTCGGGGGCGTCCGTGGGGCGTTCCGGTCTGGCCACGCAGGCGTTGGCGGCGTTCGACGTGGCGCTGTACGACCTGAAGGCCAAGCGTGCCGGGCTGCCGTTGGCCAAGCTGCTCGGTGCCCACCGGGATTCCGTGCGCACGTACAACACCTCGGGCGGGTTCCTGAACGCTTCGCTCGACCAGGTGAGGGAACGGGCGAGCAGGTCCCTCGACGAGGGGATCGGGGCCGTCAAGATCAAGGTGGGGCTGCCGGACAACGCCGAGGACCTGCGGCGGGTCCGCGGGATCCGCGAGCACATCGGTGACGACGTGCCGCTGATGGTGGACGCGAACCAGCAGTGGGACCGCACGACGGCGTTGCGCATGGGCAGGCGGCTGGAGGAGTTCGATCTGACCTGGATCGAGGAGCCCTTGGACGCCTACGACGTCGAGGGCCATGCGCGGCTGACGCGCACTCTGGACACCCCCGTCGCCACGGGCGAGATGCTGGCTTCGGTCGCCGAACACGAGCGGCTGATCGACGGCGGGGCCTGCGACGTCATTCAGCCGGACGCGCCGCGGGTCGGGGGCATCACGCAGTTCCTGCGGTTGATGACCCTTGCTGACCAGCGTGGTTTGGACCTCGCTCCACACTTCGCGATGGAGATCCACCTGCACCTGGCCGCGTGCTACCCGCGTGAGACGTGGGTGGAGCACTTCGACTGGCTGGACCCGCTGTTCAACGAGCGGTTGGAGACCAAGGACGGGCGGATGCTGGTGCCCGACCGGCCGGGGCTCGGAGTGACGATGTCGGAGCAGGCGCGCTCGTGGACGACGGAGTCGGTCAGCTTCGGCACCGCATAGGAGCGGGAGACCCGTAGGAGCTGGAGAACCCTCGTCGCTCCCCGCGCATGCGGACAACCCCGCGTGCGCGGGGAGAACTCGGGCATCCACAGAACGAATACGGTCGGGCCTGACCCCGCCGGGCCTCACCTCTTCGGGCCGGTCCAGGGCTCGCGGATCCAGGTCCACGCCCAGGCCCCGCAGTTCCAAGCCCCGCCGATCCAGGCCGCACCGGTCCTGATCGGCCAGCGCGCACAGCACCGCCAACGCCAACTTCCGGCTCTCCACCGGACGCGCGCCCGTGGCGCGTCCGCTCACAAAGCAACGCCCGCGCACGATCGCCGCCAGCACGGAGACGTTGATGCTCGCCCCGTCACGCACGGCGAAACCGCGCACGGTGGCGTCGACGTCCGAGTCGGAACCCGCGTCGACTTCGGGCTTGAACTCGGACCCGGGCTCGGGCTCGATCCCGGAGCCGAGGTGAGGGATGCGCTCGGCGTAGCGCCGCACGCGGCGCGACCGGTTCCGCCGGTCCCGGGGGTTCCGGCTGCTCTGGCGGGTCCGGCTCCGCTGGACTTCGCCCGCCAGCTCACGGACGTATCCGAAGGGTGAGATGTGCACGCCCTGCGAGGCGCGCACCATGCGCATCAGCAAACACAGAAAGGCAATAGGGTGGATCATGTCGTCCTGCTTCCTTCAGGTCGGCCATGGCCCCCGGGCGTGCGCTAACACGTCGCGGGGGTTGTCCTTTTCGACGTTCATCGGTTGACCGGTGTCACGCACATCGGCGTCACGCGCCTTCCCGAGCTCGGCAGAGATCGGCCCGCGCAGAACGCCCAACACCGCGAACCGGGAATATACGAATTGCCTGCTTAACGTTCTTTGTCCCGCTCAGAGGAAGGAACATCTAGAGGGGGCGGGACTCAGAACAAAGCTACAGCGCCGAATCTGTAGCTACCTGTCCCGTACTGGTACGTACCATTCCGAACTCGTGGCCACCAACTGACCTGGGTTAACTTCTGATGGTGATTGAACTGGACGGGCCGAACCCGATCTACTGCCAGATCTCCTGCGTCATTCGGGAACGAATTTCCGACGGCACATACAAGCTGGAGCGCACCATTCCCTCGGAGGCAGAAGCCTGCGACGAGTTCGGGGTATCCCGGCGCACCGCGCGGTCGGCCTACGCGCTGTTGAAGGACGAGGGGCTGATCCTGCGCGTCCCCGGACGCGGGACCTTCGCGGTGAAGCGCCCCGAGTAGTCGCGGCCGACACTCCTCCGCCCTTCGCGCGCGGGCGCTGCCCCCGTGCCAACCACCGTCGGCCAAGGCCCCGAGCAAAACGCCTCGCCCCCATCCAGGGCTCCTGGCACGATCCAGGGATGGCCACGTTGTACCTGACAGTCGGCTTGCCCGGCTCCGGAAAGACCACGAGAGCGCACCAGCTCGCGGAGGAGCGCAGCGCGCTACGCCTCACCCCGGACGAGTGGATGATCCCGCTGTTCGGCGCATCGGATCCGGATGGCAAGCGCGACGTCATGGAAGGCCGGCTGCTGTGGCTCGCTCTGGAAGCCCTGAAGCTCGGCACCGACGTGGTTCTGGATTTCGGGTGCTGGTCGCGCAACGAGAGGTCCGCGATCCGCTGGTTGGCGCACTCCGTCGGTTCGCGCTGCCATCTCGTGTACATGCCGGTGGACCATGAGACGCAGCTCGAGCGGATCGCTCAGCGCCAGGCGGTGGCCTCGGATCATACTTTCCCGATCAGCGAAGCGGACCTCCTCCGCTGGAGGGCGTTGTTCGAGGTCCCCGACCACGCGGAACTCGAAGGGCACGAGTGGCCCGTGGATCAGGGGCAGCGCGCGGAGCGCGAGAGGCGCGCAAGGCACGAGCGGCACGAGATCGCAGATCCCCCGCCCGGGTGGCCGGGATGGTTGGAGTGGGCCGCCGACCGGTGACCGTCACTCGCATGACCGGGCCCTCCCTGGACGACTGAGCGCGGAGACAGCAGGCGCTGGCTCAGTCGGCCCGTGCCGTGCGCGCGCTCATCGCAGGTTGGTCCCGTGTGTACCCGGACGCGGGACCTTCGCGGTGGAGCGCCAACCACCGTCAGGGGGTCCAAGCGGGCTCGCCGTCGTCATCGACGGTGACCGTGCCTCCGACGGTGACCTCGACGGTCTCGGTGTCGGGGTCCTCGTCGTCGGTGTGAGCGTAGGTCCACTCGACCTCGGCGCTGCCCGCTGCGGTGGTCACCACCTCTAGCGGGGCGCCGTTCAAGGTGGGCTGGTCGGACGCGACCAGGTCGATCTCGGGCATGCCGAGGAGCTCCCACGAGACGTCGCCGGTCGAGCGCGTCGGGGTGGACTCCAGTCCCAGGGGGCAGCCGGGCGGGGCGAGGGTCTCGGCTCGGGCGCACTCGTCCAGGTGATCCTCGACCTGCTCGGCGACCTCGTCGACGAGCCCCTCGCGCACGGTCAGGTCCGCGGCAGAGAGCTGGACAATGGTGACCGGAGAGGCTCTGGGCCCGAACACGGCGACCTCGTCGAGCACCTCGTCGGCGAACAGTTCCTCGTCGTCGGTGGTGGCCAGGGTGTAAGTCCCGGGCAAGGCCGGCACCGCGGGGTTGGTGCGCGACTGCGACGGGGGCAAGGCAGTGTCGATCTCGGCACTGGCCACACGCACCTCGTCGAGGTGGTCGCTGGTGACCACCAGCTCGCCGATCAGGGTGTCCAGATCGGTGACCTCCCAGTCGCGGACCCAGCCGGTGTCCTGACGCGCCACCTGCACGTAAGCGGTGTGCGTGGCACCGTCGAGCTCGTACTCGACGTCGACCGAGGCAGTGCCCCGGTTGGGGCGCTGGGTGTCGGCATCGGCGTGGCCGTAAGTGACCTTCGTGGTGCGGAGGTCGTGCGGCGGGGTGTAGCCCTCGACCAGGACCCGATCGAGCACGAGTGGGGAATCGATGTCGGCGTGCTCGAGCACGGCCTCGACGTGGCCGTCGGCCAGATCGTCGAGCAGCTCCTCGACCGGGTCGGTGGGGTCGGTGGTAGCGGCTTGGAAAGCGCGCAGACCGGCCGCTGTCAGGGCCAGGACCGCGAGGACGGCTCCGGCCACGAGGAGTCGGCGCCGCCACCGCGGCCGTCCGCGGGGCTCCTGCCGGGGCGGACCCGGTTCGTGGTCGGCGGCGGGCGGGGGTTCGGCGGCCAGGGGTGTCCCACAGGCGCGGCAGAAGCGTGCGTCGGGGCGTGTCTGGCGCTCCTGGCAGGAGAAGCAAACGGGCAGGTCGGGCTCGGTCATGGGCGCTCGTTAACGGGGTCGGGGGTGTGGCCCAGGGCGTTGGCGTGGGCGGGGCGGGTCTCCACGTGCAGGGGCAGGGAGGAGGAGAAGCCCCACACCCCTCACAACCTCCACACCAACACCGGCGCCCCTGCCCCCGACGCCACGATCATGTGCCCGTCCCTCGTCAGCGACGCGCACCGCAACCGCGCCTGGCCCGTCCGCAAGGCCGCCGCCGGCGCATAGTGAATCGTGTCCCGCACGAACACCTGCCCGTCCCACCCCGCGGTGATCAACGACGACCCGTCCGCGCTGAACCTCGCATCACAGATCAGATCGTGGTGCCCGGCGAAGGTCGGCCCCTCGGCCCCGCTGTCCGACGCCCACGTGCGCACCACACCATTGGAATCCCCGGTCAGCATCACCGGCTTCAGGGGGTTGAACGCCGTCGCCGACACCATCGGCGCCACCGTCTCGTAGTCCGCGAGCATCGCCACGGGCGTCCCGTCGGTGCGCCACATCCGCGCGCTCCGGTCACTGCTCCCGCTGAGGATCGTCGACCCGTCCGGCGAGAACCCCACCGACAACACCATGTCCTCGTGCCCGGGGAAGCTCACCACGCTCCGCCCGACCCGCAGGTCCCACAGCAACACGTGCCGATCGCCGGAACCGCTGACCAGGAAGTTCCCGTCGAGCGAGAAGTCCAGGCACGACACCGTTCCCGCGTGCCCGGCCAACACCCCCAGCGGACGCATGTTCACCATGTCCCACACCCGCACACACCGGTCCTCGTGTCCCGAGGCCATCAGGGTCCCGTCGGCGTTGAACGCGACCACGTTGACGGACTTGCGGAACCCGGTGAACTCGCCCAGGTGCGTCCCGTCGTTGCCGTTCCACAGGCAGATCGCGCCGTAACTGGCCACGGCGATGATGCTCCCGTCCGGGCTCACCTCGGCCGGACCGGGCGGGAATCCCTGCGGGCACGGCGGCAGCGCGCCAAAGGTCGGTTGGCCGCCGGCCCAGCGCGCGACGACGGTCTCCGGAGCCCCTCCGTCGGCGGTGCGGGGCCCGGCGGAGCCGGCGGGCTGCTCGGGGCCGAGGTGCCCGGAGGCTTCGGCCGCTCCGCCCCGGGCGGGTGTGCTCTCCCGCCCGCGCCGGGTGAAGGTCCCGGTGCGTTCGGCGTTGC
>NZ_ANBF01000228.1 GCF_000341025.1 Nocardiopsis salina YIM 90010 | reverse complement strand
GCTGCTGCGGCCGCCGACGCGGCGTCGGAGGTGGGACCGGGGCCGGAACGCTCCTCGGCCGGCCCCTGCTCGTACCGGCGCACGTCCTCCGGACCGGGCAGCTGGAACGTGCCCGTGCGGTTGGGCGCGAGCCTCGGTTCGGCCTGCCCCTCCGGTACGGCGTGCC
This sequence comes from Nocardiopsis salina YIM 90010, assembly GCF_000341025.1. Taxonomy (GTDB): domain Bacteria; phylum Actinomycetota; class Actinomycetes; order Streptosporangiales; family Streptosporangiaceae; genus Nocardiopsis; species Nocardiopsis salina. The sequence continues at coordinate 106 of NZ_ANBF01000228.1, read as the reverse complement.
CCTGTGCGACCGGGTAGGCCGTCCCCCCGCTCGAGGGGCGCGCGGCGGAACCGGCGGAGGGGCCCGGGGGAGCAGCTGGGGTGCCGGCAGGACCTGCGCCGCTCAC
>NZ_ANBF01000227.1 GCF_000341025.1 Nocardiopsis salina YIM 90010 | reverse complement strand
CGCCCCCCCCGCCACAGCAGTCCCTGCGGCGGGGTCGCCTTCCGCCCAGGACGCCCGCGAGGCGTCCGGCGGCTCGCTGTTGGCCAGTGCCGCCGCGAACTGCGCGGACGTCGGACGCGACTCCGGTGTCCGGTTCCAGCAGGCCGCGACGAGTGTTCGGAGCAGCACCGGGAGGTCGTGGGTCTCCGGGGCGTCCCCGGTCAGGCGGTGTGCGGTCCCCTCGTCGGTCTCCGCCGCGAAGGGGTTCTTGCCGGTCGCCGCGTACACGAGCACGGTGGCCAGGGCGAACATGTCGGAGGAGGCGTCCCCCATGGCCCCTTCGACCTGTTCGGGGGCCTTGTAGGAGATGTGCGCGAGCGGGCACCCACGTGCCGGCCGCGGGGGCTCTGCCCGGCCGCCTTCTGCAGCCTCGTCGGCCCCCGCGGCCCCGACCCCGGAAACCTCGGCCTCGTCTGCTCCGCGGCCTCCCCCTTCCTCGGCGGGAGGCTCCACCGACACCGGCTCGCCGGTCGGTTCCGGAGGCTCCACCGACACCGGCTCGGCGGTGGGGTCGGGCGGCTCGACCGAGACCGGCGGCCCCGTCGGCGCCGGGGGCTGCCCGGCCACAGGGGCGCCTCGGGGCGCCGGGCCCGTGGGGACCCCGGGTTCGCGGGGCTCGGGCTGGGCCTCGGCTTCGGCCTCTGGCGCGGCCCCGGCCCCGGGGCGGGGCTCTGCGGCCCCACCGGCTGGGCCTCCCCAGGTTCCGTCGCCCTCGTCCCCCTCCGTCCCCGGCTCCACCAGCGTCCCGGTCCCCACGTCCGCGGCCCTGCCCTCCCGCACCTGGTCCACGGCGAGGTCGTGCACGTCGTCTGGCAGCCGGGTCGCCAGGCGCCCGCCGCCGAAGTCCACCAGCCGGATCCCGTCGTCGACGAGCACCACGTCGCGCGGGTTCAGGTCGCCGTGCACGAGGTCGTTCCGGTGCAGCTCCTCCAGCGCACGTGCCAGGCCGGTCGCGAGGATGCGCAGCGCCGCCGTTCCGAGGACCCCGAAGCCGGCGACGGTGCGCTCCAGGGAGATCCCGTCCACGTACTCGGTCGCGATCCACGGGGTCTCGCACTCGGGATCTGCGGCCAGCACCCGCGCCGTGTGGGGGCTGTCGGTCCCGCGCGCGGAGGCACTCTCGCGCACGAAACGCACGTGGAAGTCGGGGTCGGAGGCGAGCTCGGGGTGGATCACCTTGACGACGACCCGCTCCCCTGCCGGTCCGGCTCCGAGGTAGGAGGTCCCCACGCTTCCGGAACCGAGGACGTGGGTCAGGTGGTACGGACCGATGCGGGTGGGGTGCTCAGGACTCGCGGGACTCGCGGGGTTCAGGGGCTGCAACGTACAGGCGCTTTCCGGGTCGTGCTGTGTTGCCGGCGAGAGGTTGTGGGGTCGCGTGCGGTCGGTTCGAGGGATTGTCTCAGGTTCCCCGGCGTATGGGACGTACGGCACCGGGGCCTGGTTCTGCTCTCCCGGCCTCGACGCGGTCGCTGTGTGTGCGTTCGCGAGCGTGGCGGGTCCGGCCGGTGCGCCGATGCTCGGGACCCCGCCCACCGTCGGCGCACCACCGAGCCCGGGGGGAAGCGCGCGTTCTCCGAGCTCTTCACCGGCGCGCCCGGGTCAGGAACCCGTGCCCTCGCTCTCGGTGCCGGTCCCTGGCCGCGAGCGTGACTGCGACCGCGGCCCCACCGGTTCCATGGGCTCCGAACCGGCGTCGAGATCCTCGTCCTCGGAGTCGCCGCCGCCGTCCACGCCGGCCCCGGTGTCTGAGCCCCGACCCCGGTCGTGGGCCTCGTTCCGGGGCTCGCGCTCCGGCTCCTCGGCGGCTCCCCCGGTGCGGTCACCGTCGCCGTCCGACGGGCCTCCGCCGGGGCCGCCCGGTCCGCCGGGACCACCGTGGCCGCTGCCGGGCTGCGCGTCCCCGCCGGGGCCGCCGCCCTGCTCCTGCACGATCCGGGTCAGGTGCTCCACCTGCGCGTTGAGCTCGGCGAGGCGCCCCATGACGGCCTGGTGCAGCTCTTCTTCCATGCGCTGGTCCTCCTTCCACCGGTCGTCGTTGACCTCGCGTTCCATCGAGGCCACGATCACGCCGATGACCAGGTTCAGCACGATGTACGCGGTCACCACCATGTAGACGACGAAGAAGATCCACGCCATGGGGTGGTGTTCCAGCACCGCATCCGATACGTCGGGCCAGTCCTCCGTGGTCATGACCATGAAGAGCGTGTACAGGGTGGTGCCGAGGTCGCCGAAGAACTCGGGCACGGTCTCGCCGAACAGCTGCTGGGACAGGATCGCGAAGGTGTAGACCGTGACCAGCATCAGCCCGATGACGGTCCCCATGCCGGGCACCGACTTGAACAGGGCGCTGACGACCTGCCGCATCTGGGGGACGGCGGTGATGATGCGCAGTATCCGCAGGACCCGCAGCACGCGCAGCACAGCGAAGGGTCCGCTTGCGGGGATGAGGGAGACGATGACGACCGACAGGTCGAACCAGTTCCAGCCGTCCCTGAAGAAGGATCCCCGCCACGCGTACAGCTTGAGGACCATCTCCACGACGAAGACGGCGATGATGAAGCGCTCGGCGATCACCAGATATGGGAGTGCCGCATTCTCATAGGTGGCGACGCCCAAAATTGCGGCGTTGACCATAATGACGGCGACCATGGTGTTGGTGAACCACCGGCTGCGCACCATTCGGTCGACACCGTCGACCCCGCCGAACCCGTCGGCCTGGTCATCGGGGGTCCGTGTTCCCGTGGACAATTCCCACCCCTCGTTCAGACACAGAAGGTCCAAATATAGCGAATCTGGACCAACCTCCCCTCACCCGCCCCAGAACTCCCCTTGATCCCGAAACAGCAGGGAAGGCGGGGTTCCACCCCTGGTCGGGGCTCCGGGTGACCATCCACCGAAGGCACGGCTGCGGAACAGGGCAGAGGCCGCGGAACCATGGCTCTCGGACGGTTTCTGATTCTCCCGTGTCACACGCGTTTCCGGTTGCCCGAGAGTTCTCATATGCACCACCCGGAAAAAGCCGACGCAGCAATCGGGGGCTCTACACTGCCCGCATGAAGAGCCCCCACCACGAACCTCCCGACGAAGAACCCACGGAGAAGCACGCCGAAGAGCGCGACGTCCGGAACACCATCTCCGGCGAATACACCGGACACCTGGTGCAGGGCGGAACGGTCCTCCCGGAGATCCTCGCCCTCGTGGCAGCCGGCGCACCCGCAGCGGCCACCACGGCCATGGTCACGTACCTCAAACACCGCACGGCGGACGTGTCCCTGAAGATCACCCGCAAGGACGGCACGACCCTCGAGCTGCAGGCCAAGCGTGCCTCGGGGCCGGAACAGCTCATTGAGCGCGTCACCGAGGAGTTGGAGTCCGGTTCGAAGGCCGAGGTCGTGGAGCAGGACGAGCCCAGCCCCTCCTGAATCGCCCACGCGTCCCGATACCCGGCGCCCCGATCAGCGCCCCTGGAACCGGAACCGGGTCAGCCCGATATTCTGCGAGGATCTTGCTACCAGAGCCGGGTTCAGCGCCGATATTGGCTCCAGTAGCAAGATCCTCGGGGTGGTAGACCTTCCGGGAAACGCCCCGGTCCTAGTACCAGGTCCCGGTGCCGTAGATACGNGTCGCCCTTGTCGACGGCGCCTGCCGCCATGACCGCGCCGGCCCCGTCGGGCACGTCGTCCAGGCCGCCGAGCACGATGTCGTGGTCGTCGGCGACGATCTCCTGGCGCGTCACCTCGCCGTCGGCGGTCCGGTGCTCCATGACGGGGTTCCAGTGGCTGTCGGACAGGTACAGGCCGCCTTCGCCGTCGTCGACGACCGCTTCGTAGGCGCCCTCTTCCTCGCCGACCTCCACGGTCCACTCGGTGCCGTCGTACTGGGCGAGCACGGGCAGGCTGTGGTTGAGCTCGTCGCCGTCCTTCCAGCTGATGTGACCGGCCGCCCACACGTCGTCCGCGGAGCGCACCAACACGTCGTTGAAGGACCCGCCGGGTTCACCACCCGGGATGTCGACCTCGGGGATGTCCTCCGGGACCCAGCCGCTGCCGTCCCAACGCTCCACAACCAGATCCCCGCCCCCGCCGCTGCCGACGGCGAAGACCTCGCCGGCCTCGTCGGAGCCCAGCCCCTCGCTGACGGAGGGCGCGGGCTGCGGGGTCCATGCCTCGCCGTCGAAGTAGGCCGCCTCAACCTCACCCAGGTCCGACCCGGACAGCAGCCAGGCGTTGCCGTCCCCCGTGGCGGCGAGCGCCGTGGGCTCCAGGTCGGGATCGATGCCGACGCCCGACCAGGCCTCGCCGTCGTGGTGGGCGGCCGAGGCGCCGGCGTCGTAGGAGTGCGCGAGGGCCCAGACCTGGCCGTCACAGCGCGAGGACCCGCGGGATCTTGCTACCAGAGCCAATATCGGCGCTGGCCCCTGCTCCGGTAGCAAGATCCCCGGGGTTGACAGGCATCAACGCACCTGGTCCCCCGGCCCCCGCGGCGGGGGTGTGCCCAGCCCGGCCAGCTCGGCGAGCCGCAGGGCGGCGTGGATCCGGAACCGCGCAGACCCTGCGGGGTCCTCGCCCAGCACCTCGCGGGCCCGGTTGAGCCGGTAGTAGAGCGTGGTCCGGTGCACGTTCAGCGCCTCCGCGGTCCCGCCGACGTCGCCCTCGCGCTCCAGGTGGGCGAGCAGCGTGGCCGCCAGCGGTGTCCGGTGGTCGGCGACCAGCGCCGCAGCCCCCTCGTGGAGGGAGGCGACCCCGTCCAGGTCCCAGGCGAGGTCGGCGAACAGGCGGTATTCGCCCAGGGTGTCCCAGCACGCTTCGCCCTCCGTGCCCCTGACGGTGCGCGCCACCCGTGCGGCGTATTCGGCCTGGCGGACCGAGGCCCCGACCCCGTCGGCGGAGTGCAGTGCACCCCCGACCCCGATCGCGTTCACCCCGACACGGTGCAGCAGGGCCGCGCGGCGGGCTGCCCCGGAGACCGGTTCGAGCACGGAGGTGCCAGGCCTGCGGGGCGAGACCAGGATCAGCAGCTCTTCACCGCGCTGATGCCCCGCCACCTTGTGCGATTCGAGGAGAGCCACGAGGGTGCCGAGGATCTCGGCCGGCTGGACGGGCACGAGCGGCTCGGGTCCACCATGGTCCGGGTCCGGGGGCGAGGCGGTGAACTGCAGTACGCAAGCGCGTGCCCGGTGCGCGGCGGAGCCGTCGTGTTCCTCGAACAGCTGCCGGAACAGGTCCTCCCTGCGCTCCTGGCCGACGTGGAGGATCTCCTGCAGCAACTGGCCGTCGGCCTCGGTCCGTCGCCGGGCCTGCTCGTTCCGGTCGAACAGGTACGGCCTCATACCGGCGCTCGCCTCGAGCACCCACGCGAGGTCGTCCTCCTCCAAGCGGGGGCTGTCGATGAGCCAGACCCTCGCGAGCACGTGTGAACCAGAGGTCACCGGAACCACGACCCGGGCCAGCAGACCGTGCTCGGGGCTGGCCGGCACCCTCAGGGGTTCCATTGCGGCCGAGACCCCGGCGCCGACGAAATATCGAAGGTGTTCTTCGGTGGCGCTGCGGTCCAGCAGCGCCTTCACCCGGGCATCGTCGATCCGGCCGATCTGGGCGCTGTTCACCAAGGGGCGATACGACCCGTCCTCGACATAGACGGCCCGTTCCAGGCGTTCGGATATCTGGTCGGTGATCCATTGCAGGCTGTTCACCGGTTCTCCTTCTGTCCTCCCACGGCGACGCGGAACCGGGAACGGGAGCCGACAGCACTTTCCTTCGGTGACGTGCACATATTTCGACAAGTGTAGCAACGCGGCCACGTGTGCCCTGCCCAAGTCTGGACTCGGGTCGGATGACACGCACCCGCCCGGCCAGCCACGATGGTGCGTCGGACCAGAGAGCGGGACCCCGCGGCAGGGCCACGGGCCCGCGCACCGACGGGGACCGCACCCGGGGAGAGGATCTTGCAGTGGCCGAACTCGATTGGCACGCCGAACGCGCAGACCTGGACGGAATTGCGCACCTGGACCGTGAACCCGACGGTGACATCGACCTTCCAGCGGTACGGAAGTACCGAATGGACAGGGTGCGGGACCAGATGGCCGAACTCGGAATGGACGCGGTGATCCTGTCCGATCCGGTGAATATCCGCTACGCGACCGGCGCTCGGAACATGCAGGTCTTCTCGATGCGCAATGCGCCCTCGCGGTACCTGCTCCTCACACAGGACCGTTCCGTCCTCTACGAGTTCACCGGTTGCATGCACCTCGCCGAGGGGCTCGAGACCATCGACGAGATCCGGCCGGCCAGGACCGCCAGCTTCGTCGCCGCCGGACCGTTCATCGGCGCCAGGGAGCGCGCCTGGGCCGACGACATGGCCCAGGAGCTGTCACGCCTGGTCGGCGATCGGGCGACGGTGGGCCTGGAGCGGATGAACGCGGGCGCCGCGATCGAGCTGAACGGCAAGGGGATCCGTGTCGTCGACGCCCAGTACGCGCTCGAGCTCGCGCGGGCGGTCAAGTCCGACGAGGAGATGAAGTGCGTGCGCGCCTCGCTCCGCGCCACCGAACGGGGTGTGGCTGCGCTGCGTGCGGCGATCGAGCCCGGTCTCACGGAGGCGGAACTGTGGTCGGTGCTGCACGGTTCGGTGATCGCCCAGGACGGCGATTACATCGAGACGCGTCTGCTGAACGCCGGGCAGCGGACCAACCCGTGGTTCCAGGAGACGAGCCGCAACGTCATCGGCCGCGACGAGCTCATCGCCCTGGACACCGATGTGGTGGGCTGCTTCGGCTACTACTCGGACTTCTCCAGGTCGTTCCACTCGGGCCCGAACGCCCCGTCCGAGGCGCAGAAGACCCTGTACAAGGTCGCGCACGAACAGCTGCAGCACAACGTTTCGATCCTTCGCCCGGGGATGTCGTTCCGTGATTACGCCCGGCAGGCCTGGGACATCCCCGACCAGTACTACGCGAACCGCTATTACCTGTCGGCACACGGGTGCGGGATGACGGGAGAGTACCCGTACCTGTACCACGAGGGCGACTTCCCCGATGCCGGCTACGACGGTGAGATCACGCCCGGGATGGTCATCTGCGTGGAGAGCTACATCGGCCTCCACGGGGGTGACGAGGGGGTGAAGCTGGAGGACCAGGTCCTGGTCACCGACACGGGGGTCGAGGTGCTCTCGCGCTTCCCGTTCGAGGAGGGCCTCCTGCACTGACACCCCGCCGCAGAGCTGACTCACCGCGAGGTGAGCATGCACAGAGACCTTCAGATTCCGAACAGGAAATAATTCGATGGTCCAGTTCATCGATGCGCGCTGGACGGACATTCTCTTTCAGTCGTATCAACATTTTTCCCTGGTCGTTCAGTCCCTTCTCCTGGCGACCGTCGTCGCCGTCGCGCTTGCGGCCCTGGTCACCTCCCGCGAGGGCCTCGCCCCGGTGGCCAACACCGTCTCCGCCGTGGGCCTGACCATCCCCTCCTTCGCGCTGCTGGGGCTGCTCCTGCCCTTGGTCGGCATCGGCGCGGTCCCGGCGGTGCTGCTGGTGACCTTCTATGCGGCTCTGCCCGTCCTGCGCAACACCGTGGTCGGTCTGCAGGGCGTGGACGCCGGGCTCGTCGAAGCGGCCCGTGGCCAGGGCATGAGCGACGCGGCCGTGTTCTGGCGGGTGCGCCTGCCCCTGGCCTGGCCGGTGGTCATGACCGGCGTACGGGTGTCGGCACAGATGTCGATGGGTGTCGCGGCGATCGCCGCCTACGCCCTCGGCCCGGGGCTCGGCACGTACATCTTCACCGGGCTGGCCCAGGCCGGCGGCGCGAACGCCCTGAACTCCGCGCTCGTGGGCACCGTCGGCATCGTGCTCCTGGCCCTGGTCCTGGATGCCGTTCTCGTCCTGCTCTCGCGCCTGACCACTCCTGAGGGGATCACCGTATGAATCAGACCGCCACCACAGAACAGTCCGGCACCGGGGCGCAGCTGGAGCTCGTGGACGTCGTCAAGCAGTACCCGGGGCAGAAGAACCCGGCGGTCGGCGGCCTCTCGCTCACCGTGGAGCTGGGCGAGACCGTGATGTTCGTCGGCCCGTCCGGCTGCGGCAAGACCACGTCGTTGAAGATGATCAACCGGCTGATCGAACCGGACTCCGGCAGGATCCTGATCGACGGCGAGGACATCACCGCCCACGACCCGACCCGGTTGCGGCGTTCGATCGGCTACGTCATCCAGGGCGGCGGACTGCTGCCCCACATGACGGTCGCCGACAACGTCGGGCTGGTTCCCGGTCTGCTCTCCTGGGACCGCGATCGCACGGCCGGACGGGTGGACGAGCTCCTGGACATGGTCGGGCTGGACCCGAAGGTCTACCGCGACCGGTTCCCCAAGGAGCTGTCCGGCGGGCAGCAACAGCGTGTGGGTGTGGCCCGCGGGCTGGCGGCCGACCCTCCGGTCGTACTCATGGACGAACCGTTCGGCGCGGTGGACCCCATCACCCGGCAGCGTCTGCAGGACGAGCTCATGAGCATCCAGGAGGAGCTGCGCAAGACCATCGTCTGCGTCACGCACGACATCGACGAGGCCATCAAGCTGGGTGACCGGATCCTGATCCTGCGGGAGGGCGCGCGCATCGCCCAGTACGACACCCCGGAGACGGTCCTGGCCTCGCCCGCCGACGATTTCGTCGCGGACTTCATCGGGTCCGGTTCCAAGCTCAAGCAGCTCACCCTGCAACGCGTCGGTGAGCTGGAGCTGAGTCGGCCGCAGACCTGCCGGGTGGGTGAGCCGGTGGCGGAGGTCGTCTCCCGGGTCGAGGCCGCCGGGGAGAGGTCCGTCGTGGTCCTGGACGAGCGGAGCCGCCCCCGGGAATGGCTGTTCCTGCGCACACTCGCCCAGCACCGCACCGTGCCCGCGCCCGACCATGCACTGCAGACGGTCGTCGACCACCGTTCCACCCTGTCCGACGCCCTGGACGCGATGCTGGTCTCCAGCCACGGGGGTGCGATGGTCACCGGTTCGCGGGACCGCTACCTCGGGGTGATCAGCTACGACACGGTCACCGCGCACATCCAGGGCCAGCAGAAGGAAGCCCTGTGATGCGGCGGCTGTCCACACTCTCGCGCGAGGACAAGCTCCTCATCCACGGGTTGCCGGTGTTCGTCCTGGTGGTCCTGGCCGGGTGGGTGCTCTGGCGGCTGACCGCGGACCTCGGAGACGTCGAGGCCCGGCTGTTGACGTGGAGCAACATCCTCGAGCTCACCTGGCAGCACCTGCAGATCGTGCTCATCTGCACCGGTCTGGTGCTGGCGCTGGCCGTGCCCTGCGGGGTGCTGTTGACCCGCAGCGGCGCTGCGTTCCTGTCCCCTCTGGTGACGGGGATCGCCAACGCGGGGCAGGCGGCCCCGGTGATCGGCGTGATCGTGCTGTTGGCGCTGGTGCTGGGGTTCGGCCTCTGGACGGCGGTGCTGGCGCTGACGCTGTACGCGTTCCTACCGGTCCTGGCGAACACGGTCGCCGGACTGCGCGGCGTCGACCGGGGCACGGTCGAGGCGGCGCGCGGGATGGGCATGTCGCCCACGCAGGTGCTGATGCGCGTGGANGCGCGGGGACCTGCCGATCGCGATGCCGGTGATCATGGCGGGCGCGCGCACGGCGCTCGTCCTGCTGGTGGGCGCGGCGGCGTTCGCGACCTTCATCGACGCCGGGGGGCTGGGCCTGCTCGTCCAGACCGGCATCATCATGTTCCGCTATTCGATTCTGGTCTCGGGGGCGATCCTCGTGGCTCTGCTGGCGCTGCTCGTGGAGTGGGCCGGCCGTGTCATGGAGTTGTTCCTGCGGCCTCGGGGGCTCGTATGAACCGACCGACCATGTCGAGGGCCGGTGCGCTGACGGCGGGCGCCGTCGCGCTCGGGGTGCTGGCCGGATGCGGCCTGGGCACCGCGGGCGGCTACACGCCGAGCGGGGAGTTGGCCGGCCCGGTCGAGGGGGTGGAGCTGGACGGCGCTGCCCTCAGTGTGGGGTCGAAGGACTTCACCGAACAGATCGTGCTCGGCAAGATGGCGGTGATCCTGTTGCGGTCCGCGGGGGCCGATGTGGAGGACCTCACCAACATCCCGGGGTCCAACAGCGGCCGTGAGTCGATGCTGCAGGGGCACCTGGACCTGCATTGGGAGTACACGGGAACGGCCTGGATCAACTACCTGGGCAACGAGGACCCGATCGACGACGAGCGCGGACAGTACGAGGCGGTGCGGGACGCCGATGCCGCGAACGGCCTGGAGTGGTTGGAGCCGGCCGAGCTGAACAACACCTACGCCTTCGCGGTGAACAGGGAGACGGCGCAGGAGCTCGGTCTGAGCCGGATCTCCGACCTCGCCGACCTGGACGAGGCCGATCGCACCTTCTGCCTCGACGCCCAGTTCGCGGCCCGCAACGACGGCTTCGAACCGATGCTGGAGCAGTACGGTCTCCCGCCGGTGCCGCGCGAGAACCAGAGCCTCATGGACGAGGGCGCCACCTACCAGGCGGTGGCCGACGACGTCTGCACCGCGGCCCAGGTGCAGAGCACCGACGGCCGGATCCTGGCCCTGGATCTGGTGCTGCTGGAGGACGACGAGCGCTACTTCCCCCGCTACAACGCCTCCGCCGTGGTGCACGGGGAGGCCCTGGCCGAGCATCCGCGGATCCCCGAGCTGATGGACCCGCTGACCGAGCGCCTGGACGACGACACGATGACCGGGCTCAACGCCCGCGTCGACGTGGAGGGCGAGGAGCCGGCCGATGTCGCCTGGGACTTCCTCGTGGAGGAGGGTTTCGTCTCCGCGGGGTGAGGCCTTCGACGGCCGGGCCCTCGTTCAACCGGCGGCCCGGCCATCCCCTCCCCGGCCGTCGCTCCCCATGCCGTAGAGCGCCGCGGCGTTGCCGGCCAGGATCGCGTCCACGTCGGCCTCGGCGAGGGGCGGCCCGGCGGATGTGCTCGAACGCCCTGACGTACTTCTCGCGTTGGAAGTACGGGTGGTCGGAACCGGCGAGGACCTGCGAAGCACCGAGTGTGGCCGCGGCGAGTTGCAGCGACGGTGTGTGGAAGTTGGCGGCGTCGAACCACATGCTGCGCAGCACCGCGTTCGGCGAGGCCGGGAAGGCGTTCCAGTCCTCGTAGTTGTCCTCGATCCGCTGCGCGAGGAGGGGCAGGTCCCCGCCCAGGTGCGCGATGTGGAAGCGCAGGCGCGGGAACCGGCGGGGCACGTCGGCCTCGAGCAGGTGCAGAGTTGCGGTCGCGTCCTCGACGGGCGCTCCGTTGACCCATTCCAGCCGGTGTTCGGTGATCAGGGGGAGCGGGCCCCGCACCCGGTGGGGTGGATGTTGACCACGGCGCCCCGCTCGTCGAGGGCTTACCACACGGGCGAGAGTTCACTGCTCGCGAGGGAGAGGCCGCCCGCGAGCGTCGTGAGCGAGACCCCGGCCGTGCCGAGCTCGTCGAACATGCGCGGTATCTCGGCGAGGGGCTACCGGATGTGCGGGAGCGGGAGCGTTCCATAGGCCAGGAACCGGTCGGGGTTGTCCCGCACCAGGTCGGCGTAGTGGTCGTTGATCCCGCGGGCGGCGGCGAGCGAGGACGCCGCGTCGGGGCCGGAGGGGATCTGGGGCGTCACGGCGAGCACCTGCAGGTCGACCCCTGCCCGGTCCATCCACCGGAACCGCTCCGCCAGGTCCTGGCCGGTCGAGTCCGTGCCCGGGCCGCGGGCGATCCTCGTGCTGTCCGGGTCGACGCCGGTCTCTTCGAGGCGGTCCAGGTACCAGGCCGGATACACGTGTGCGTGGGTGTCGATCGCCGTCGCCCGGGCACCGCCCTGGTCGAAGTCTGCGGCCATGGTCTCCCACCCCTTCCACCTGCGCTCTTGCTCCGCAGCGTCCCCGCACACCCGGCGCGCGACTCCGACGGGCCTCGGGCGGGCCGGCGCGTACGCGGTTCTTCTCGACCGGACGCACCCCTGCGTGAGCCCCGCACACGGGGACGCGCTCGTGCAGCCCCGCCGACACGCCCGTGCCGGGTTCGGGATCCGACCTCCACGCCTGGTCCCGCCGCCCCGGGCAGACTCTGTAGCGCCCGGCTCCGACCACGGCCCTCGGCACGGTGGTGGGCCGCCGACCGCGCGTGTTCTGCCCGTTCGGCCTGCGGGTCATGGCCCCTCGGTGTCCCCGGCGGTGCGGCCGGACGGCACCGGCACACCCGGGCTCGTGTTCACGGCCGGGGCACCGGTCCCGTCGGAGCGGGGCGGGCCCGGGAGAGAACACGCAATGACCACGGCCTGGTGCGGAGGACACAGAAGGGCCCGAACCCGCGCGTCTGCCCCGCACGGCCCCGCACCATTCGACGAACGGAGTTCATGTGCGATCCCAATGGCCGGGAGCAGGAAAACTGAAGAGCAAGTGGGACGCCGCCCGCAGGGCCCGGGCCCAGCGGGACGAGCCCGAGGAGGGCGGCGGGACGGGACCGGCCCCGGACACGGCGGAGGACGACACCCGCGCCGCCGACCTCCTGCGGACCGCGAGCGATGCGGGCTGGCGGCTGCTGGTCATCGGCGTGGTGGTGGGCCTGCTGGTCTACGCGCTCACCTACCTGGCGGTGGTGACGCTCCCGGTGATCGTCGCGGTGTTCCTCACCGCGCTGCTGATGCCGCTGACCAACTGGCTGCGCCGACCGAACCCGGTCAAGCCCCGCGGGTTCGGCCGGGGGACGTCCACGCTGCTCACTCTGGTGATCGCCCTGGCGGTCTACAGCCTCGCCGTCACCTTGGTCGTGACCCCGGCGATCGCGAGTTTCGAGGACCTGGTGGACAGCGTCAACGAGGCGGTCACGGGGCTCCAGGCACTGGACCTGCCCTTCGGGCTCGATCCCGCGCTGCTCACGGATGCGATCCAGAACGCATGGGACCAGGTCCAGAGGTTGGTCACAGACAACACCGACCAGATCGTCAGCGGCGCCTGGACGGCCACGACCGCGGTGACCCAGGTCGTGCTCGGCATCGTTCTGGTCATCGTCCTGACCATCTATTTCGTGCACTCGGGCGACCAGCTCATGGAGTGGGTCGCCGCTCTCCTGCCACCCCGTTCCCGCCCGCTGCTGCGCCACTCCGGCCGGGTCGCCTACGGGGTCATGGGCCGCTACGTGCGCGGTGTGGCGTTGGTGGGCCTCTTCGACGCGTTCGGTATCGGCATCGTGTTGCTGATCGTGCTCGACACCGGCCTGGCGGTGCCGCTGATCGTGCTCACCTTCGTGGGTGCGTTCCTGCCGGTCATCGGCGCGTTCGTGAGCGGGCTTCTGGCCGTCCTGGTCGCCCTGGTGACGGAGAGCTGGATCGTGGCGCTGATCGTGCTGGCGGCGGTGATCCTCGTGCAGCAGCTCGAGAGCAACGTCTTCGCCCCGCGGATCTACGGCCAGGCCCTGGAGCTGCCGTCGGCTGTGGTCCTGATCGTGCTCACCGTCGGCGGGATCCTCGGCGGTGTGGTGGGCCTGTTCCTGGCCACCCCCATCGCCGCGGTGCTCACCGCGCTGTTGCGCAACCGGCCGTCGTCCACAGACACGGCCTCGGACTCGACGGACCAGGGGTCCCAGGGGCGGGAGGGGGCCGAGCGGTCCGGCTCTGCGGCCGACTGAGGCGGGGTGGATGCACCTGTTGCGACCTCCCACATTTTTCACATAACAGTTGTTGTCAAAAACTTGGATGCCGCATAGTGTGCCTCCCCGAACGGAACAACGGACGGGGAGGCAACACATGACCGGCATCCACGACGCCGTGGTGATCGGGGCCGGATTCGCCGGCACGGTCGCGGCCAGAGACCTGAGCGCCCAGGGGCACTCGGTGGTCCACCTCGAGGCGCGCGACCGGATCGGCGGCCGCACCTGCACCGGCGAGGCCTTCGGCCGAACGGTGGAGTTCGGCGGCGCGTACGCGCACTGGACCCAGCCCGACATCTGGCGGGAGCTCAAGCGCTACGGCATCGGCCTGGCCACACCCATGGAGGTCGACAAGGCCTACTGGCTCGCCGGCGGTGCCGTGCACTCGGGGTCGGCCGCCGAGCACTCCGACGCCGTGGCCCCGTTGATCGCGCGGTACACGGCCGACGCTCGGGAACGGTTCCCGCAGCCGTTCGACCTCGCGGCCGCCGACGCCGAAGCCATCGAGCAGCAGACCGCAGCGGACCGGATCGAGGCGTCGAACCTCTCGGACCACGACCGGGACGTTCTCGAGGGCCTGCTGTCGTCGCTGGGCCACTCCCTCGACGAACAGGGGTTGGCGCAGTTCCTCTTCTGGACGGCGACCTACTTCGGCGACTGGGGCGCGTTCATGGAGGCGGCCGGCCACTGGCCGATCGAAGGGGGAACCGCTCCCGTGCTCGGCGCGATCGCAGCCGACTCCACGGCCGACCTGCGCCTTTCCACACCTGTGCGCGCTGTGGAGGACGACGGTCCCGGCGTCACCGTCACCACCCGCGGCGGTGACACCGTCCGGGCACGGCACGCGGTCCTCGCGCTCCCGCTCAACGCCCTGGGCGACGTGTCCATGACCCCTGCGCCGACGCCCGCGGTGCGCGCCCTGGTCGAGCGGGGCCACCCGATGCGCACGAGCAAGGTCTGGGTGCGCGTCAAGGGCGAGATCGAGCCGTTCTCGGCCCATGCGCCCATCGGCAAGCACCCGATCAACGCCGCCAAGACCGAGTACCGCCACGACGGGGACACGCTGATCGTCTGCTTCTGCGCGGACGCCTCCGCGATCGACGGCACCGACCGCGAGGCGGTGCAGAAGGCGCTGCGCCGCTTCGTGCCCGACATCGAAGTGGTCGACACGGCCGTGCACGACTGGGTCGCCGACGAGTTCGCCCAGGGCACCTGGGCCCACCACCGTCCTGGGGACCTGACCGGAGCCGTGCCCCTCATGCGCGAGCCCCACGGGCGGATCCACTTCGCCGGGGGCGATATCGCGGCGATCGGTGTCGGCGGCATCGATGGTGCCATCGCCAGTGGCGCCGACGCGGCCAGGAACATCACCCGCTCCCTGGCCGCCGACGGCAGCTGATCCTCGGGCGGGCGGTCCTCTCGCAGCGCACCGCCCGCCCGTGTGCGGCTCACGGCCCGAGGCTCACGTTTCGGGCGTGCGCTGCGTCCCCGGGGGCGGGGCGATGAGCGTCAGGGCGGCCTCGACCAGGGCCCGGATCCGGTCCGGGCTGAACCTCGCGGGTTCGAAGGGGACCATGACCATCCAGCCGTCGCCCATGGCCGCGAGCTGATCGGCCAGGAGGTCGGCGGGGATGTCGTCGCGCACGGTGCCCCGCTTCTGCCCGGTCGAGAGGATCTCGGTGTAGACGGAGCGGAAGTGTGCGTAGCGCCGTTCGATGATGGTGGCCAGGGCCGGTTCGTAGCGCGCTTGGGCGAGCAGTTGGGACATCACCGGCCAGAGCTCGTGGTCGCCGGTGGTCCGTGACAACCACTGTTCGAAGAGGGCCCGGATATCGGTCTGTTCCCGTACGTCCTCGAGCATCGCCTCGAAGGTGTCGAAGCGGTACTCGGCCAACGCGGTGACCAGCTCCTGTTTGTTCGCGAAGTAGTACGTGACCGCCCCGGTCGTGTACCCGGCACTCTGGGCCACCTTCCGCAGGGAGGCGTTGGCGTAGCCCTTCTCGGCGATCACCGATGTGGCCGCCTCGAGCAGCTCGGTCCTCTTGGCCGCGTGGTCCCCGGCCGGGCGGCCGCGCGGTGCGGCGTGCTCGGTCGCGCCCTCGGGTCCGGGGCGGTGGCTCGTTGTCCTCGGCATGGCTCGAGTCTGCCACATAATTTCAATCACGGGTGTTGTGTAAAACCCTCACCCCGGCTACCGTCATTCTCGTAACGGTCGATATGAGAAAAGGATGGATGATGGAGGAGTCGATACGGGAAGCCTTCCGCAGCGATGGTGCCGTCCTCTTCGAGGACTGCCTCGACGAGGCGCAGCTGGCGCAGTGCCGCCGGGCCTACGACTGGGCGGTGGACAACCCCGGGCCGAAAGCGTCGTCGATGTTCGACGGCACCGAGCAGCGCTCCCACGTGGACAACGCCAACCCGCAGGCCAAGTCCCGGCTGGACGAGCTCGTGCAGACCCTGCCGTTCGGTGAGCTCTTCGCCGAGCTGTGGGGGTCGGACAACGTCTGGTACTTCGCCGAGGAGGTCTTCCTCAAGGAGGGCGGCCGCAGCGCACGCAGCTCGTGGCACCAGGACACCGCCTACCTGCCCTGGGCCGGCCACCACTGGGCCAACGCATGGATCAGCTTCGAGCACCTGCCCAAGGCCAACTCCCTGGAGATCGTCCGCGGATCGCACCGCGGCGTCCAGTACGACGGAACCACCTTCGCCAACCCCGCCGACCCCACCGAACCCATCCACGGCGGGAACGTCCTGCCGCGCCTGCCCGACATCGACGCCGATCTCGCGCAGAACCCCGACGCCCACG
The DNA here is from genome assembly GCF_000341025.1 of Nocardiopsis salina YIM 90010. Taxonomy (GTDB): domain Bacteria; phylum Actinomycetota; class Actinomycetes; order Streptosporangiales; family Streptosporangiaceae; genus Nocardiopsis; species Nocardiopsis salina. The sequence goes on along the minus strand of NZ_ANBF01000227.1, from coordinate 23,798 downwards.
ACATCGTTTCGTGGGAGACCCGCCCCGGCGACGTCGTCGTGCTCCACCCCCGCTCGCTGCACGGAGGTGCCGGGGTCGACGCCGGCTGCCCCGACCGCCACACGCTGGTCCTGCGCTTCTTCGGCGACGACGCCACGTTCCGCCCGCTCCCCGACGTGAACAAGCGTTTCGCCCGCAACGGCGGCCTCTTCGTCGAGGAGATGGCGAAGTTGAACCCGGGCGATCCCTTCCGCTCGCCCGTCTTCCAGAAGGTCGTCTGAACGGAATCCCGGATGAGTGGCACCGAACGCCGATCGATCAACCCGCCCCCGACAGGACAGATCCACGACACCCTGCACTTCTCGCAGGCCACCCGGGTCGGAAACACCATCTGGGTGTCGGGCCAGGTCGGGATCGAACCCACCACGAAGACCCCCGGTGACGGAGCGCGGACCCAGGCCCGCCTCGCCTTCGAGAACGTCAGGGCGGTGCTCAGGGCCGCCGGAGCACGCCTGGCCGACGTCGTCGAACTCACGACCTTCCACACCGACCTCCAGAACGACGGGCCCGCCTTCAGCGCGGTGAAGGACGAATACATCGGCGCCCCCTACCCGTCCTGGACGGCGGTCGGGGTGACCCAACTGGCCCGTCCCGACCTCCTGGTGGAGGTCCGCGCTGTCGCCGTGGCCGGCAGCGGCGACAGCGGATAGCAGCCCCGCGCGCTCGTATGTGCGGCACTCGGAACCCCGGGTGCCGCACATCCGTGTGTCACGACCCCTGAGGCCGGAGCACCGGCCCAACCGGAACAGCAGAGGAAGGAAACAGAAGATGGAACAGCCCGAGGTCACCTTCACTGCCCACAACGGCTGGGCCGACCCGCCCGTGGAGACCGCGCCCGCCCTCGACGGGCAGGTCGAGTGCGACGTGGCCGTCGTCGGCGGCGGGCTCGCCGGCACGGCAGCGGCCCTGCGGCTGGCCGAGCGCGGCGTCGACGTCGCCGTGTTGGAGGCCGACCACTGCGGCGCCGGGGCGAGCTCGCGCAACGCCGGCCAGCTCTCGAGCACACCCGGCGGCTCACCGGAACTGTCGAGCACTCTGCACTCGGGCCGCTTCCCCGGCCTGGTGCGCTTCTCCCAGGAGGCCGTGCGCTTCACCGAAGAGCTCATCGACCGGGTCGACACCGACTGCGAGTACGAACCCACCGGCAACATCGTGGCCGCGGTGTCGCGGGGGCAGATGCGCAAGGCCAGGCGCAACGGGCGGATCCTGCGGAAGGCGGGCCTGGAGCTCGAGGTCGGCCGCGCCCGCGACCTGGGCATGCCGGACTCGTTCGAGGGCGGTCTCCGCGTGAACGCCGGGGGTGTACTGAACCCGGCGAAGTTCGTGCTGGGCCTGCGGGAGGAGCTCCTGCGCTCGGACGTGCGCGTGTTCGAGCGGACCCCGGTGCGGGCGGTCGAGCCTCAGGGGGCCGGCGTCCTCGTGCGCACGCCGATGGGCCGTGTGCGCGCCGACAAGGTCCTGATGGCCACCAACGCCTACAGCAAGGCACTGTCGATCGCCCCGCGGGGGTTGGCCGCCCCGATCTGGGTCGGCATGGTCGAGACCGAACCGGTCGACCCCGGGCGCCTGGAGGAGACCGGCTGGACGAGCCGGGCCGGCCTGGCGACCGAGCACAACATCATGCAGAGCTACCGCCTCACCCGGCGCTACACCGTGGTCTTCGGTGTCCGGCGCCTCCATCTGGGACGGGGGACGGTGCGGGACCGCGAGCCGGACGCCGCGACCGTGAGCGGCCTGGTCCGCGGGTTCCACGGCCAGTTCCCGTCGCTGCAGGACGTCGCCCCGCAGCAGGCGTGGGGCGGGTGGGTCGCGATGACCCCGTCCATGCTGCCGGTCGCCGGCGAGGCCGCGGAGAACGTCTTCTACGCCGTGGGCTGCAACGGCCACGGCTTGGCGCAGGCGCCCTACCTCGGCACGCTGCTCGCCGACCGGATGCTCGGGGACGAACCCCACCGGGACCTCGTCCCGGTCTGGCGTGACCAGGCGCGGTTCGGGCCCTCACCGATCCTCAACCGCCCTGCGCTGCGCGCGGCCTGGGTGGCCGACCGGCTCTCGGACCGATTGGGGACGCCCTCGAAGCGCTGACGCGGGTCGGTGCCAGGGGCGGCGGCCGGCCGGAGCGGCCGTTGCGGACCGTCCGGGGGGCGGACCGTCCGCGCCGGTTCTAGACCGCGCGGAAGAACCCTTCCTCCACCTCGGCGACACGGCCCTGGCCCTGCAGCCTCGCCAGGTGCTGGGCGGCCGTGCGCCGCTCCACCGGCCCCACGTGCGGGCCCTGCACGTGGGGCCGGTAGACGAGGCGGTGCTCGGCGGCCTGACCGAGGCTGCGGGGCTCGCTCAGGAAGGCCAGCAGTTTGGCGTCGCGCTGCTCGACCACGTCGGCGTAGGCGTCCAGGCGGCGCCGGAACTCCTCGACGCCCTCGATGACGCCCTTCTGGTGGGCGGTGCCGTACCACCGGGCCTCGACCTGGCGGCAGCGGCGCATCGAGGCCTCGAAGTCCTCGAGGCTGCTACCGACGTCGCCGTAGTAGGGGCCGAACGAGGTCAGGTCGATGTCGGCGATGAAGAAGAAACCGTCGGGTTCGATGAGGAAACCGCTGTGGCCGGCGGTGTGGCCGGGCAGGTGGACGGCGGTCACGGTGCGCCCGCCCAGGTCGAACACGGCGCCGTCGGCGAAGGTGAGCGTGTCGGGGCGCCCCTTGACGTGGAACTGTTCCCGCATCATCGTGTCGGCCTCGGCGGCCGCGTCGGCCGGGAGCCCGTAGCAGGAGACGAGCGCCTCGCGGGAGCGCAGCGGCTCGAGGTCGTGTTCGTGCACGTGGACCGGGACGTCGCCGTAGCGGCCGAGCCCGGCGATGTGGTCCTCGTGGCCGTGGCTGACCAGGACCGCGTCCGCGGGCGGGGCGTTCTCGACCAGCGACAGGGACGGGTCGACGACCAGCGAGGACTCACTGCCGCGCACCAGCAGCGAACGCCCGAAGGGGTAGGCGCTGCGGTTGGCCCCCTCGAGCACGCTGACCCCGCCGTGCTCCACCGCTGTGTATCCGCCGGTCGGTGCATCCATCGCCTTTCACCCTTCCTGATCGGCCCCGGCGGCCCTGCCGCTCCGGGAACGGAACCGACGATAGGACAGGAACCCCGTTCACACAACGGTTGTGATGAAAACAGGCGTGGAGGGCGCGGACCTTCACGACCGGCCCGGCCGGCCGAGCGGGTCGTGGCCGCACCGTCCAGGGGTGTGCGGCCTTCCCGGCACCCAGCACCCCCGGCTGTCACCGACGGAAGTCCTCCCACTCCACCGTGCGCCCGGTCAGGCGGGAGCGCTCGGCGGCGAACGCCATCCGGTGGCTGTCCATCGACGCCTCCAGCGTCGTGGTCACGTGCCCCTCGAAGTCGCCGGAGGCCACGGCGTCCACGAACCGTTCGGTGAGCGCGTCGTCGCCGCCCGCGTGCCCGCGGTGGTCGATGTCGGTGTCGCCTCCCGCCCCTGCGGTCCACTCGTGCACCTCGTGCCCCATCGGCCCCTCGGACGAGACACGCACGTGCCCGGCCGTGTCCGGCAGGTCGGGACGGAGGCCGGGCGCGAACACCTCCAGGCGCAGCGCCCCGGTCTCCATACGCCCGGACAGCTCCCCGCGGGTTCCGGTGACCTGGAAGGTGCGGGTGTTGGCGCCGGTGAACGCCGACGTGGTGAGGGCGGCGGTGAGGCCTCCGGGGAAGGCGAACACGGTCTGCTGGTGGTCGGCGGCGTCGTTGTCGCACCGGTACACGCACCGCCCGTACGGCCCTGTCTCCAGCGCCTTCATGCGCCCTTCCGGGCTGGTGTCGGGGCCGAGCAGGACGACGGGCCAGTCGTCGGTGTGGGCGAGGGCGTCGGCGTAGTAGCGCGGGGCGTGGAACGGGCAGGTGTCGGCGACGGGGCAGCCGTGTGCGCAGTGTGTGGGTGCACCTTCGGGGGCGTTGCCGGCGTGGAAGTGCTGGAGGCTGCCCATGCTGGAGACACGTTCGGGGGCGCGGCCGGTGATCCAGCGGATGAGGTCGAGGTCGTGGCAGGTCTTGGCAAGCACCATGGGGCTGGAGGTGTCGGTGCGGCGCCAGTTGCCGCGCACGTAGGAGTGGGCGAAGTGCCAGAACCCGATGTTCTCCTCGATGCGGATGGTGACGGGGTCGCCGATCTGCCCGGCCGAGATGAGCTGTTGGGTCTCGCGCCAGAACGCGGTCTCACGGAGCACGTGTGCGACGGCGATGCGGGGCTTGAGCCCGGAGAGCCGGTGTTCGAGGTCGAGGAGGGGGTCGAGGGCGGGCGCGATGGGTTTTTCCAGGAGTACGGCCAGCCCGCGTTCGGCCGCGGCGACGGTCGGTTCGACGTGGTCGTCGTCGGGGAGCGCGACCACGACGGCGTCGAGGTGGAGGCGGTCGGCGTCGGCCATGAGGTCGTGCCAGGAGGGGTAGCGGAACTCGGCCGGAACCTCGGCCCGGTCGGCGAGGGCGTCGCGCCGGTGCCCGATCGGTTCGGCAACGGCGACGAGGCGGGCGCGGTCGGGGTGGTCGGCGAACCAGCGGCCGTAGTTGGCGGCTCCCCGGCCTCCGGCCCCGAGCACGGCGATGCGGACGGGGGCGGGGGCGGGACCCGATGCGTTGGTGGCCGACGGCACAGAGGCCGACGTGCGGACGGGGGTTGGCTCGGGCACGGATCATCTCCTGCCGGGGTGGCGTGCGATATGGCGTGCGATACAGGGGACGGGAGCCGGAGCGGGGCTCGGTCCCATTCTGCCCGCCGCGCGATGCGTGATCCGGGGCGTGCGCAACGCCCCTCGGGCCCGTGGGTTCCGCTCGTGGACCGCAGGTGACGGCGGTGCCGGCGCGTGCTGTGGGATCGCTTCCCCGGATCGGCGAACTTCACCCGCGAGCCGTGCATCTGGAACAGATGTGCACCGAAACGACTCTGTTGCCTTACCCCTCGAACTGACCCTCGTCCCCCATCTCAGGTAAAACGGATGCTGCCCCCGGCCGCCGGCGGGCTGCCCCCCTTGCGTTCGTCCGGACACCCCCGGTCCGGGCTCGCACGCGTCCAGACCAGGAAGAGCTCAGCTGTGTCCGATTCCCCCCGAAGCGGGCGTTGGGACATCCTCGTCCCCCACTGCAACGACCCCGAAGGCGGATCCTCCACCAACGGCGACCAGGACCCGGTTCCGTGGGGATACGGGTCACAGATCCTGTTGAAGAACAGGTACTCCACCCTGGCCGAGGCCTGCGGGGACGCCGCGGTGGACCTGCGCGCGGTCAAGGCCGGCGAGATCGGCGAGGGCGACGTGGCCGACGCGCTCCAAGAGTTGGTGGGCAAGCTCCCGGGCCTGTTGGAGGACGCCAAGGAGACCTTCCAGGGCGCGGCCGATGCGTTCGAGGCCTGGGGCGAGGCGCTCAGCACCGCCCGGCAGGAGAGCTACAGCATCCTGTCCGAGGCCACGACGGCCTATGAGGCTCTGGAGGACCCGGACGACTGGGACGACGACCGCGAGCCCTACGTCGACCGGCTCAACACGGTGCTGGAGACCATGTCCAGCGACGTGGACACCGCGGTCAACGCGCTCGACGAGCTCATGCGCAACGGGTGGGACAAGGCGTGGGACCTGTGGAACCAGGTCGTGGAGTGGACCGAGGAGAACCCGCTCGTCTACGCCGCGCTCATGGTCGTGGCCGGTATCGCGGCCATCTTCATCCCCGGTATCGGCGTCGGGATCGCCCTGGGCATCATCGGGCTGCTGATCAGCGCGACCAGCCTGCACCGCCAGGACAAACTCGGTCTGAACTGGCACAGCGCGGCCGTGCTCGGCTTCGACGCTATCGGGGTCGTTCCCGGCGGTGCGTTCGCCAGGGCCGGCGGGGCGATGGGCGGACGGTTCCTCAGCTCGCAGCGCGGCCCCATCAGCGGTGGGTTGCGCGGCGCGGCGGACTCGATCCGCAACAGCCCTCTCGGGACGAGCGTCAGCAGCACCGTGAGCCGCGGCAGTGAGATCCGGCAGTCCATCAGCAACGGCACGTTCAACAACAGCCCGCAGCAGAGCCTTGCCGCGAACGCCGCGCTGGGCGGCCTTCGCGACGGTGGAATGGGTGCAGCGGGCGGCGTGGCCGCCGAGGTCACCGACAGCGGGGACTCGTCCTTCTCGTCGGTGGCTCAGGCCGCGGGCGCCGGGTTCGCGACCGGTGCGCCGACGGGGGCGATCGACGGGGCGCACTCCAACAACGGCTTCGAGGCCGCCTGGCAGGGGGACAGTTCCTTGCTCTCGGGTGGGAGCTCGGACCCGGCCGGCGGGGGTTCCCCGGATGTCGGCGGCGCGGACACCGGGGGTGCGGACGTGACCGGGGCCGCCGACTCGAGTGGCACCGGGGGAACGGGCTCGGACGGGCCCTCCGCCGACCCGGCACCTGCGGCAGACCCCACACCTACAGCGGACCCCGCTCCCGCAGCCGACCCAGCACCTGCAGCGGACCCGGCCCCGGCGGCGGACCCCGCACCCGCAGCGGACCCGGCCCCGGCGGCAGATCCTGCGCCCGCGGCTGACCCCGCACCCGCAGCCGATCCGGCGCCTGCAGCGGACCCGGCCCCGGCGGCGGACCCGGCGCCTGCAGCCGATCCTGCGCCTGCGGCCGACCCGGCGCCTGCAGCAGACCCGACCCCGGCGGACCCCGCCTCGGACGGTCCGACACCGGACACCGGTGCGCCCGAAGGGCCCACCTCGGGGGGTGGGACGACGGAGCCCGCGGCATCGGAGGCACCCGCTGCCGACCCGGGATCGGATGCACCCGCAGCAGACGGCCCCTCCTCGGGCGATCAGGCCCCGGAGCCCGCTGCCGACCCGGGTTCGGATGGCCCGGCCTCGGGCGACCCGAGTCCCGAACCCTCAGCGCCCAGCGAGCCCACCTCGGACGCCCCGTCCGATCAGCCGTCCGAGGGTGGCGATGCACCGTCCCCGGCTTCGGAACCGACACCGGACCCGACCCCGGAACCGACGCAGCCTTCCGGGGAGACCGCCGACCCTGCCTCCGGTGAGGGGTCGGACCCGGCGAGCCAACCCGGGGACGCCGAAGCGCCCTCGCCCACCTCGCCCGAGGGACAGGGTTCCTCGGGCAGCGGTTCCGACGGTTCGCAGTCGGACGCCGAAGCCGGCGCCGCTCCGCGACGTGCCCCTGCTGCTGCCGCCGATCCGCCGCAGGCCCCTCAGCGCAAGCCCCAGGATCATGGAACAGACCCGTCCTCGTCCGATCAGGGACAGCCGGGTGGGCAGGACTCACAGAACACACCGCCCCAGCGTCCGGGTGAAGGGCCGGAGACCCAGCCCACCTCCGGTGAACAGCCGCGCGGCGGCGATGCGGAAGCACCTCGGGGCGAAGCGCCGCGGAGCGAAGCACCCCGGAACAGCGATGCCGAAGCACCGCGCGGGGAGACACCCCGGGGCGAGGCTCCCCGAGGTGAAGCACCTCGGAGCGAAGCACCCCGGAGCGAGGCTCCGCGCGGCGAAGACGCGTCGAACAAACCTCCGCAGGGAAACAAGGACGACAACACCACCACGAGCGACGACCGCTCCGGAAGCCGCGAGGGTGAGGACGCCAGTCCTGCCAAGCCACAGGAGGACCAAGCGCCCGATCCTTCCGCCGAAGGTGGTTCCGGTGGCGACAGTGAAGGGCCACCTTCACCACCCCCGCCCGGTCCTGATGGGCCGTCTGGTGATGGGGGAGGAGATCCACTTCCCCCACGGCGCGAAGATCCCCGGGGCCCCATGTCGGATGACCAAGAGGCCGGTGTCCGCGAAATCCTGAACTCGTCAGGGTTGAATGGCCAAAAGGTGGATGACATCATCACCGGCCTGAAAAGCCCTGACGCACCATTGGGAAACCAGATAGCAGAAATCATCCTCCAAGGGAGGGTTCAGAACGTTGGAAGGTTCAACGAATACGTTTCTGACTTTTCGAACGTGAAAATGATACCGGGAGCCGGCGCCGAACTCAGATTCGTAGACAGCCTACTTGACAACGGCTACCGTACCAATCAAATTGAGTTCGCCGAGAAGAAAGACATGGCAGCCACAGAAGACAAGTCAAGGCATTACGACATTGACGTACTCCTAAGTCCGGACGACGGCCCCAGATACGCTTATCAGATCAAGAGGTTCGAGATTGAAGAAAAGGAATTCACAGAAAGCGCCGTTCGCAACAACAGCAAGAAGGTTGCAGATCAGCTAAGGAATGTCCATAATGAAATGGAGGACGTCAGGACAGTCGGAATCATGGATGTCCAGCGCCCGCTAATCGAAATATCGGAAAAGTTTGAGCGCCAGACCCTAGGGAACACACAAAGGGGTGGATGCTCGTTCAGAGTGTACTGCACAGACGGGAATATGACCTTCCCAGAGGACTCCCGGATTTACCCGAAGGGCTAACTGTTTTGTCCATACTCATGCGTTCCCCGAAACCCGTCGCCTCTTGGCTCTGGATTCTGGACAATCCCGAGGATATGAATTTTTTGGCGGCCGGCTGCAGTGTTTCTCTCAACATTGCGCGTGTACTTCGCGAATCCGATCTGCTTTACCTCGAGGCTGTATGCGTGGAGTGGTCGGACACCGAAGGCGGCCCCCTTGGATACTACACACGAATCGAAAAAGGCCTCGAGCACCCTACGACGTTGGCGGACACGATTCGAGGCGCACGCCCCGCAATACAACTCAATGCAGAACCCTACTCAATCGACCTACTCGGACCTGGAAACTGGATTTCTTCCTCTGGAAAGAAAAGAGGAGAGCGTGAACTCCTCTCAGTGAAAATCTCTGTCGCAGATGAAATCACCTCAGTAGAAGTATCCGTGAATCAAGACATCTGGGGTGAGAATGATTTCTTTGGAAATCCTCACCCAGAAATCCATGCATCAAATTCACCCAGGATCCACCACGCCCTGACCGCGATCGAGCACCTCCTGGGGTCTCCCGGGGACACCGGGGATCCGACCTATTTCGGATCAGCTAGCGGTTATTCCGTACAATCCCCACTCAAGGGCGACGGGTCGGGTTTGGATGTGACAGACCGTCTCTGATGCACCGTAGTGTCCGGGCGGGTGCGCGGCCACCACCCCCACGGACCCGTAGGACCGTGGCACGAGTGGGACGAAACCGGCCGCCTGACGAGCGAAACCATCTACGACGCCCTCGGCAACCACATCATCGACCGCCACTTCGACCAAGCCGGCAACCTCGCCCACGAACAACACCACGAACCCACACGCCTCTGGACCGACCCCCAGACCGGTCAGCAACCTCCCGCACCCTGGCTCTGGTTCTGACGGATTCACGGATCTTGGGGACTACGAGCCCGACCGCCACGGCATCGAGGACCGCTGTTCGGAACGCCGATACCTCCGAGACGCCGGTCCCGGGGGTCCTTTCGTCCTCTCGCACCCCTCACCGCTGGGGACACCCCTTTCGCTGCACCGACCGTGTGGACCTTTCACCTCACGGCGGCGCTCGCCCACCGGGCCGGCCCACCCTCTCGCGACGCTCCCCACCCGGGACGCTTCGTGCGGTGCACGTGCGCCGGCCAGTGCCACAGGCGGAACGCAACGACGGGCTCCACACACCACCCGCACGTGGCCTCTGCCCCACCGTGACAACACCCCTCAGCGCGTCCACGAGACCCTGACCACCCACACCGCCCCCGCACCCGGTACCCGATCATGCGGCCCGGAGCGCGCTGGTATCTTCGCTGCTGGCCCGATGGGGCGAGATGCTCAGGCCAGGGGCCGCAACGACATCAACACCCCAACACCCCGCCCACCACCCCCGGGCTTACACGGGCCCGAAGCCCGACCACCCGACCATTCGCCCCCGCCGCCCGGACCGAGGACGCAGGAAGACCCCACGCATGGCCGAGCTCAAGTACTTCACCGGTTCGATGAACTCGGGCAAGAGCACGATGGCTCTCCAGGAACACCACTCCCGCGGGGGCGAGGGCGTGCTCTACACCAAGCAGGATCGAGCCGGTTCGGGGATCATCTCCTCACGGCTGGGGCTCAAGGCGACCGCCGCGGAGGTCGGGGACGACCTCGACCTCTACGACGACATCGCCGAGCGCAATGTGCCGTACGTGATCGTCGACGAGGCGCAGTTCCTGTCGTTCAAGCAGGTGGGGCAGCTGGCCGGGGTCGTCGACGGGATGAAGATCGACGTGTACTGCTACGGGATCCTCACGGACTTCCAGGGGCAGCTCTTCCCCGGTTCGAAGAGGCTGGTGGAGCTCGCAGACAAGATAGAGGTCCTGCCGGTATACGCCCGGTGCTGGTGCGGGAACCGGGCCACGCACAACGCGCGTGTGGTGGACGGGGTGATGGTGTACCGGGGCGAGCAGGTGCACATCGGCGGGAACGAGTCGTACACGACCCTGTGTCGACACCACTTCATGGCAGGAGTGGCTTGAGGCCAAACCGGACGTTACTCCGGAATCCAGATATTAAACTCGATATCCGAAACGTCAACGATCTTATCAGCCTCGTTCTTCATGGACTGTTGAGTGACTTCATCACCACCAACAGCAGTCAACTTCATTTCGTAGACAGCACTACGCGTCTGCGCAACCAAGTAGTACCCATGGACACCCGACTCAACCTCACCAAAAACGAAGTACGCCCCGTCAGCCAGATTTTCCTCACCCTCCGACGAGACTTCATCAAATTCTGCAGCGAGGGATTCAGATCTCTCCTCAAATTCCCTCGATGCAACTTCTTCCCGTTCTCCACCTGAGTCACTGATGAACGCTTGATAGTCGTACTCAAGACCCCAGGAGGAATCAGCACTGACGTCCGGCGACAGCTCCCATTCGCATTGATCCTGAACGATGCGTTCCTCACCTTCCCCGGGGTCCTCGAAATTCCCACCAGAGTCCACACGTGTCAGAGTTAGGGAACCCGCGGTTTCAAGATTCCGACCGCAAACGTCCAAATCTCCAGGATCAATAGATGCCTGCGGCTCGCCAACAGCCTCCGGGACAGGTGCGTCGCCCTCTCCCTCGCCTTGCACGCCAGACGACGTGAGATCCAAAAAGGACGTCACCAGCAGGGCAAGCACACCAAAAAAGCCAAAGGCAGCGAGTGAACCGCATCCGAACATCGCCAGCGCTGCCTTCCACCCGTGCAGTCCTTGTTTGCCCGGCTTCTGCTCCTCAAGGCTCTCGTGCTTCTCATCTGCCTCAGTCACGATTAACCCTGCGCCTCCAGCTGGGACTTCACATCGGGGTGTTCGAGCGGACGGGTGAATCCGACGATGTCCGCACGATTGGGGTCATCGTACTCGCGCACTGCGATCGGACCACAGTTGGTGCACCAGGCCTCGACCATCAACCCGTCGTCCACGACCATTCCGAGGTGACCGGGCCCCGGCGGCTCCCCTTCACGTTGCACATCGAAGAAGACCAGGTCACCTGGTTGTTCTTCACCTTGATCGATCTCGGGGCCGAACTCCCATTGGTCCTGCGAAACCCGGGGAACGGTCACGCCGACGCTCTCGTACGCCTTCATCACCAGCCCGGAGCAGTCGTAGCCTTCCGGACCGGTACCACCCCAGATGTACGGAAGCCCGCGCTGGTCGAGGGCCCAGTCCACGACCGCTTGGGAGAGCTCGTCGGGGGCATCCCCGATCGGTTCGCCTTCCTGGTCGAGGTCGCACACCACGGCGTTCCGCTGAGAGTCCGAGGTGGTGTAGTCGCCTTCGGCGTAGCGATCCGCCCATTCGAGCACGTCGTCCACGTACCACCAGGCGCGGTTGTAGCCGTAGATGGCTTCGCGTACGTCGTCCTCGATGCCGTGCTCGACCAGGTAGTCGGCGGCCGCGGGGATGGCGTCGGCCGGGTCGTAGACGTTGACGATCCCGTCGTCGTTGCCGTCGAGCCCGTACCCCTCGTCCGGCCGGTCCTCAACGGCCTGGATCGGCTCGCCGCCCCAGCTGTTCCCGGCGGCCGAGCCGTCCAGGGAGCCGAACTGCATCGCCCCTGCCGCACCCCAGTCGTTGTGCCCCTCGGTGATCCCGGGGCCGTCCCAACGGCCGTGGTGCGATTCCACCTGTCCGACCCCCGCGAGGATGTTCCACGGGATGTCCCGGTCCTCCCCCGCCTCCTGGTAGAGCTCGAGGTAGTTCTCCGGGATGGAGTCGTTGGCGTAGCCGCTGGCGTCGGGCTGTTCGGCGTCCTCGTTCTCCGCGCAGATGACACCGCTGCCCACGAGCGACCCCAGATGCTGCGAGGTATTGCTGATCACCGGGATCACCATGAGCGCAGCGATCGTGACCGCCACCAGGGAGATCACAACGATCACACCGGTCACACCGAGCGCGGCTCCACGGCCGGAGTCGGCGGGGGCGGGGGTGAAGAGGGGTTGCAACTGGGGTTCACTCCTCCCCGTACTGTCCGGCGTCGGCCGGCTGGAAGTCGTGCACCTGCCAGCCCTGGCCTTCGCTGGTCACGGTCACCGCGAACTCGCCGAGTTCCTCGTCGAATGCGGAGTCGGCGGTCTCGGTGATGGACTGCACCTCGACCACGAAGGTGATCGAGTCGCCACCATAGGTACGGACCGACTCGACCTCGGCCCGACCTTCGGCCACGGCCTCGGCCTCCGAACCTTCGTCCCAGAACGCGCCGGCCCGGGTGGTCTCGGAGAGCACCTCGGCGTACTCGTCGGTGGCGAGCTCCTCCATGCCGGCGAAGTAGTCCTCGGGGCCCTCGCTGTAGTCGATGGTCCCGTAGGCCTCGCCGAACTCCCGGGCTGTCGCGCCGGCAGCGAGCAGCTCGTCCTCGCTGAAGGGGAACCAGTCGAGAACGTCGATGTCCTCGTCGCCTGTGGTCGGCATCGGGCTCGGCTCGACCGTCGAGAAGTCGTCGGGCGATTCAGCGGTTCCCTGCCCTTCACGCCCACCCTGTTCGCCCTCGGGGGCTGCTCGGCCTTCTTCGTCATCGCCGAATCCGGAGACGAAGAAGTACACCCCGAACGCGATCAGGGCGACGATCAGCGCGACGATGACCCTGCGCTGCGCCTGTTCTGAGAGTGGGTTCGGCATGGGGTGAGGATTTCATCCGTCAGTCGTCGTTCAACCAGAAGGGGACGTCGCGCTTACGGTCCCGGGTTCCGCCGGAACCGCCGTCACCCCAGAAGGGGGTGATGGGGGCGTTGTCGTTGCGCTTGTTGGAGCCGGTCAGCCAGCTGCCTTCGCCATNCTTCGCCATCCCCCCGCTTGGAGGGGGCCGGCGGGGCCGGCGGGGCCGGCGGGGCCTGCCTCGGCTGACGTGCGGGCGCCTTGCGCTCGCGCTTCTCCCGAGGCGCTCCCCAACGGGAGCTCTGCCCACCGAGCGCGCCCTGGGGCGGGGTGTCCTCTCGGCCCTGGAAGATGCCTCGACCGCTTCCCGGGTCGGGGCGCTCAGCGGCTGCAGCTCGGCCGGCACCCGCGGGCGCGCCTCCGGCGGGAGCGCCCCCGCCGCCACTGCTGGAACTGTCAGAACGGCCTCCGGGGCCCGACCCGAAGACGCCGCCCCATCCGCTGTCCCCGGTACCGGTGTAACCACCGCTGGGGCGGGGCGGGATGGAGGAACCCTGTGATCCCCTGAAGTTGGGGGCATCGTCCGTACTCCTGCCGCCAGGGCCGGGACGCTGGCCCCCGCCTCCGGAACCGGAGTTGCGGTTGACGTTGAGAGGTGGCGGAGCATCGTTGCCGCGCACACGGCCGTATCCCCCGCGTGCGCGGGCGCGCGCGGGTTCGCGATCCGGCGTGGGTGCGTCGTCCTGCGGGACCGGCTGGTCGGTGCCTTGGCCCGCGGGCGTTCCAGCAACACCGGCAGCAAGCTGCGGAGCCCGACGACGGCCCCAGTTCTGCCCCCTCGCATAGGCGACCGGGGGAAGAACAGCCGCACTCCGGCCCAGCGCCTGGCTCTGTGCGGCATCACTGACCACACGCGAGGTGAAGGTATTGGCGTTGACCGAGCTGAACAGGTGCGCGAACGGTTTCCGATAGATGAAGAGCGCCAGCGTGAACAAGGCGAGCAGGATCATCTGCAGACCCCAACCCAAGTTACTTCCCATTACCATGCCATAAGCCATCACCAACAAGGAAATGAGGAGAACAATAAAAATCTGCTTGAGCAGGAACCCGACCATGAGCTCAAGCCAACGCAGGAGGACCATGCGCCCATATCCGGGATGAATCCCAATCAGAAGGAATATTGGAGCCAGCAGAAAAAGCAGAAGAAATGCAATCTTCAGAACAATGAGAGCCACCGAAGCAGCCAGAATCAAACCCCCAGCAAACACCGAAGAAAACAGTGCAAGGGTAGCGACACCAAGACGGTTTGTCTGGTCTTCCCCAGAGAACAACGGATAGACGCTTGGGTAAGATGATTCTACGCTCGAAGCGATTTCCTCGTACTCAGCTTGCTTGTCGCTCCCAATGGTCGCCGGATCCAAATCACCATCGGTTATTTCTTGCTGCTCAACCCGACTGATTGCCTGCGCTGCCAAGAGGTCTTCCGCATGGTGCATCGCAGCGTTTTCGGCGATTTCACTATTTCCGAACTGTCCAGCAATCCATGGCTGACAGACGAGACTTGACCACATCATGTCAGCATTACTTCGCACCTGGAAATCAGATTCTGACTCCCAATCTGCGCGTTCAGGCTCATTTGCACCTGGTGGGCAGGCAGCCGCCCCTCCTCCCGGGGTGACCTGACCAACGGCACTGGTCACCAACTGTGTCCCGGAGTTCACCAGACTGCTGGCCATGTTCATGACAGCGGCCGGCTGCATCAGGATCCACATGCCGAGCGCCGCGGCGAGCACCATCCAGATCGAGGATTCGATGGTGAGGGTCATGCGCTTGCGAATGAGCCCGTACCATCCCAGCCAGACCGCGCCCAGGATGACCATGGTCGGGATCAGGGGCCGCCAGATCCCGTCCCGCAGCGCGTGCACGACGTCCTCGACCATGGTGTTGAAGTTTTCCAGCAGGCCATCTGAATTGGCCGCCTGGTAAACGGTGATGGTCGATTGATTGATCGTCTTCGACAGGTCCCAAGCCGTGTTCGCCAGGGTCGCCTGGGCACCGTTGGAAATCCCGTCGACGCAAGATTCCGTGATGTGGTGCCATTGGGTTCCGGAGGTCCCGTATTGGCCGTACATACTGGCGTCGGGAGGCAGTCCGTCCGGGGCACCTTCGATGGCAGACTGCGACTGCGGCGGCACCATCAACCCGTCTGCCCCACTCCCCGCGGACTCGGGAACCGGAGCCGGCTCCCCCGGGCACATGGGGTTCGCCTGAGCCCCCGTGATGGGGAGCAGCAGGAACCCGGCACCGAGGAGGAGCATCATCACCACGCGTCGCCAGCTCCGCTTCGGGCCGTGCTGATGCGTCGTCATCTACTGGCTCCCGCGTCGTGGTCGTGCCGAGGGTGATCGGAAGGTCGTCGGAAGACGGGTGACACCGGGTCCCGGCCGAGCGCACAACAACAATGAGCCCCGCGCACGAACCACAGACCCCCGCATGTCTCTACCCCATACTCCATGGTGCTCCATCCGGGGGTCGCGGGTTGTTCGCAACGCGACGGGTTTTCCGCCCGAGCAGGCAATCCGGGCATCCGGCCCTTACCCATCCGTCGCACGTGCCACTATTTCCGCAGGTAGTGGACGTGATCGGTCGCCCGGAACTCCGGTGGAACACGAGGCCACAATTTGCTGACCATCGAAGGAGTATGGTCGGCATCACATCTACTTTCCCGTTGAAAGTTGGACATTCGACCATCATTCGGACCTCGTGGGGGTCGGTGTCTCACCTTCCGTGGAGACCCGAGAGCACATTGTCGCAGGACCGAAACGCCCCTACACGGGCGAGGCAGACACCGTGCACGACGGGCTTGTAGCCCCTCCCCGCCCCGGGGCTGTGGAGGCCTCCGGAAGCCGACCCAGGACCTCGGAGGCCGCCCCTGCCCACCGAGGGGGGGTACTCCCGGCATACTGGGCCTGTGATCGCCTACCCTCGCCCCCGCATTGGAACTTCGACCCACGCGTTATCCGGATATGCACAACTTGCAGAAGTCTCGGTTACCCGTCGGTGGGACCGCAGGTCAGGAAGAGTGCTCCCCGCGCACGCGGGGATCTCCCGCCCGCCACGCCCTGGGTGTGGGGCTCGATCTCGTGCTCCCCGCGCACGCGGGGATGTCCCTCACCAGGACGAGCGCTCTGCGCTCAAGGACGCCGGGCTCAGGCTCAGCCCTCGGAACCCTCCGCGACGAACGTGCCCTTAATCGGTAGCGTGACCACCAGACCGCGATCCCGAAGCTCCCGGGTCGCCCTCCGGGCCGTGCCGAGCGATACGCCGTACTCCTCAGCGAAATCCCGCTCAGCCGGGAGCCGGGCACCGGGCCTCAAGTCCCCGCGCTCGATCCGCCCCGCAATGAAGTCGGCCAGCTCCTGATACAGGTACGCCACGTTCGAAGGCTGGAACTCGTACGGACCGCTCACAGGGCCCTCCGTCATCTCTCCGAGATCGTCTCTACGAGCCCAGTTTCTCGGCAACGTATGAGCCGCGCTGCGGAACCGTGAAGATGACGCCCTCCTCGACCAGCACGGCGATCGCCCTGCGCACCGTCGAGCGAGCCAGCCCGTATTCCTGGACCTCATCGGTGACCTGACGCCCGGCGAGTCCTCTCGAAACTCCACACCGAACCGCTACACGGAGCGAGGGGGCGCTACTCGGCCCGCGGGATGCCCCGAGGCGAGGACCGCAGGGCAGTTGCCCCGCGAGCAGAGCTCAGTCTCCGGAGGGTTCTGCGATGAACGTTCCCTTGCCGTGAACGGAGACGACAACGCCGCGCTCCCTGAGCTCCTTCATGGCACGCCGAACCGTCATGTAAGAGACTCCATAACTCTCTGCGAGCTCACGCTCCGGCGGGAGTCGCGATCCCGGTCTGAGCTTGCCGGTTTCAACCGCAGCGGAGATGTGGTCAGCCACGGCCATGTAGCGCAGCCCTGGACCGTCGGCTGGGATCTTCGGGACGTCCTCTTCGTTCATGCGAGCACGCTAGACCTAAGATGACCTACTAAAAGGAAAGGAAAGCTATGCAGAGCTATGCCTCCTCCTGTAGAGTCAAGACTTCATAAATGAAGGCGGCCCCGCGACGCTGGCACGTCCGGGGCCCGGACAACGCTGCGAAGGAGCGCTGTCGTGAAGCACCTTATCCATATGTTGTACGGACTGTTGCGGCTGGTCCGACCAAGCTGCGGTGTCCATATCTCTCCCCTGGGATATGTCCGGGGGTTGGCCTGCGAGCTCCAACGCCGCCCCCGTCGGGCCCGTCGCGTGCGCCGCTACGCCGAGCGCATCCCCGCAGCAACCATCACTCCCGTCCCCGGATCCGGAGACGAGGGGGACGCGATCGAACCCACGACCGGGGAGGGTCCGTGGCTCCCTGTCCCGGAGCCCTCCGCTCCAGCGCTCTACGGCCCGAAGGTTCCCGCGCCGCGACGCCCTTACAACGCTGCGCCGGAGCGCTCGCCGTTCCCACGGTCGTCGCTCACATCGAACTTCAGCCCGAGGCCGCAGGTTCCCGAAAGCGTCAACGTCTCCGTGCCGGCCGCGATCGTGCGCGGACGCTGCTTCGTGACCGGGCGCGCCACCGGCGCCCGCCCGACCGAGAGCCGACAGCTGGCACTCGCGGTGCTGTGCGCACTCGCCGACCAGGACCGCGCCGCTCAGCTGCTCTCCACCGGTCCGGGTGCACCGGGCGCACCGGGTGCACCGGGCGCCTCGGGTGGCCCGGGTCCCGTCCGCGCCGAGCGCGTTGTTGCGCGCAGCCGACCCGTTCCGACAGAACCGATCGTGATGGCGGAGGCCGCCTGATGCTGGACATCCACACCGCTCAGTTCCTGGACGCCGTCTCCGAAGCGCTGGACGTCGAACCCGGGCCGCACCCGGTCGCCGACTTCCTTCTCGTGCGCGGACTGCGCCGCCGGACCAACGCCGTGCGCGAAGCGCTCGCCCTCCTGCAACGCGACGGCGACGCCGAAGAGGCCCTCGAACTCCTCGACCACGCCCTGTCTGAGCCATGCACACCACGACGCGTGAGCGACTGCGGCCTCATCGATCCCGGCCCGCTCCGGGGGCCGAGCCTGGGCGCGGGGGCGGGCTCACAGCCGGGCGCGGGGCCTGGCTCAGGGTCCGACTCACCGGCGGGCTCGGGCTCGCGCTCGACCGGGGACCAGTCCCCGCACCCTCTCCCCCGCCCACGTCCGTGGCCGGGACTGTGACACGGGAACGTGGTTCATGGCCGTGAGCCCGCCACCTGGGGCGACACCGTGAGCCGGTGACGCTGATACGGACGAAGAGCCGGGGCCTGTTCCTGTCAGGGCAGGCCCCGGCATACTGGGCCTGTGAANCGCCTACCCTCGCCCCCGCANTTGGAACTTCGACCCACGCGTTATCCGGATATGCACAACTTGCAGAAATCCCGGTTACCCGTCGGTAGGACCGCAGGTCAGAAAGAGTGCTCCCCGCGCATGCGGGGATGGGCCGGCCGACCATCCGATCGCCTTGCCGACCGGCCCGTGCTCCCCGCGCACGCGGGGATGGGCCGCGGTACGCGCCGGAGCCGTGGCGAGCCTCCGTGGCGGGCTTCAATTGCCGGCCTCAGTGGCTGACCTCAGGGGCACTTCAGCTCCCCGGGTCGGTGACGATCTCCCGCAACGCCTGCACATGCGCGCGGTACGCGTTCTGGCCCTTCTTTCGTCAGCGAGAGCCAGACCCGACGGGAGTCCGTCGTCGAGCGGTCCTGCGTCACGTATCCGGCATCGACCAGCGCCGTGATCTGTTTGCTGAGCGCTGAGGGGCTGAGGTCGAGCTCCTCCTTGAGCACGGACGTCTCGACCGTGGTTCCCGCGGCGAGCATCGCGCAGATCCGCAGGCGGTGCGTGGGGTGGACGACCGGGTCGAGCTGTCCCTTCATCGGTGGGTGCTCCTGTGGTGCACGATCGATCCGATGCCGTAGCCGGCCGACGCACCGACCGCGCACAGCACGGTGATCCAGGTGGGTTCATCCATCTGTTCGACGAGCCATGCTGCGAGCAGGAAAAGGATCGCGACCGCTACGGCCGAGAGGAACCCGCGGCTGGTCGGAAACGCCAACGGGGTGCCCATCCGACGCCCCACCCACGTGTTGACCGACACGACCGTGAAGATCAGCACCAGCCAGACCCCGATGAAGGCCGGGTCCGGAAGCAGCGGGGCCAGTGCCAACGCTCCCAGGAGCACGGTGTTCGCGGGGTAGAGCCAGGTGGGCCAGGGGCGGTCGCGCACGGCGCGTGCCGCGTCCGCGGCGGGTGATGCGGTCCCGCCTGCGCTCGGTCCAGCGCAAGCCGGAGTTGCTGCGCGGTTTCATCCGCTCGGTCGGGTTGATCCTTGCCCTATTCCGTCAAGTTCCTAATCAAAGATCAGTAGCCGTATGACCAGAGGGTCGTGAGCACAGTGAGGTGATCTCAACAAGATCGAATGGCCGATCCGGACTCCGAGGCATGAACACGACACCAAGGGACAATTGTCCGATCGCCTGACAAAAGAACGGAGCCCCAGGTAGAAGAGGTATCTGCGAAGAAAACCCTCGAACACCTGAAAGGCTCCGTTGGTCACCTATCGTGCCACACTCGACGTCCCCATGGAACTCGTCCGCTACCTGGAACGCCTCCTGCGCACTCACCGCCGCAACCTGGGCACACGCACGAACACACGGTCGCTGACCTGCTACAACCAAGCCATCCTGATCCTGCGCCATTTCCGCGACCGCACCGACCCCACCCGCCTGGCCACCGACCACCACATCTCCCGCGCCACCGCCTACCGCTACATCGACGAGGGCACCACCATGCTCCCCGGGCAGGCCCCCCAAACCCACGGCGGCAATATCCAAGGGATCATGAGCCCGAACGGGTCCCCCCTCTTCGTCTGCGCGGTGACGAACGGCCTCCAGTCGAGGCCGTACAGGTGCTCCGGTTTATCGGGTGAACCCTGAGGTAAAACGATAAAGTATCGATCTCTCAATTTTCCTCAGAAGGAAGGCTCTCAAAAGTCCAAAGAGGGCCCTTCATCCTCGTCACATCGAAGTAATGGCCATTGATGATTTCATCGTCATCGGGGGGAAGGATCCCCTCGGGCCCGGGTTCGCAGAAGAAAGTCACGTCGCCGGGCTCAACCCTTTGGTTCAGAGCGCTTTCGATTCCATGTATGGCCTTTGTTAGATTCGGCGCATTATTAGCATATACGATCGGATGAGGTGTGCCGTCGAAGGCGTAGGGAAACCACACGTCATGGTGCGCGGTGAGTTCGATGTCAATGGAATCGCAGTTCCAAAACCCGTTAATTTCAAAAAGTCCCCTGACGGCGATAGGGAGTTTTTTGCTGTCGAGTATAAGGCCGTCCCCCATGAGGGAAATATATGCGATATGAGGGCCTCGAGCTTCGGTTGGGAGTGCGGAGGTGACTTGGTCGTGCAGCCTGGCTGGCCGAGGTTCGTTGTCGAGATAAATGGTTGTTTCGGGGACTCCATATGAGGCTATCGGAGCCCATTGAATGCTTATTTTCTCAGTCCGGAGTAGGCTTAGTTCTTTAAGGACGGAATGGGTGGTGTCCAGCAGTTCGACAAGTTTTGATATTTGCGGCTCTTCCTTGAATGGTACCGTCCAGTCCCAGGATGCGATCTCTCTCGATGATCTTCTTATGGACATTTTACCCTCCGGTCGATGGGCTTCCAGAAAAGATGACGATTTGGTCCTCGAAGTGGAGGTGAATGTCGATTTTGAATTTGCGCGAGAATGATTCCAGGGAATTGAGGTCGGAAGTTGGGAAGTCGGATAGTGTCCCCTGTATTTGTGCTACCCCGGCTGACTGCTGGCCGTCCTTGTGCGGAAGCTGCTTTCTGAATTTTTTCGCTATTTTCCCGGCTGGATTTTCGCTGCTCGATATGTAGGCTTGATAGCCTTGCTGGATCTCTCCGTCCGCGCCTCGAACCGCCACATCAAGGTCTTCGCCCTTGTGTCCGGTTTTCCCCGCAAAGTCAATTCTGTCCGCCGGGGTGCCCGAGCGTTCAAGGTCTTGCGCAAGTCTGAGTTCCTGCGCTGCCGCCTCTATGTCTCTCCTGTTCTTTAGTTTGCTGACTACTTCATCGTAATTGTTCATCCTGAAAAGATTGCCATTTAAGAGGAAGTCTGAAATCTCTGTTCCTCGGGGGCTGCGTTCGAGATTTCGCGATACCCGTTGGAGTTCTTCGGAGTTGAAATCCGGCATCCTTTCCCGAAGTGCCCCTTGCACTTCCTGAGAGCGCTGGGGATCCATGCCGAGCAAGTTGCCGTCATTGTCCACTCGCTCGTGGGGCCGGCTGAACGTACCGTAGTCCTGGACTTCGCCCCGAGAGAGAACCTCTTGACGGTCTGGGCCGCTGGAATCGCCCCCGCGGCCTTCGTCGTCGCGACCGCCGTTCTCGGGCCCGTCGCCGGGGGAGGTCGGCGGAGGACCCTCACCACCACGGTCGCTGCCGCCACCGCCGGTTGCGGGGTCGGGGCCCTTGCGGTCTTCGTCGTGACGCCCTCTCTGCTCCCCGTCCTGGTTCGTGCCGCCTCTCTGGTCGTCGCCCGACCTGTTCTCGTCGTCGCGGTGTGCGTTCGGGTACCCCGGCCTCTCCTGATCGCCGCGGGGCCGCGTGGATTCCTCTGTTCCTCCGCGTCCTTCCCGGTCGTGCGTGCCGGAACCGCGGCCGTCGCCGGGCGCGTCGCTTCCGCCGCTGGTGGCCGGGGGCAGGGTTCTCCCGTCGCCGTCGCGGCGGTCGCCGTCCCCGGGGCGTCCCCGGTCCTGGTCGCCGCGCGGGCTCTGGTCACCCTCACGCGGGCCGGGGCTCGGAGATCCGCTGCGGTCGCCGCCGCTACCCTCGCTACCACCTGTTCCGCCGGTCCCGCCCGGGGGTGGGGCGCCGGGAGAGGTCGGCTCCTGGCGTGGCCCCTCCTGTGTGCCGGCCCCCTGGTTCGGAGGATCCTGCCCCGGGGAGCCCCCCGGCGTTCCAGGTGCACCCGGCCCACCGGGCTCCGATGGCCCACTGGGACCCCCCGGCGCCCCGGGGTCGGGTCCCTCCGGGCCCAGGACCGGCGTCTGCTCCAACGCCTCGTCCAAGCGCTCCGTGATTGGGGTGCGGCCCTCTTGGGCGATGTCGCCGATGTCCCGGTCCGAGCCGCCTGTGCCGGGCGCTCCTCCACTCTGGCCGCTGAACAGGTTCGCCCCGGTGCCGGGCTCGTCTGGCGCTCCGCCGCTTTCACCACCAACACTGCCGCTGCTGCTGCCACCGCCGGGCCCACCGAAGCTGATGATGTCCCCGCCCAGCTTGATCCCGCCGAGAAGCAACAGGGTTGTATTGATGTCGGTGTAGGTCTCGTGGTATTCGGGGTCGCTCTCCCGCTGGGACCAGGCCGTGAACCCCTCCCGGATGTCGCGGCCCGACTCCTCGATGTTTCCCCACCACCACTCCCAGCTGAGGTTGGCGTGAGGGTCGTCGGTGCTGGGTTGGTACAGCCACCCGTCCTCGTTGTGGATCCCGACCAGGGACGCGGCTTCCATGCCGGTCTCTTTCCAAGTCGTCTCCAGGTTGTGGCGCATCTGGTCCTCGTCGGCGGCCCAACCCGTCTCCGGGCGCCACAAGCCGCTCTTGGTGACCATGCCCTGCGCGATACCGAAGCCGAACCCGACCACGAGGGTGTCCCAGACCGCCTGGTTTCTGCTGTGCTCGAACTCAACGTCGGCCGGGTGGATCTCCTCGGCGGCCCATTCGGTCAGCGTGTTGAGCTGCCGTACGACCAGCCCGTTGGCGGCCTCGGGCAGGGTTCCGATGATGTTGTCGGGGTCGAGGCCCGCGAGTGGCGCCGGTTCGCCGTACACCAGCTCGTTGTCGGCGCCGGTGGCGTCATTGGGGTTGGTGAAGACGAGGTTGCTGTGGATACCGGAGATGGCGTTGGCGCAGTCGATCTCGGCGGACGTGAAGTCGTTCCAGGCCCGATTCACCTGGGACTTGAGGGAGAAGTTGGTCTGGACGGCCCACTCGTCCTCCTCCTCGTTGCGGTCCAACCACCAGAACTTGCGGTCCTCCAGATCACGGGCGAAGGACTGGGCCTCGATCCGCAGGTTGTTGAGCTTGCGCCGCGCGTCCGCGGCCGCTTCAGCGAAGTCCTCCAACGCTGTGGCCACGGTGGCCAGATCGCTCTGCAGGTCCTCGCCGGCGCTGACCACCGGCTCGACCGCGGCGAAGAGGGTCTCGGACTCGGGCGCGGTGTAGTGCTCCTGCAGCCCTTGCCAGGTGGTCTCCATGTCCTCGGTGGTCGAGGCCATGTCCTGACCGCCGGAGCGGATCGTCTCGGCCGCGTAGTTCAGCGACCACGTGTCGGTCTCCGGGTAGGGGATCGCATCCGGATCTATCAGGGTCAAGGGGTTGTAGCCGACGCCGGTCTGGGCCTCGGTGGGCTCGAACCCGCTCACGAGCCCTCACCACCTTCGCCGCCCATGTCCATGTCGAGCGCGTCGATGTTGCCCGCGTCGTCCTGGGCGGTCAGCGCCATCTCGTGATCGCCGTTCTGGTACGCGACCGTGGCGTCGGCGGCGCCCTTCAGGCAGGAGAGCCCCTTGAGGAACATGGACTCGGTGCGCTCGGCGTAGTTCTCGAAG
>NZ_ANBF01000226.1 GCF_000341025.1 Nocardiopsis salina YIM 90010 | reverse complement strand
TCCCCGACACTCACCATGATCCCCAGTAGATCTTGCTACCAGAGCCAGTATCGGCGCTGAACCCGGCTCTGGTAGCAAGATCCCCGGGCCCTCACGGAGGCGGGGACGTACCCTTGCGGGCATTCAGGGCCTCGATGAGGCGCTCCTCGGCGTCGGCCCCCGCCCGAACACGCGGCAGGCGCAGAATCAGCAGCAGCCCCGCGATCCACCACACGAGCACCATCGGCCACTCCTCGGGCCAGGACAGCGCCGCGGGCATGCCGGGCAGATAGAGCAGGAACAGCCCGAAGGCCAGGACGAACGCGATCACGCCGATCGGGGTCCCGGCGGGCACCCGGAACGGGCGTTCCATCTCCGGTTCCCTGCGGCGCAACACGAGGAAGCACACGATCACCGCCAGATAGGCGATGACGATGTTGAAGGCGCCGGCGTTGCTCAGCCACACCAGCATCGGGTCGCCGAAGAAGGGCGAGACCACCGACAGCGCTCCGATGAACAGGATCGCGTTGGACGGGGTGCGGTAACGCGGGTGCAGGCGGCCGAACCAGGCCGGGACCATCCCCGAGCGCCCCATGGCGAACAGCAGGCGGCTGCCCCCGATGAGGAAGGCGTTCCAGCTGGTCAGCAGTCCGGCGATCCCGCCGAGGACCACCAGGTTGCCCGCCATCCGGCTGTGCCACAACGCGCCCACGGCGTCGGCGGAGGCAAGTTCGGACTCGAGCAGCGCCGAGGGGGACAGGCCCGACCCGGCGGTGAGCATGACCATCACGTACCAGGCGGTCGCGCAGAACACCGAGAACACCAGCAGCCCGCCGACGAGCCGGTAGGGGATCTTGATCTCCGAGGCCGACTGCGGAATCACGTCGAGGCCCACGAACAGGAACGGCACGGCCACCAGTACGACGAACATGCCGGAGACACCGCCGGTGAAGAGCGGGTCCATGTTCTCGGCCGACCCGCCGACGGCGGAACCGGCGATCATCACCACGCCGACGCCGACCAGGAACAGCACGGCGATGACCTGGAAGACGCTCGCGGGGCGGATCCCCACATAGTTGATGCCGGCCATGATCACCGCGCTGATGATGCCGACCGCGACCAGGCTGGCCTGGACGTCGTACTCCGCGATCGTCCACAGGTGCCCGACGGCCATGTCCGGGAACAGGTACACGAGCGTCTCGGGCACCGCGACCGCCTCGAAGGCCACCACGGACACGTACCCGAGCACCATCGCCCACGAGGCCACCAGCGCGCCCTTGGGCCCGATGGCCCGCAGCGCGTAGTTGTGCTCCCCGCCGGCGCGCGGCATCGCGGAGACGAGTTCGGCGTAGGTGAGGCCGACGAAGGCCATGATCACGCCGCCGACGACGAAGGCGAGGGCGGCGCCGCCGGGGCCGGCCGCCTCGATGAACTCGCCGGTCAGGACGATCCAGCCGAAGCCGATCATCGCCCCGAAGGACAGCGCGAGGACGTCCCCGCGCCCCAGCACCTTCAACAACCCCGTGTCCCGGTCGGCCATGGCCCTCCCATCACTCGTGTGCGCAGGAACACACCCAAACACGCGGCAGGCCCGGACGGAAGGGGGCCGGGCCTATGCCCAGGCCCGGCCGGGGACACCGCCGACGAGCCGAGGACTTACCGCGTACGGGGCAGGGGAGCGGGCGGTCAGGTGCTGCGCAGGCCGGTGCTGGAACGCTCGGGCTCCCGCTCGGTCTCCGCCCTCTGGTCCGCGCCGTCGCGGCGTTCACCGGGTTCCGGGCGGCCGGGGGCCCAACTGCCGGCCGCGGGGGCCGTGGGGGCGGGTCCGCCCGCCCTGGGGCCGCCGGAGCCGCCCTCGGGGCCGTCGCTGCTACCGGGGGCTTCCGGCCCGCCGCCGTTCGGCCCCGCCGGTCCACTGTTCCCACCTGGACCGGGCTCACCACTGCCCGGGGCGCTCCGGGCCTTCCGGGCCACCCCGCCGCCGGGCACCACGGCCTTGCTCACCGTCGACACCCACGCCTCCACGGGCCCGCGTCCCACGAGCTTGTGCCAGGCGAACCCGACCACGATCGACCCGACGATGAACACCTCGGGCATGTACTCGTTCAACCAGTGCGCCAGGTCGCCCGCAGTGTGGTCGATGTTCGCCTGCCACGCCATGGCCAGGGCGTGCGCCACGTACACAGTCAGCGCCATCGTGCCGGTGGCGATGAGCGGCCGCAGGAGGCGCGGCAGGTGGTCGGCCAGGTACAGGCACCCCACGAGCACCGCCATGCCCAGCCCGGTTCCGCCGATGATCTCGGGGGTGGTGGCGGTGTGCGAGGCGCTGGAGAGCAGCCACCGGGCGTCGTCGGTGGGCACCGGGCCCTGGTGCTCCTCGCGGGGGCCCATCTCGTCGATGAGCCGGTAGCTCTCCCAGGCGTGCCAGGACGCCCGGTAGGCGACCGAGTTCAGCAGCAGCCCCAGCGCGGCGATCCCCAACCGGACCGTGTGGGAGCGCAGGTCCAGACGCCCCACGGCCAGGCCGGCCAGAACCACCGCCACGTAGCTCAGCGCCGGGTAGAAGCCGTAGACCGACAGGTCCAGCAGCCCCTGCTCCAGGAAGATGTGGCCGGGCGAGACCTGGTTCCAGGACTGCGTGAAGTCGTGGAACCAGCCGCCCTCGTCGTTGGAGCGCCGCAGGGCGTACAACAGCTGCGGGCCCACGATCGCGGCGGTGACGGCGGCGGCCGCGCTCCACCTCGCGTTCAGGCGCAGGAACGGCACCGCCATCAGGAAGTACAGGCCGTAGTAGGTGATGATGACCGTCAACGCGGCCTCGGTGGGCGAGACGATCGCCGTGAGGATCCACCCGATGATCATCAGCACGACACCGCGCACCACCACGCGGCCGGCGGTCACGTTCGCCTTCCGGCCGCGGTGCGGCTCTCGGGCCCCGGCGATGATGGCCAGCGAGACCCCGGCCAGGAACGTGAACAGGATCGTCGACCGGCCCCAGGCCGCCTGGTGGGTGAGCCAGGCGGTCACGGTGTCACCGGGGATGAACGGCACGCTGAAATGCACGAGCAACATACCCGTGACCGCCACCCACCGAGCCAGGTCCACCCCCTCCAACCGTGGCCGGGGCTGTTTCAGGGCAGGGGAGGGCAGGGCAGCGGGGTAGCGGGGCTCAGACATGGACCTTTCTGGAACCGGACGATCGGGGACACGAGTCCCCGTAGCGTAACGACCCGATTGCACCGCCAGTCACACACTCGCTGCCCCTGTGCCTCACGCCACGGCCCCGCACACACCGGAGGGGACCGACGGTTCCGCACCCCCGAGTCCCCTCACCTGCGCTCCGTTTCTCCGCGTCAGTCCTGCGGCTCGAACCAGACCGCCGACAGCGGGGGCAGCGTGATCGGCGCGGAGAACGCCTGCCCGTGCCGGCCCTGCTCGTCGGCCTCCACCGCCGCCGGCGCCGGGTACCCCGAACCGCCGAACCGGGGGTCGTCGGTGTTGAGCACAGAACTCCACCGGCCTCCGCGCGGCAGGCCGATACGCCAGTCCTCCCGCGGCACCGGCGAGAAGTTCACCGCACACGCCAGCACGGAGCCCTCCTCCCCGAACCGCAGGTAGGAGAGTGTGTTGCCCTCATGGTCGCCGCCGTCCAACCAGGTGAAGCCGGTCGGGTCGGTGTCCAGCGACCACAGTGCCGCACGCGGGCGGTAGGCGT
This sequence comes from Nocardiopsis salina YIM 90010, assembly GCF_000341025.1. GTDB lineage: Bacteria > Actinomycetota > Actinomycetes > Streptosporangiales > Streptosporangiaceae > Nocardiopsis > Nocardiopsis salina. Next base: position 26,751 of record NZ_ANBF01000226.1, on the reverse strand, counting down.
CGTTGAGCGCCTTGACCAGGCGCTGGGCCCCCGCGTGGTGGTCGAACTGCAACAGCCACCACGGCACGCCCTCCTCGTGCGACCACTCGTCGCCCTGGGCGATCTCACCGCCCATGAACAGCAGCTGCTTGCCCGGGTGCGACCACATGAAGCCGAACAGCGCACGCACGTTCGCGGTCCGCTGCCACTCGTCCCCGGGCATCTTGTTGATCAGGGACTGCTTTCCGTGCACCACCTCGTCGTGCGACAGCGGCAGCACGTAGTTCTCGCTGTAGGCGTACATCATCGCGAAGGTGATGTCGTTGTGGTGGTACTTGCGGTGGACGGGCTCCTTCTTCACGTACTCCAGGGAGTCGTGCATCCACCCCATGTTCCACTTGAGCCCGAACCCGAGACCGCCCATGTCGACCGGTGTGGTCACACCCGTGTAGGCCGTGGACTCCTCGGCGATCATCACCGCGCTCGGGTTGCGCCGGTACACGGCGGTGTTGAGCTCCTTGAGGAAGTCGATCGCCTCCAGGTTCTCCCGCCCCCCGAAAGCGTTGGGCTCCCAACCGCCGGAGTCGCGCGAGTAGTCGAGGTAGATCATCGACGCCACCGCGTCCACCCGCAGCCCGTCGATGTGGAACTCCTCCAGCCAGTACAGCGCGTTGGCGATGAGGAAGTTGCGCACTTCGGTCCGGCCGTAGTTGAAGATGAGCGTGCCCCAGTCGGGGTGCTCGCCCCGGCGCGGGTCCGGGTGCTCGTACAACGCCGTGCCGTCGAACCGCGCCAGCGCCCAGGAGTCCTTCGGGAAGTGCGCCGGGACCCAGTCCAGCAGCACGCCGATGCCGGCCCGGTGCAGCGAGTCCACCAGGTGCCGGAAACCGTCGGGCGGACCGAACCGCGGCGTCGGGGCGTAGTACGACGTGACCTGGTAACCCCACGACCCGTCGAAGGGGTGCCCGGCCACCGGCAGCAGCTCCACGTGGGTGAACCCGTGCTCGGTCACGTACTCCACCAGCTGCTCGGCCAGCTCCTCGTACCCGAGCCCGGGACGCCACGACCCCAGGTGCACCTCGTACACACTCATCGGGGCGCGGTGCGGCTCGACGCCCTTGCGGCCGGCCATCCACTCCTGGTCGCCCCACACGTAGTCGGAGGAGGCCACCACCGACGCCGTCGCGGGCGGGACCTGGGTGGCGCGTGCCATCGGGTCGGCCTTGTCCTGCCACTGGCCGTCCGCTCCCAGAACCTGGAACTTGTACAGGTCACCCTCGCCCACACCCGGGACGAACAGCTCCCAGACGCCGCTCGACCCGAGGCTGCGCATCGGGTGTCCGACCCCGTTCCAGTAGTTGAATTCACCGATCACGCGGACGCCGCGGGCGTCGGGCGCCCAAACCGAGAACCCGGTGCCTGCGGCTTCCCCTGTGCGGGTGGAGAGCGTGTCCACGTGCGCGCCCAGGGCGTTCCACAGCTCCTCGTGACTGCCCTCCCCGATGAGGTGCAGGTCGAGTTCGCCCAGGGTCGGGGCGAAGACGTAGGGGTCGGCGCTCACGTGCTCGGCTCCGCCCTCCTCGTAGCGGGCCGCCACGCGGTAGTCGGAGGGCGTGCCCAGGGCCTTTTTCGTGGCCTTGCCGGCGAAGACCCCGCGGTGCAGGTGGGCCAGTTCCACCCGGTTGCCGTCGCCCAGGACCGCGTGCACTTCGAGGGCACCCGGACGCAGGGCGCGCACGACCGTGGACCGGCCCTCGGTGTGCACACCCAGCACGCTGTGCGGATCGTGGTGGTGGCCGTCGACGACACGGTCGATCTCGGCCAGGAGCTCGGGTGCGGGGCCGGAGGGCCGCCGTGTGCGGGCCGCGGACGGTGCGCCCCTGGCCCCGGAGGTCGTCGCGCCCGTGTTCCTGGCTGCCGCGGCCTCGGCGGAGGCGCCCTTCTTCGCGGCGGGCGCATTCTTCGCCGTCGCGGACGGCTTCTTGTCTTCGGTGCTCTTCTTCGTCGTGGAGGCGGTCTTCGGCTCGGGCGTCGCGGCGCCCTCGCTCGGTCGCTGTTCTTCGCTGGACGGGGACAACTCGGCTCCGTGTGTGTCGTGGTCGTGGACGGTGGTCGTGATCGGGGGGACGTAGGACGGGGCAGGGGACGAGCTGGTCGAGGGGGCCTGGAGGCGGGCCCGGGGAGCGGGGAGACGAGCGGTGCGGTCACGGCCGCGTACGGCGACCGTGACCGCACACCGGATCAGCCCGGCATCGAGGGCGCGACCGCCGATGCGATCGAGTCCAACGGGACCCGCAGCCAGTTCGGCCGGTTACGTGCCTCGTACAGCACCTCGTAGACCGCCTTGTCGAACTCGAAGGCCCGCAGAGCCGTCAGGTGCTTCTCCGGGTCGATCCCGCCGCCGTCGGCGTAACCGCGGCAGAACGCGTCCCGGTTGTGCCGGGCCCACGCGCGGGCCGAGCACTCCAGGGCCGGTTCGCCCGGGTGGCCGATGAGCAGGTAGCCGGCCGCGTAGTCGAAGGACCGCAGCATCCCGGCCACGTCGCGCAGCGGCGTCGACAGGCTCCTGCGGTCCTGCACCGGCATCGTGGGCTCGCCCTCGAAGTCGAGCAGCACCCATCCCTGCTGAGGCCGGATGACCTGGCCCAGGTGGTAGTCGCCGTGCACACGCTGGGTCGGAAGCGGTTCGTCCACCCGGGAGAAGTCGGAGTAGGCCGACATCACCCGCGGGGCGTGCTCGGCCAGCTCCGGGACCTCCGCGGTCGCCATCGCCAGGCGTTCGACCATGGCGTCGGCCAGGTCGGAGATCTCCCCAGGCGAGAGCACGTCGGTCGGCAGCTTCTGTGACAAGGCCCGGTGCGCCTCCGCGGTCGTGCGCCCCAGCAGGGCCGCCTCCTCGGCGAAGGACGACTCCCGTTCCGGAGAGGACCCCTGCAGCAGCGAACGCACGTTCCCGGTCGCCAGCACCCAGCCGTCGGTGGCGTCGGGTACGAAGTCCTGCAGCATCGCCAGCGTGGTCGGGGTCGGCGAACCGGGCAGGTCCGCCTCGATCCACCCGCACGGCTCGGCCACGTAGGGCGAGCCCGACAGAGCCGTGTTCAGCTCCAGGTCCGGGTTGGGGCCGGGCCACAGCCGCCGGAAGGTCTTGAGTACGTGGTCGCGCCCGAAGACCAGCGAGGTGTTGGACTGTTCCCCCGTCAGCAGGCGCCCGGCCGAACCCGTGTGCACGCGGGCGCCCGGCACGGTGCGGAACCGCACCTCCGAACGGCCCTCGCTCGCGGGCGCGGCGAAGCGTTCCAACAGGAGCCGGGTGAGCTGTTCGTCGTGGGCGGCGTCGTAGACCACCTGCGCCCGGCCGCCGAAGACCTGGCAAACGCCGATGGCGGTGCGGGCCAGGTTGGCGGGAAGCGCACGCGGCGGACGCGAGCCCAGCATGACCTGGTAACGGGAGTACGTGCCGCGTTGGCCCGCTTCCACGACGAGCAGGTTCAGGTCGGGCCCTTCGTCACCGGCCGACAACAGACGGTGACGGCTCAGGATGCGCAGTCGCCGGATCGGGATCCCCTTGCCGGAGAACCATCGCTGCCGGGGCAGCCAGACCGCCAGGAGTTCTTCGAGTTCGGACATGTCAGATCGGCCCGCTTCCCTGGGTACTGCGCGCGCTGATCCCCGCCGCTGGGAGCCCGTAACTGGGCAGGTCTCCGGCTTCAGCCCGCGTGGTGTCCTCCGGTACGAGGGGCGGCAGCTGGAACCAGTAGAACCCGTGACCCGGCAGGGTCAGCAGGTACGGCAGCTGTCCGATCTCGGGGAAACGCACCCCGCCCACACACTCGACCGGACTCACCCCGGCGTGCCGGGACAGGTCGAGCTCGACGGGCTGCGGGTACTTGGACAGGTTGTTCACGCAGAGCATCCGGTCGTCGCCGTCCTCGCGGAGGAAGGCCAGCACGCTCGGGTTGGTCGCGTCGAGTTCGGTGTAGGCACCCGTACCGAAGACCGGGTGGCGTTTGCGGATCTGGATCATCCGCCGCGTCCAGTTCAGCAACGATCCCGGGTTCTCGACCTGCGCCTCGACGTTGACCGCCTGGTACCCGTAGACCGGATCCAGGATCAACGGCAGGTACAGGCGGCCCGGGTCGCCCTTGGAGAACCCGGCGTTGCGGTCCGAGCTCCACTGCATCGGTGTGCGTACCGCGTCGCGGTCGCCCAGCCAGATGTTGTCGCCCATCCCGATCTCGTCGCCGTAGTAGAGCATCGGTGAGCCCGGCAGCGACAGCAGCAGGGCGTGGAAGAGCTCGATCTGGTCGCGGTCGTTGTCCAACAGCGGAGCCAGGCGCCGGCGGATCCCGACGTTCGCCCGCATGCGGGGTTCCTTGGCGTACTCCGCGTACATGTAGTCGCGTTCTTCGTCGGTGACCATCTCCAGGGTCAGCTCGTCGTGGTTGCGCAGGAAGATCGCCCACTGGCAGTTGCTCGGGATCTCCGGGGTCTGCGCGAGGATCTCCGAGATCGGGAACCGCTGCTCCTGTCGCACCGCCATGAACATCCGCGGCATGAGCGGGAAGTGGAAGTTCATGTGGCACTCGTCGCCGCCGCTCTCGTGGTCGCCGAAGTAGTCGACGACGTCGGAGGGCCACTGGTTGGCTTCGCTCAACAGCACGCGGTCGGGGTAGAGGCGGTCGACCTCGGAGCGCACCTGTTTGAGGAACTCGTGCGTCTCCTTGAGGTTCTCGCAGTTGGTGCCCTCGCGCTCGTACAGGTAGGGCACCGCGTCCAACCGGAATCCGTCGATCCCCAGGTCCAGCCAGTAGCGCAGGACCTCCAGGATCGCCTCCTGCACCTTCGGGTTCTCGAAGTTCAGGTCGGGCTGGTGGGAGAAGAACCGGTGCCAGTAGTACTGGCCGCGTTGTTCGTCCCAGGTCCAGTTGGAGGTCTCGGTGTCCACGAAGATGATCCGCGCCTCTTCGTAGCGGTCGGGTGTGTCCGACCAGACGTAGAAGTCGCCGTACGGTCCTTCAGGATCCTCGCGCGAGGCCTGGAACCACGGGTGCTGGTCGCTGGTGTGGTTCATGACCAGGTCGGTGATGACGCGGATGCCGCGCCGGTGCGCCTCGTCCAGCAGTTCCACGAAGTCGGAGGTGCGGCCGAACTCCGGAAGGATCTTGAAGTAGTCGGAGATGTCGTAGCCGCCGTCCTTGAGCGGCGACTCGTACATCGGCAGCAGCCAGACGCAGTCGATCCCCAACCACTGGAGATAGTCGAGCTTCCGGGTGAGCCCGGCAAGGTCTCCGGTGCCGTCGCCGTTGGAGTCGAAGAACCCCCGGGCGAGCACCTCGTAGAAGACGGCGTGTTTGTACCAGTAGGGATCGCTGGAACCACCGGAGGACATCAGCGGTCCGGTGGCGGCCCCGGTCGCCGGGGCCAGGGGACCGTGTTCGGCGTGATCGCCGGGTCCGGGCGCGTCTTTGCTCATCTACTGCTCCCCACCAAAATGTTCGACGTCGGATCAACGGGCGTCCCCCGGGGCGTACGGGTCCTTGCCGTTCGGCGCACCCCGGGTGGCCTCATCTGCCGGTGGTGGTGAACACGTGAGCGGGCCCGGTCGCCGGGTCGAGCCGCACGTAGTTGTGCGCTCGCCACGTGTAGGAGCGGCCGGTCAGCTCGTCGGTCACCTCGATCTCCTCCTCCCGGTTGCGGCCGATGGACGGCAGATCCAGCTGCACCGTCGCCTCGCGGGCGTGGTGCGGGTCGAGGTTGACGACGGCGATGACGACGTCGTCGGGGTCTTCCGGCCCGTCGCCGGGCCGGTGCTTGGAGAAACAGATGAGCTCGGGTCGGTCCACGTGGTGGAAGCGCAGGTTGCGCAGCTCCCGGAGGGCCGGGTGCTCACGACGGAGCCGGTTGAGTGCGGTCAGGAGGGGTGCGATGGTCTCCCCGGAAGCCTCGGCGGCCGCCCAGTCCCGGGGCCTGTACTGGTACTTCTCCGAGTCGAGGTACTCCTCGCTACCGGGGTGCACCGGGGTGTTCTCGCACAGCTCGAACCCCGAGTAGACGCCCCAGGTGGGCGAGGCCAGCGCGGCGATGACCGCCCGGGCCTCGAAGGCGGGCCGGCCCCCGTGCTGGAGATAGGAGTGGAGGATGTCGGGTGTGTTGGTGAACAGGTTGGGGCGCAGGTGGTGGGCGCTCTCCCGGCTGAGCTCGGTGAGGTGGTCGGTGAGCTCGTCCTTGCCGTTGCGCCAGGTGAAGTAGGTGTAGGACTGGTGGAAGCCGACCTTGCCGAGCGTGCGCATCATCGCGGGCCTGGTGAAGGCCTCGGCCAGGAACAGCACGTCGGGGTCGGTGGCTGCCACGTCGGCGAGCAGACGCTCCCAGAACACGACCGGTTTGGTGTGGGGGTTGTCGACGCGGAAGATGCGCACCCCGTGCGATATCCAGTGCCGCACCACACGCAGGATCTCCGCGTACAGACCCTCGAAGTCGCGGTCGAAGCACAGCGGGTAGATGTCCTGGTACTTCTTGGGCGGGTTCTCGGCGTAGGCGATGGAACCGTCCGCGCGCTGGACGAACCACTCGGGGTGTTCGGCCACCCAGGGGTGGTCGGGGGAGCACTGCAGGGCGAGGTCGAGTGCGATCTCGAGGCCGTGCTCGCGGGCCTCGGCCACGAACGCGTCGAAGTCGTCGATGGTGCCCAGATCGGGATGGACGGCGTCGTGGCCGCCCTCCTCCGAGCCGATCGCCCACACGGAACCGGGGTCACCCGGTCCCGCGGTGAGGGTGTTGTTGGGGCCCTTGCGGTTGCTGACCCCGACCGGGTGGATCGGGGGCAGGTAGACCACGTCGAAACCCATGTCGGCGACGGCGGGCAGGCGCTTGGCCGCGGTGGCGAAGGTGCCCGAGCGCTCCGCGCCGGGCACGGTGTCGACCTGGGCGCCCTCGGAGCGGGGGAAGAACTCGTACCAGGAGCCGAACAGGGCGCGCTCACGGTGCACTGCCACGCGCACCTTGCGCGAGCGCGTCACGAGTTCGCGCAGGGGAGACCGTTCCATCGCTGCGACGACGTGCTCGTCGAGGCCGGCGGCGAGGCGCTCGGCAGGGTCGAGGGAAGTGTCGCGCAGCGTTTTCGCCGCGCGGTTCAGGACCGGGTCGCGGGGCACGCGGCGGCCGGCGCGCGCGAGCAGGCGGGCCCCTTCTTCCAGGACGAGCTCGGTGTCCTGTCCGAGGGGGACCTTGATCTCCGCGGCGTGCCGCCAGGTGAGGAAGGGATCGTGCCAGGACTCGACCGCGAAGGACCAGGATCCCTCGCTCGGGAGGCTGATCTCGGCCTCGAACCGGTCGGTCCCGGGGTGGGTCTCGCGCATACGGACGAGGGAACGGCGTCGGCCCTCGGGAGAGTAGAGGGCCACGCCCGCTGCGAGGGAGTCGTGGCCCTCGCGGATGACGGTGGCGCCGACGGTGAAACGTTCTCCGGGAACTGCTTTCACCGGGCCCAGGTCGTTGGTCGGGAACAGGTCGAGGATGGGCAGGCGTCCGATCACTGGCTACACCGTAATTGTCATGGTTCGGGCGTTTTCTGGATGCGCGTTGGGTTCCGGAAAGCGGAAATGGGTCGGGTAATGCGAAAGCGAGGCGGGGTGGCTGGCTGCGCGCATCTGGAGCTGTCCGGATTGCGACTTCGGTGCCCGCCNCTCCGGTCCCCGCCGCTGTCTATCGTCGGCCCTCACATGCCCATTGGCGGGGCATCGGGGCCGGATAATTTCTGTGATCTTCATCACACTGTGAGGTCGTCTGTGAAGCTGGTATTTGCACGGTTTCACCTGGGTAAACCTCGCAAACCGGGCATAAGTGTGCAGTGGATTCAGGTGTCTCCCCGGTTGTTTTCGGGTTGCCTGTGGGGGAAAGTCGGGAAGCTCCGTATTCGTGTTGGCGGCCGCGTTCCGGTGGGTAGGGCTGACCGAATGCTGCCTTGTGCGGCCGACGCGAATTCCGGACATCCCTCGGTGTCGCAGTTGTTTCCCCTGGAATCAATGTCCGGGTTTCGGATGATGTGCCAGTGGCCTTTGCGGCGCGTTGGGGAAGATTTTCACTGACGCGCCCGAAATGACCGTTCTGTTCTCGCGTTGCTCCTGGAACTCTGGTGTGCGGAGTGCCTGCTCCGTCGAACACACGGGACAGGTCGCAGACCTCGTAGGGGGCGACGTGAAGGAGTCGGACGACCAGCGCACGCTACGTGAGAGAGTCGACACGGAGACGAGCAGGAAGACCCTGCGGTTGGCCGGGCTCGGAGCCCTGGCAGGGGTCCTGAGCGCCGCGCTTCTCATGCCGTGGGTGGGCGGTCTCGGACTGGTCGGACGCGATGCCGCGGCGACCTTCATGAACATGCCGCACGACCTGGAGGTTCCCCGGCTCTCCGAGCGCATCGTGCTCACCGACACCAACGGCGATCCCTTCGGCGAGGTCGCCGAACGCGAGCGCGAGAACGTCCCGCTCGACGAGGTCAGCCCGTGGGCGCCGGCCGCGCTGATGGCGATCGAGGACGACCGTTTCTACGAACACAGCGGGTTGGACCTGCGCGGCCTGTTCCGCGCCGCCGTGCGTACCGCGCAGGGTGACACCCAGGGCGGCTCGACCATCACGCAGCAGTACGTCAAGAACCTGCTGATGGAACAGGCCGAAACCGAGGAGGAGCTGGAACGCGCCAGCGCCCGAAACATCACCCGCAAGATCGTCGAGCTGCGCCAGGCCGTCGAGCTCGAGGACCGCCTGAGCAAGGACGAGATCCTCGAGGGCTACCTCAACCTCGCCTACTTCGGTGCGGGCGCGCACGGCATCGAGGTCGCCGCCAAGCGCTACTTCTCCACCACCGCGGCCGAGCTCGACCCCGGGCAGGCGGCCACCATCGTGGGGATCGTGCGCAGCCCCACCTACTACGACCCCTTGGAGAACCCCGAGGCCGCGGAGGACCGGCGCGACGTCGTCCTGGATCGCATGGTCGCGACCGGGCACCTCGACGCCGAGGAGGCCGACGAGTACATCGGCGGTGACCTCGGGATCGACCACACCCCGCGTGCGGGCAGCTGCGCCGAGAGCGAGCACCCGCACTACTGCCAGTACGTCATGGACTGGCTCTCCACCAGCGACGTGCTCGGCAACACCGGTGAGGAACGCAGCGAACTCATCGGCCAGGGCGGGCTCGTCGTGGAGACCGGGATGAGCCGCCGCACCCAGGACGCCGCACAGGAGGCTGTCGACCGCCACGTCCCGCCCGACGACACCACGAAGTTCGCGGCGCAGGCCGTCGTGCACCCCGGCACCGGGCAGATCCGGGCCCTGGCGCAGAACCTGCGGTACGGGTTCGACGACGAGCAGTCCGGGACGACCGCGATCAACCTCGCCGTCGACCAGGACCAGGGCGGATCGAGTGGGTTCCAGGCCGGCTCGACGTTCAAGTCCTACACACTCGCCGCGGCGCTGGACGACGGCCTCGGCTTCGGGACCAGCTTCGACTCGCCCGAGAGCGTTTCGGTGGGCGGCCTGTCCAACTGCGACGGGGGACGGATGTCGCCCTGGAGCGTCAGCAACGCGGGCGAGAGCGACGAGGGCGACCACAACATGATCAGCGCGACCAAGGGCTCGGTGAACACCTACTTCGCGCAGCTGCAGCGCCGGGTCGGGCTCTGTGAGACCTCGGAGATGGCGGAGAGGCTGGGGGTGCACCGCTCCGACGGCCAGGACATGGGGGTGTGGAGCTCGTTCACGCTCGGCGACCAGGAGGTGTCCCCGATGACCGTGGCCAACTCCTACGCCGTCTTCGCCTCCCGCGGGGCCCTGTGCGAGCCCACCCCGGTCCGCGGGATCACCGTCGGCGACCCCGAAAACGGGGGCGAGCACATCGAGGTCGACAGCCAGTGCGAGGAGAACGCGATCAGCAGTGACGTCGCCGACGGGGTCAACCACCTGCTCCAACAGACCTTCGACGGCGGCACCGCCGACGGCCTGGACATCGGGGCCAACGCGGCCGGCAAGACCGGCACCACCGACAACGCCGCCTACGCCTGGTTCGCCGGGTACACGCGGCACATGTCCTCGGCGGTGGTCGTGGGCGACGTACGCGGCGGTGAGCAGTACCCGCTGCAGGGTGTGAACATCGGGGGCCGCAACTTCGGGGTGGTCTACGGCGGTGACATCCCCGGGCCGATCTGGCAGGAGACCATGCGCGAGGCGGCGCAGGTGACCCCGGACGACGGGTTCCCCGGACCGCCGAGCAAGTTCGGCAACCCGAGCTCGGAGCCGTCGAACTCGTCCGACGACGACAGCGACGACTGACCCGACCCGACACGAGGGGCGCCCCGGATCCCGGGGCGCCCCTCCCGTCTTGTGCGGGGGCCAGGGCTCACCGGGAGAGTGGGGGTGGCGCATACTGGGTGCAACCGACAGGGGAGCGCGAGAGCGCTGAGAGTGCGGCCGGGCGGCCGCAGACCCTTACACACCTGATCCGGATCATGCCGGCGAAGGAAGTCGTGGGACCCGTTCCCGTGCGATCCGGGAACGCTCTCGGCCGTGGCAGCACGCCCGCCCCTCGTCGTGATCGACGAGAGGAACCGATCGGTATGGATACCGCCACCCGCCCCGGGGCGACCCCGGGGGTGCTCGAACTCGCCCGTTCCTGGCGCACTGTGGACCTCGTCGTGGCCGCCGTCATCGGTGTGACCATGGGCGTCGTCTTCTGGGTCTGGGGACTGCTGTGGGCCGCCACCGGCCCGCTCTTCGCCGTCTTCCCGCCGGCCCAGGCCCTCTTCTACGGGGTCTGGATGCTCGCCGGCGTGCTGGGCGGCCTCGTGATCCGCAAACCCGGAGCCACCGTGATGACCTCCGTGGCGGCCGCAGCCGTCTCCATGATGCTGGGCGCCCAGGGGGGCGTCACCGTGGTCTTCATGGGCCTCGGCCAGGGGCTGCTCCCCGAGCTGGTCTTCCTCGCCCTGCGCTACCGGTACTGGAACATGGGCGCTGCGATCCTCGCCGGCGCGGCCGCCGGACTGACCCCCGCGGTCCGGGACGCCCTGGTCGACCACGTGACCTGGCAGCTGAGCCACAACCTGATCTACGGCGGACTCGTGCTGTTCAGCGCCGCCCTCGTGGGCGGTGTCGGCGCGCGTCTGCTGACCACCGCCCTGGCCCGCGCAGGGGCGCTGACCCCGTTCGCTTCCGCGAGGGGCTGACCCATGGCCGACGTGAACCTGTCCGGCTGGGGGTGGCGCCACGCGGGCCGTTCCGCACACGCTCTGCGGGGTGTGGACCTGCGCATCGACGCGGGGGAGCGGGTCCTGCTCCTGGGCGCCTCCGGAGCCGGCAAATCCACCCTCCTGCACGCACTGGCTGGGCTCACCGGACCGGACGGAGCCATCAGCGGCGAGGAAGAGGGCACCCTGCTGGTCGACGGCCGCCCCGCCGACCGCGGGCGCGGCCTGGTCGGGCTGGTCAGCCAGGACCCGGACGCACAGTTGGTCATGGCCCGCTCCGGCGACGACGTGGCCTTCGGGCTGGAGAACCTCGGCGTAGAGCCCGAACGGATCTGGCCGCGCGTCAGCCACGCCCTGGAGGCGGTCGGGTTCGCCTACGGTCTCCGCCACTCCACGGGGGCGCTCTCCGGCGGGGAGAAACAGCGCCTGGTCGTGGCCGGCGCCCTGGCGATGCGGCCCCGGCTCCTGCTCCTGGACGAGCCCACCGCCAACCTCGACCCCGAGGGCGCCGCCCTCGTGCGCGGTGTCCTGCAGCGGCTGCTGGCCGACACGGAGGCGACCCTGGTGTTGGTCGAGCACCGCGTCGCCGAGGTCACCGACCTGGTCGACCGTGTCGTTGTGCTCGAACCCGGCGGCGGGGTCGTCGCGGACGGTCCGCCCGCACGGGTCTTTGCCCGTCACGGAGCCGATCTGGCCGCGCGCGGGGTGTGGGTCCCGGGACGTGAACCCGCACCGGCCCTCGCCCCCGCACCGGGCGGCGTGCCCGTCCTCGCGGCCGAGGGTGTGACCGCGCGGACCCCCATCGGACTCGGGGTCCGAGGCGGAGGGCGCAGGACCGTGCTGGAGAACGTGGACGCCGAGATCCGCTCGGGCAGCGCCACCGCTCTGGTCGGCACCAACGGGTCGGGCAAGTCCACGCTGCTGACCCTGCTCGCCGGACTCGCCCGCCCGCACCGCGGCGCCGTGGTCCCGCGCGGGCGCCTGAGCGAGGCCGACAGCCGCCCGCTGGACCGCTGGGCCGCACGCCGCCTGGCCCAGCACGTGGGCACCGTCTTCCAGCACGCCGAGGACCAGTTCGTCACCGCCAGTGTGCGCGAGGAGCTGCGATTCGGCCCGCGACGAGCCGGGCTGCCGCCCATGCAGGTCGAGGCCCGGGTCGACGAACTCCTGCAGCGCCTGCGCCTGGACACCCTGGCCGACGTGCACCCCTACACCCTGTCCGGCGGGGAGAAACGGCGGTTGTCGGTGGCCACCGCGCTCGGTTCCGGGCCGGAGGACACCCCGTACGTGCTGGCCCTGGACGAGCCCACCTTCGGTCAGGACACCCGGACCTGGCGCGAACTGGTGGACCTGCTCGCGGGCCTGCGCACGGCCGGCAGCGCGGTTCTCATGGCCACCCACGACCTGCTCCTGCAACGCCACTTCACAGACAGTCGTCTCCTGGTCTGCGGGGCAGGCGTGCACACCGACGAGAGGAAGACCGAGTGAACGCGCGCAGCGGCGACACCCTCACCCTGGACGTGTCCGAGGGCGCCGGTGCCGCGCACTGGCTGTCGCGGTTCAACCCGGCCGCCAAGATCGTGGCGGCGCTCGTCCTGGCCTTCGGGCTGATCCCCGCCACCGATCCCGTCACCGCAGGGGTCGTGCTCGCGGCAGCCGTGGTGCTGGTGCCCTTCAGCGGCGTGGATCGGCGCACCCTGCTCGTGCTCGGACTGCCCTTCCTTCTCATGGGCTCCTCGACTCTGCTGGTCAACCTCCTCTACGGAGATCAGGGGGCCGAGGGTGCACTCGGCGCGGCGGTGCGCGTTCTCGCTATCGCCCTGCCCGGCCTGCTCGTGGCCATCAGCAGCGATCCCACCGACCTGTCCGACGGGCTCGTGCAACGCCTCAAAGTGCCCGAACGCCCCGCGATGGGGGTGCTGGCGGCCCTGCGCCTCGTACCGTTGCTCGCCCACCAGTGGCGCTCGGTCACCTTCGCCCGCCGGGCGCGCGGCATCGCTGCCGGGGGCAACCCGTTCCGCGCCGTGGCACTGTTCTTCGGCCGCCTGTTCTCGCTGCTCGTGCGCTCCGTCCGCACCGGAACACTGCTGGCCACTGCCATGGACGCGCGCGCATTCGGCACCGGCCCGCGCACGCGGGCCCGCCACAGCCGGTGGGGCCGTCGTGACACCCTGCTCGTGGCCGCGGCCCCTGCGCTCCTCGCCGCCGCGTACGGCATCTCGCACAGCGCGGGCACCCTGAGCCCTGTTTGGCAGATGAAGTGATCCTGCTGCGCGACGGAAGGTATCCACCAAACAGGGCTCGGTCCTGCTCCGGACCCGACCCGGGTGATAGGTAGACCGGGAACCGAACCATCGAGTGAAGCAGGTGGAAGAGCCAGTGGCCGAGTTCGTACGTGTGGAGACCGACCCCGATCACCCCGGTGTGGCCGTCATCCGGCTGGACCGTCCCAAGGTCAACGCGCTCAACGCCGTCCTGACCGCGGAGATCGCCGATGCGGCCCGCCGGGGGGCGGCCGACGACACGGTCCGTGCAGTGGTCGTGTACGGGGGCGAGCGTGTCTTCGTCGCCGGCGCAGACATCAAGGAGATGGCCGACAACACCGCCGTGCAGATGCGCGAGTACTCCCGCGACCTGCAGGAGGCCCTCAACGCCGTGGAGCGCATCCCCAAGCCGGTCGTGGCCGCGGTGACCGGCTTCGCGCTCGGCGGCGGCCTGGAGCTGGCGCTGGCCGCCGACTTCCGGGTGGTGGGAACCAAGGCCAAGCTGGGCGTACCGGAGATCCAGCTTGGCGTCATCCCCGGCGCCGGGGGAACGCAGCGCCTTCCGCGCCTCATCGGTCCGGCCCGTGCCAAGGACCTGATCTTCACCGGCCGCCACGTGCGCGCCGACGAGGCCCGCGGGATGGGGCTGGTCGACGAGGTCGTGGTCGACGAGGAGGTGTACTCCGCCGCCGTCGCCAAGGTCGCCCCGCTCGCGCAGGGCCCGGCCGTCGCGCTGGCCGCCGCGAAGGAGTCCGTCGACCGTGGTCTGGAGACCGACCTGGCCACGGGGCTCGAGGTCGAGAGGGTGCAGTTCGCCTCTCTCTTCGCCACCGAGGACCAGAAGACCGGGATGCGCAGCTTTGTCGAAGAGGGCCCTGGAAAGGCGCAGTTCCAGGGCCGCTGAGGCGAAGCAGCACGTGAAGGAGGGTGCCGTTGGCCGCAAGCGGTCAACGGCACCCTTCCGCCGTCCTCCGGTCTCTCAGCGGGGCGCCTGCGCGGTACCGTCGGAGGGAACCGCCACGCCGTTTTTTCCGTCATACTCGTGGTGGTCAGCCCACGCGGACGGGCCGCTCGGACCCCCGAACCCCCCGCGGCGCACACAACGAGTCATGCGGGCACAAGACGGGCCACACGAAGCCAATGTTGGACCCATCCCCCGGCCGATAAGCTGGACGTGGTGGTATGCGGTCTTTTGAGGGGATGAGTTCTCGATGTCAATGTCGGCAGGTTTCCCCACGGGCGAGGAGCTGCCGGAGCGCATCGGCCACTACACCATCCGCCGCCGCATCGGGCAGGGCGGCATGGGAGTGGTGTACCAGGCCGAGGATCCCCGGACCAACCAGTTCGTGGCCGTGAAGGTCCTCAAGCCCGAGGTGGCGGGGGACCAGATCGCGCGCGCCCGGCTCGCGCGCGAGGTCGAGACGATGCGCCGCGTGCACAGCCCGAACGTGGCCGAGGTGATCGACGCGGACACCCAGGCCGAGCTCCCGTGGGTGGTCACCGAATACATCCCCGGTCCGACCCTGGACTCGACGGTGACTGACCACGGTCCGCTGCGCGGGCGTGCGCTGACCCGGTTCGTGACCGGCATGGCCCGGGCGATCAAGGACATCCACGCCGTCGACGTGATCCACCGCGACCTCAAACCCGGCAACGTCATCATCTCCAACGGCGAGCCGATCGTCATCGACTTCGGTATCGCCCACGCGGTCGACGGTGCCAAGCTGACGCAGACCGGAACGTTCGTGGGCACGCCCAGTTACCTGTCGCCGGAGGTCATCGAGGGCACGGACCTGGGTTCGGCCACCGACGTGCACGCCTGGGGCGGCACCGTGGCCTTCGCCTCGACCGGGCGTCCGCCCTACGGTGCGGGGTCGTTCGAGGTCATCTTCTTCCGCATCCTCAACGGCGAGATCGACATGGACGGGATGCACGAGGCGCTGCGTCCGATCGTCACCCGCGCCGTGTCCCGTGAGATGCGTAACCGTCCGAGCGCGGCCCAGTTGGTCCAGGAGACGAGTCGGCTCAACCTCGACCTGCCCTGGACCGAGGACGCGGGCCGTCCCACCGGGGTGACCGGCAACCACACCGTGCAGGGGCAGCAGCAGGAACCCCCATCNCCGCGGCTGCTGCAGGCGGTGCGGCCGCCGGGGGCGCGGCCGGGGCCTACCTGGCCAACCAGCTCGGAGGGAGCCAGGGCTGGGGCCCTCCGCACACCAGCAGCGGCGCCAACCCGGCCCAGAGCGCCTGGGCCTCGCCGTCGGCTCCGCAGTCCTCCCACGCCGCCTCCGCCGGGTGGGGCAGCGGGGCACAGCAGTCGCACTTTCCCGCCACGGGCGGTTGGGGTGTACCCCAGGAGCCCGAGGGCGAGGTGCACCAGGCCGCATCCGGCGGCCCGAACGCCGACGACGAGGCGACCGACGACCTCCACGAGGCCGCTTCGGCCGGTTGGAACTCGGACGACGAGGCGACCGACGACCTGCACCAGGCGGCCTCGGGCGGTTGGAACTCGGACGACGAGGCCACCGACGACCTGCGCGGCGGCCGGGGCACCGAGCGCATCGCGCCGCAGAGTTCTCAGCAGGAGGACCCGCAGGGCACGATGCGCTTCGACCCTGCGCAGGCCCCGCAGGAGAGCGGCCCGCAGAGCACCATGCGGGTGGACCCGAGCCAGGTCCCGGGCGCGGGCGATCCGCAGAGCTCGATGGCCGGCCCTCAGCAGGGGCAGCCCCAGGCGCCGCCGCAGGCGCCGGGCAACGACACCCCGCAGACGCAGTTCTTCAACTCGACGCTGCGCCCGGAGGAGTTCCGCGACATCCTCACCCCGGTGGGGCAGGAGCGCCCGCATCAGACGCAGGAGTTCGACGAGGAGGACTTCCAGGAGGGCAGCGGCGGGCTGCTGGGGCGCTTCCGCAAGGGCAGCAAGGACCGTTTCGGCGACTACTTCCGCGGTGACGGCACCGAGGCCGAGGAGTACGACGAGTACTACTACGACGACGAGGACGACGAGGAGTACGAGGCCTGGCGGATGCATCCGCTGGTTCTCGTGCCGGTCATGTTCATGCTCGCCGGCGTGGCCCTGTGGTTCCCGTGGTTCGGTCTGCTGCTGGGGGTGCTGGTCATCGCCGGCCTGTCCGCGCTGGACGTGGTCAAGGCCGAGCACGCGCGGCGCCTGCAGCGGCGCGGGCCGAGCAACTCGGACACGATGATGGTGGTGTTGAGCTTCCCGTGGGCGCTCGGCCGGATGCTGGTGCGCACGATCGGGTTCGGCGCGGTCTACCTCGTCGGCGGGATCCTCGTCGGCATGGTCTACTCGGCCTTCGTGGACACCGGCGGTGAGGGCGCGAACTACACCGGCGGGTTCGCGATCTTCGTCATGGTGCTGCTCGGCTACATCATGCCGAGCGGTCGGGAGGCCCGCCACCAGGCCGTGTGGCTGGTCGAGCGGGTGCGCTTCCACAGCATCTACCTGTACATCGGGGTGGTCGTGGGCATCTGCCTGCTCACGATGCTGATCCTGTCGATGGGCCTGGGTTCGGCGCCCGACTGGGTGCCCTTCGGCGGTCCCTCCGACTGGTTCTCCTGACCCGGACGAAGGGTGTGCGGCCCGGTCGGACCTCGGTGTCCGGCCGGGCCGTTGTCGTGTGCTGGGTCACCGGCAGGTGGATGCACCGATGCGGCCCGCAGAGCGCCGACTAGTGTGGACGGAGCGGTTCCGGCGGGCCGGGGTCGCAGGGGGCTGGACGCCCGGGCGCGGGCGGCTCTCTGGCATCCTGTGGAGCCACTCTGGTTAGGGTTTCCTAAGTACGAGCGGGGGTCGGCTTGGCCTCCTGGCTACTAGCCAGTAACATCTGGGTAGAGCACACCGCGGGACCGGCATTGACGTGAATACCGGACCCGCCGTCGGATGGCCGAACGGCATTCGGCATTGTTGGCAGTACGGGGCGCGCCAGCGCCCGTCCGCCGGACGGCGGATCATGGGAGTGCAGGGAGGTCGGCCACCGGCCATGAATATTGTCGTATTGGTCAAGCAGGTCCCGGACACGGCGACCGAGCGGAAGCTGAACGCCGAGGACAACACGCTCGACCGCGCAGCGTCCGACGGTGTCATCAACGAGCTGGACGAGTACGCCGTCGAAGAGGCGCTCCTGCTCAAGGAGAAGCACGGCGGTGAGGTCACCGTGCTGACGATGGGGCCGGACAAGGCCAAGGACTCCATCCGCAAGGCCCTCTCCATGGGCGCGGACAAGGCCGTCTGGCTGAAGGACGACGCGCTGCACGGCTCCGACGCCCTGCAGACCGCCTACGCCCTCTCCAAGGTCCTGGGCAGCATCGAGTACGACGTCGTCGTCCTCGGCTCCGAGTCCACCGACGCCCGTACCGGCGTCGTCGGTGCCGCACTCTCCGAGTACCTCGGCGTTCCGCAGCTCACCCTCGCGGGCAAGGTCGACGTCGACGGCAGCGCCATCANGCCACGACGTCGTCGAGGCGCAGCTGCCGGCCGTCGTCTCCGTCGTGGAGAAGATCAACGAGCCGCGCTACCCCTCCTTCAAGCTCATCATGCAGGCCAAGAAGAAGCCTGTGGACGAGAAGACCGCCGCGGACGTCGGTATCGAGACCGACAGGATCGGGCTGGCCAACGCCACCACCGAGACCGTGGACTTCGCCGCCGCGCCGCCGCGCGCCGCGGGCACGATCGTCAAGGACGAGGGCGACGGCGGCACCAAGGCCGCCGACTTCCTCGCCGAGAAGAAGTTCGTGTAGGTCAGGCGAGAGACGAAAGGTAAGGGTTCAAGGATTATGGCTGAGGTCCTCGTCCTCGTCGACCACGTCGACGGAGAGGTCAAGAAGGTCACCACGGAGCTGCTCACCGCGGCCCGCCGCATCGGCGAGCCCTCCGCGGTGTGGGTCGGCGACGGCGCCGAGAACGGCAAGGCCGCTCTGGCCGAGTTCGGTGCCGAGAAGGTCTACACGGCCCCGGCCGAGCTGAACGACTACGTCGTCGCTCCGACCGCCCAGCTGCTCGCCGAGCTCGCGCAGGACAAGGGCGCCGCCGCGATCCTGGTCTCGGCCACTGCCGGGAACAAGGAGATCGCCGGCCGCGCCGCCGTGAAGCTCGGCTCCGGCGTGCTGACCGACGTCGTCGACGTCAACTCCGAGGTCGTCACCGAGCACAGCATCTTCGGTGGCGCCACCGTCACGCACGGCCGCGTCAAGACCGGTGTCCCGGTCGTCGCGGTCCGCCCGAACTCGTTCGTCCCGGAGGCCGCCTCCGGCGCCGGCGCCGAGGAGGCCGTCTCGGTCGACCTGCCCGACGCCGCCAAGGGTGCCAAGGTCGTCGAGCGCGTCGTCGAGGAGCAGGGCGAGCGCCCCGAGCTCACCGAGGCCGCGGTCGTCGTCTCCGGTGGCCGTGGTGTCGGCGAGGGCAAGTTCGACGTCGTGGAACAGCTGGCCGACACCCTCGGTGCCGCCGTCGGTGCCTCCCGCGCCGTCGTCGACTCCGGCTGGTACCCGAACCAGTTCCAGGTCGGCCAGACCGGTAAGACGGTCAGCCCGAACCTGTACATCGCCCTGGGCATCTCCGGTGCGATCCAGCACCGCGCGGGCATGCAGACCGCGAAGAACATCATCGCGGTCAACAAGGACCCCGAGGCCCCGATCTTCGAGCTCGCCGACTTCGGCGTCGTGGGCGACCTGCACACGGTCGCTCCGCAGCTCACCGAGGAGATCAACAAGCGCAAGTGATGCGCATGGCCTGATTCCTGCGACGGCGCCCGGTCGACACGTTCGGCCGGGCGCCGTCGTGTGTGCGGGCCAGGCCTTAGGGGAGCGCGTGGAAGACCACGGGTGAGGTGGGCGGGTGGCCGGTGGCGGTGCCGTTGCCGGCGAACATGAGCACCGTGATGTGGTCCTGGGTGGAGTCGGGGTGGCCCAGGGGGCCGGTGACCGGTCCGTCGGCGCCGACGGTGTCACCGGTGTCGGCGACCAGGTCCCCGTCGATCACGCGCTGCTCCCAGGAGCAGTCGGCGAAGGAGTGCTGGTCCCCGCTCAACCACGTGACCGTGCCGTCGGCGGCGCGGACCCCGGCGACCCTTCGGTCGTTGCCGGGGGTGTCCAGGGCGAGGAAGTGCCCGTCGAACCCGAGGTAGCGGGGCTCCCCTTCCGGCTCGTCGCACGCCCCGAACCCGCTGCCGACCAGGGGTTCGCCCTCCTCCAGGGGGCCGGTGCCGAAGCTGTCCCACAGGTACTCGCCGCCGGGGCCGTAGGCGGCGACGCCATGGCGTTCGTGGCCGCGTTCGGGGCCGTCGTGGTCGTCGGACTCCGCGAACGCGGCCACGGTGACGTCGTCGACGTGGGTGACGTCCTGGACGGGACGGAGGTCGAAGCGGTCCGTGAGGTCGACCGCGGCGGTGACGGGTTCGGCGGTGGCGAGGTCGTAGGTGGTGAACCCCTGCACCGTGTGGACCGTGACCCGGCCGCCGGACATGTGGGCGCGGCTCCCCAGGTTGTCGTGGTCGGGCTGGTCGGTGTCACCGTCGGCGGGCAGACGGGCGACCTCGGAACCATCGGTGGCCGCGTACAAGGACCAGGACGAGTACGGGCCGTCCCTGCGTGCGGCGAAGCGCTCGGTCTCCTCGACGTCGGCGGTGAGCTCCCACAGGCCGGACGCGCACCACTGCATCCGGCCGGTCGCGGCGTCGTAGCCGACGGTGCGGGTCTTCGGCTCGCCCATCGCCGTCTCCCCGGTCCCGTGGAACCCGGCGACCACGGTGCCGCCGACCTGGTGGACCCGGTCGGTGCGGACCTGGGCCCGGGACGTGTCGGAGGCGATCCGGTCGGCGTCGACGTGCCACAGGACCCGGCCGTCGTCGGCGGCGCGGACGGCGAGACCTTCCTCGTCGGACGAGGACCGGATCATGGTGACGGTGTCGCCGTGGCCGCCGGTGAGGGTCTCCTGCCGGTCGGAACGCCAGAGCGCTTCGCCGAGCGCGGGGTGGTCCTGCGGCGGTGCGCCTTCGAGGACCTCGGCGTCGTCCCAGACCTGGCCGCCCCCGGGCGCGGAGGCCAGGGCCGAGCACTCGAGGGCGTGTGCGGGCCCGTCGCGGTACAGGGGGCTGAGGACCGCGAGCGCGAGTACGGCGGCGAGAGCGAGGGCGCCGGCCCGCAGGGGGACGCGGGCTCCGGGGGTGTGGGACGGAGGGGCGGTGAGGTCCGACCAGGTGCGCAGGCGCACGCCCAGGCCGAGCAGGACGGGCACGACCGCGGTGAGGGCGAGGCCGTGGGGATGGGCCTGCACGGTCCACAGGGTCGTCACGGTGGCGAGCAGGACGAGGTCCCAGGCCACGACGAGCGCTCCAGGTGCTGCCACGGGGCGTTTGCGCAGGTCGCCCGGGGCGAGGAGGGCGGCCGAGATCAGGAGGAGGGCGACGGCGGCGGGCACCGTGACGGTCGGCGGCAGTACACGCCACAGGACCCACAGCACGCCGAGGGGTGCGGCGAGGCGGACGAGCCACCAGGCCGCCACCCGTGCGAGGACGGCGAGCGCCGGTCCGGACGCCGAGCCGGCCGCCGGTTCGAGGTCGTCGTGGTGTGCGGGTTCCTCGGCGGGGTGGTCAGGTGGCAAGGGGCCTCCTGGGGGTGAGGGCCAGGCATGTTCCCGTGGGTCCCCTCAGGTTAGGCACGGTCGCCGATGCCCGCTGGGGGTGTTCAGGTACACGCGAGGCCGGGGGACCGCCCGGTGGTCCGGTACCTGCCTGTCGGAGCGGTCGTGGTCCTCGTGTTCACCCGGGTTCCGTCGGTGTGCCCGAACTTCTGTCGGCTTTGTGGTGATTCAATACTGAGTGTCGTTTTTCCTGTGCGGGGTCCGGGCACGGTGGAGCCCACGGACCCTCGTTCGGGAGGCACCATGAGCGACGCACACGCACCGGAGCCCTACGGAGGCTTCGACGCGATGTCGATCGGCGGGCGGCAGTGGACCGGCTCCTCCGACGCCGAATACCAGGACCGCAACCCCTACGACGACACCCCGCTCACCCGGATCCGCCTCGCCGACGCCGACGACGTCGAGAGCGCCTACCGGGCCGCGGCCGCCGCGCAGAAACAATGGGCCGCCACTCCCGCCGTCGAACGCTCCGCCCTGTTCCTGCGCGCCCTGGAGGTCATGGACCGGCGCCGCGACGAGATCGTCGAATGGCTCGTGCACGAGATCGGGGCGGTACGGCAGCGCGCCGAGTTCGAATGGTCGCTCGTGCGCGCCGGGATGATCGAGGTCATCAACCACGCCACCCGTGTGTCCGGGTGGATCCTCCCGGGCGTCACCCCGGGCAAGGAGAACCGTGTCTACCGCGAACCGGTCGGCGTGGTCGGGGCCATCACCCCCTGGAACTTCCCGATGCAGCTGTCGCACCGCACCATCGCGCCCGCGATAGCCCTGGGCAACGCGGTCGTGCTCAAACCGGCCGAGGACTCCCCGGTCACCGGCGGGCTTCTGCTCGCGCGCATCTACGAGGAGGCCGGACTCCCGCCCGGGGTGCTCAACGTCGTCATCGGCAAGGGTAGCCGCATCGGCGACGCACTGGTCACCAGCCGTGTGCCCTCGCTCATCTCCTTCACCGGATCGACCGGCGTGGGCAGCCACATCGCCGCGCAGTCGCCGTTGAAGAACCACGCGCTGGAGCTGGGCGGGAACGGGCCCCTGGTGATCCTCGACGACGCCGACCTCGACCGCGCGGCCGACGCCGCCGTCTTCGGTTCCTTCTACCACCAGGGCCAGATCTGCATGTCCACCAACCGCGTCGTGGCCCAGGCGCGGGTGTACGACGAGATCGTCGAGCGGGTCCGCGAACGCGCCCAGGAACTGCGCACCGGCGACCCCGCGGGAACCGACACCCAGATCGGGCCGATCATCAACGACAGCCAGCTGGAGCACGCACGCGACCTGATCTCCAGGGCGGTTGGCGACGGCGCCGAGCTCCTCGTCTCGGGCGACCCGTCGGGCCCCGCGGGACGGGTGCTGCCGCCGCACGTGCTGGTGGGCGGCAACGACGTCGCGACGGCGGCGGAGGAGGTCTTCGGTCCGGTCGCCACGATCGTGCGGGCCGAGAGCGAGGAAGAGGCGCTGCACATCGCCAATGACACCGACTACGGGCTCTCCAGCGCCGTGTTCACCGAGGACGTCGAACGCGGGGTGAACTTCGCGCGGAGGGTGGAGGCCGGCATGACCCACGTCAACGACACCACCGTCAACGACGAGCCCAACACGGCCTTCGGCGGGGAGAAGGACTCCGGTGTGGGCCGGTTCGGCGGTGTGTGGGCGATCGAGGACTTCACCACCGACCACTGGGTGAGCGTGCAGCACACCACCCGTGACCTGCCCTTCGGGGTGGACGAATGACCCCCGTCGTCCAGGTGCGGGTGGGACGGCGCGAGGTTCCGGTCAAGCGCCCGGACAAGACGATGTTCGGGGAGGGCGGGGCGACCAAGCTCGACCTGGCCCGGTACTTCGCACGTGTGGCCCCGCTCATGGTGCCGCAGGTGCGCGGTCGGCCGGTGGCGCTGGAACGCCTGCCGGACGGTATCGACGGCGAGCGGTTCTACGTCAAACACCCGCACGCGCCCGACTGGGTGCGGCAGGTGGGCACCAGCGGCGGCCGGATGATCCTGTGCCAGGACGCCGCCGCGCTCGTGTGGTGTGCCGACCAGGCCGCCCTCACCCAGCACGTGTGGCTCTCGCGCGAACCGAACCTGGGGCGGCCCGACCGGATGATCCTGGACCTCGACCCGCCCGGCAGGGACCCGGCGGAGGCTTTCGACGCCTGCCGTACCGCCGCGTACGAGGCGCGGGAAGTGCTGGAGGTCCTGGGGCTGGCCGCCTACGTCATGACCACGGGCTCACGCGGGCTCCACGTGCACTCGCCGCTGCGGCCGGAACTGGAGGACCAGGAGGTGCGCGACCTGGCCAAGGCCGTCGCCGAACGCATCGCGGCGGGGCGGCCGGACGACCTGACCACCGAGTTCCGCAAGGACGCCCGCCGGGGGCGCCTGTTCGTGGACTACTTGCGCAACGGTCGGGAGCAGTTGGCCGTGGCGCCCTACGCGGTGCGGGCCCGGCCCGGCGCGCCGGTGGCCACGCCCGTGACGTGGGCGGAGCTGGACCGGTTGGAGACCGCCGCGGACTTCACCATCGCCGACGAGCGGAGCGAGTGCCCCTTCCAAGGGATGGGCCGGCATGCGCGCTCGCCGAAGAAAGCTGTACGCGCTTTGGGGTGAGGGACCCCCGGTATGTGCAGGTGACTCGCGCAGACATGCGGGCCGGCGCGGATCAGCGTTCGCGCTTGCGCAGAACCAGCAGCAGGTTCCACGTGACGACCTCGCGCAGGAACGGCACGTGCACGATCGGCTTCATCCACGTGGGCAGGTACCGCGGCCGGATGTCGACCGGTTCTGCGTCCGGGTGCGAGCGCGCCCAGCGCAGCATCTCCTTGGCGTGCGCCGCGTACATGGTCCGCCCGAAGTCGTTCTTGGGGCGCCGGCCGTGCTTGCGCGCGAACCGCTCGGCCGCGTAGGAACCGCCCAGGTAGTGCCAGGGCGAGGTCTCGTGCCCGCCCCACGGCGACAGCCACAGCGTGTACGACAGGTACACGAGGCCGCCGGGCCGGGTCACGCGCACCATCTCGTCCGCCATCCGCCGGCGGTCGGGTACGTGCTCGAGCACGTTGGAGGACAGGCACACGTCCACCGACCCGTCACGCATCGGCAGGTCCAGCGCGCTTCCCTGCACCCCGTTCATGTCCGCGGAACGCCCGTGCAGCCGCATCTCGTGTGCGTCGGCGTCCACACACACGCAGCGCGCACCGGAGTCCCGCAGCGCGTCGGCGAAGTACCCTGGCCCGCCGCCCACGTCCACGACCGTGCGCCCGTCCAACGGGGTGTAGGAACGCAGCTGGTCGACGGTGTCTCGGGCGAGCTTGCCGTAGAAGAACGCGGGGTCGGTCTGCTCCTTGCGGAAGGCCGAGAACAGCCCGACGGAGCGCCCGAGCGTGGCGCGGAACGGCACGAGCTCCTCGGAGCGGGTTCCGGTGGTCATGCCTGGGCCTCCGTGTCCGCGCCGGTCTCGGGGCCGACCACGATGTAGTGGCGCAGGTGCTGCCAGTGGTCCCCGCCCCAGTACGGGTCGGAGCCGGCGATGCGCGAGTCCGGGAGGATCTCGGCCAGGCGCGCGGCGGGCAGGACGTGCATCCGCATCGGCGCCGGGTACCGCAGGATCACCTTCTGGGCCAGCGCCACCAGCGGCCACGGCAGGAACCGGAACACCAGGCCCTTGAAGGTCGCGCGCACCCGCTCGGGCACGCCCAGCACCAGCACGCCGCCCGGCCGGGTCACCCGCGCGAACTCGCGCACGTACCCCTCGGCCAGCTCCGGCGGCAGGTGCTGCAGCACGAGGTCGGTGTAGACCAGGTCGAAGCTGTCGTCCTCGAACCGGGACAGGTCGGGGCGCTCGTTCAGCTCGAACGTGATGCGCCCGCCCGAACGGTCCAGGCGCTCCGCCTCGGCCAGCATCGGCTCGGAGATGTCCACGCCCACGACCTCGTCGAAGTGCGCGGCCAGGGCGTTGGAGAGCCGCCCGGCGCCGCACCCGAAGTCCAGGACCCTGCCGCCGCCCGGGTGCACTCCCAGGTCGCGCATGCGCGATACGGACGGGGCGATCTCCGCGCGCCCGGAGGCCAGGAACTCGTCGTCGTCCCAGCCGCCGTCCCGCTTCTCGGGATCCACGCACACCGCCCACAGCGGCTCGGTGGCCCCCAGGCGGGTCCAGTCGCGCCGGACCTGTTCGAGCCCCACGGCATCACCCCCACGGTTGCACGACCCCAGCCGGACACGCGTCGTTGGAGCGTGTTCCTGTTCTGCACGCGCGGTCAGTGTGGACCTGCGATAACGGTCGAGGAAGAAAGTGGAACGTGTTGTATTCTGGCACCCCTTTTCCGGGATGGCCAATACAGTGCGGGGAGAGAACTCCATGGAGCCCGACTCCGACGCCCGCGAGGGCAGGCAGGCACAGGGCGACGCAGCCGGTGAAGGCGCCCTCAGGGTACGCCGCCCGGTCGAGGAGCCCGACGGGGAGGGCCCCTCCTTCGGTGAACTCCTGCGCACGGGCGTCGCGGAGCTGCGTCGGCTGATGCGGGACCGGGTGTTCCTCGCGTGCCTGGCGGTCGTCGCAGTGTCGCTGCTGGTTCGCGCGTACGTGCTCACCCAGTCGCACTTCGTCGAGGACGACTACCTGTTCTTCGCGGCCGCCGACGCCGAGGAGCTCAGCCCCGACCACCTCTTCGACCTGCACAAGGGCCACCTCATGCCGGGGGCGCTGTTCCTCGTCTACTTCCAGACGGTGTTCCTGCCCTACCAGTGGTGGCTCAGCGCGGGCGTGATGTTCGTGGTGCAGGCAGCGGCGTACCTGGCGTTCCTGAGGCTCCTGTGGGAGCTGTTCGGACGCCGGTGGGCGTTGCTGGTGCCGCTGACCGTGTTCGCGCTCGCGCCGCTCACGGTTCCGGTGCTCGCCTGGTGGTCCGCGGCGCTCAACGCGGTGCCGTTCCAACTCGCCCTGGCCCTCGCGCTGCTGTGGACCGTGCGCCACCTGCGCACCGGTGAACCCCGAGCGGCGTGGCTGGCGGTCGGCGCCATCGTGTTCGGGATGCTCTTCACCGTCAAGGCGATGTTCCTGCCGGTGCTCGTGTTCGCCGTCGCGGTCACCTACCTGTACCCGGGCGGGCTGCTGGTGTCGGTGCGCCGGGCGTGGGAACTGCACCGGCCCTACTGGGCGACCATGGCGGGACTGTTCGCGGCCTATGCCGTCCTGTACGTGGGGCGGATGGTTTCGGCGGAGAACACCGACGGGGCCGGGGTGCCCGAGAGCGACTCCGCGTGGGCGATCGCGCGCGGCCTGGTCACCGAGGTCTTCCCCGTGGGCGCCCTGGGCGGGCCCCTGGAGTGGGGGCCGGTCACCCCGACCGGCGGGCTCGTCGACCCGCGCGGGTGGGTCGTTCTGGCCTCCTGGGTGGTGCTCGCGGTGATCGTGCTGGTCAGCGTTCGGATGCGGCGGCGGGCGTGGCGGGCCTGGGTGCTGCTGATCGGATACGTGGTGGTCGTGGACGTGCTGCCGACGGTCATCGCACGCGCCCGGTTCCAGGACGTGGTCGCCGCCGACCCCCGTTACGTCGCCGACGCAGCCATGGTCTTCGCCCTGTGCCTGGCGCTGGCGTTCCTGCCCACACACG
>NZ_ANBF01000225.1 GCF_000341025.1 Nocardiopsis salina YIM 90010 | reverse complement strand
GCGCGTGCGACGGCCGCCGCGGTGACCGTGGTGTACGCGGCCGTGGCTGTGATGTCCACGCACACCTACGCCCGCACGCTGAGCGGGGACCAGCTGGGCGCCTACCTCGACTCCGTACGGGCCTCGATGGCGGACGTGCCAGCCGAGGGCGGCCTGTACTCGACACCCGTCCCGGAGGACGTGGTGCTGGAATGGAACCAGTCCGAGCGGCTGAGCTCCTGGGTGCTGTCCCCGCTGGCCGGCGCAGGGACCGCTGAACGCATGCGGGTGCCCGAGGAGGCCGACACCGGATACGTCTTCGACGGCGACGGCGACCTGGTCCCCGCGGCGCCGGGGAACAACGCCACGGCCTTCGTCCCGGAGGAGGGCGAGAACTGCCTGGAGACCTGGGACGGCGTCATGTCCTGGCCCGTGGAGGCGGACGGTGGTCCCTCGCAGGTCGTCACCATCGGCTACGAGGCGGAGGAGGAGACGGAGGCGACGCTGTTCCTGGGCGACGACCTGCTGGAGATCGACCTGCCCGCGGCCGAGGAGGACGGTGTGTGGTTCGTGCCCTCCGGCGCGCCCGGCCAGCAGCTCGCCCTGCACACCGAGGAGGACTCGGTCTGCGTGAACTGGGTGTCGATCGGGACGATGGGGCCGGCCGAGGACGGCGAGCCGTGGGTACCGGCCGAGGACGAGCGCTCGGAGCCCGCCGACGACGAGGACGCCGACGAGGCCGACGCGTAGATCCTTCGCGGGGGAGCCTCCGGGGCGAGGGCCTCGGGCCGCCGAGTGTCGTGGGGGTTCTGTGGGGGTGTTCTGTGGTGTTGCCTCGGGGGTGGTCGGGGCCGGGCCAATCCCGGCCGCGAGGCAACACCACCCCGAGGCAACACCACACACCCAATACATCACGGCGCGTCCGTGCCATGATCGGGGTGGTTCCATCGCCCCCTCATCCGAAGGAGCACGGTGAGCACGCATCAGATCCTCGACGGCGAGTACACGCCGAGTTCGTACAAGTGGGTCCGTGAACAGGTGGACCTGTACGAACGGACCGGGGGACGTGAGGGCAACACACTCATGGACACAGGGATGCCGGTCGTCATCCTGACCACCCGCGGCCGTAAGAGCGGCAACGTGCGCAAGTCCGCGGTCATGCGGGTCGAACACGACGGCGAGTACGCGGTCGTCGGTTCCCTGGGCGGTGCGCCGGAGCACCCGTCGTGGGTGCACAACCTCCGCGCCTCACCGAACGAGGTCGCCCTCCAGGACGGGCCCGAACCCTTCGCCGCCCACGCCCGCGAGGTGGAGGGCGACGAGCGCGCCCGCTGGTGGGACCGGGCAGTGGCCGCCTACCCGCCCTACGCCGATTACCAGGAGAGGACCGACCGCCACATCCCGGTCTTCGTCGTCGTACCGGCCTGATCCGTTACGGACCCCCGCCCGAGCAGGTTCAGGTCTGTCGGGCGGGGGCCTTCTTGTGCCGGGGCTCGCGGAAGAAGCGGCGCGACCACCTGCGGCTCGGCTCCTCGATCCACCGGTAGGTCGCCATCGCCAGGAGGATCGTCACGACCGTGATCGGAACGATGTCGAGCCAGAACGACCCCGTGAAGATCTCCTGTCCGGTGAAGTCCCGCCACAGGTACAGCACCAGGAACTGCCACAGGAACACCCCGTAGGAGATCCGCGCCAGGAACTGCCACACCCGGTGCCGCAGCAGCGAGTCCAGCCACCGCCCCTCGCGCCAGGCGTCGGCGGAGCGCACCGGGTACGGCGCCTGTGTGGGCCGTGGGGCGAGCGCGGCCGGGGCGATGATGAAGAACGCGAAACCGATTCCGGTCAGTGACTCCACTCCTGAGGTCCAGATGTCGCCGGAACCGATGAACCGACCGCCGGTCGCGTCGGTCGCGGCGAGCACGAAGAACCCGCCGGCGAGGATCCAGCACACCCCCGGCGACGCGGCGACGGTCCGGCAGAAGCGGCGCACGGGGCCGTCCTCGCCGGGTTCCCGCCAGGCCCACTCCGAGAGCACGGCCAGCGCCATCCCGGCCGCGAACAGGCCCATCGCGCGCGGCAGCCAGGCGTGCATGTACTCGCGGGGTTCCGGATAGAACTGCGGGATCAACGCCAGCAGCGCCAGGACCGCGAGGAGGGCCAACCCGATGAGCAGGCGTTTGGCCCGTACGTCCACGCTGTGTCCCCTGCGGGCCCACAGCGCCAGGGCCGCGGCGATCACGGGCAGGAGCAGGTAGAAGCTGACCTCCACGGACAGGCTCCACATCTGCCCGAGGCCGTAGGGACCGGTGCCCACCCAGTCGGGGTCGGTGTTGAACGTGAAGGTGAGCGTCATGACCTCGAACCAGTGGCGCACCGATCCGAGCTGGTCGCGCGAGTAGATGAGCAGCGCCGCCACCGCGACGATCCAGTACGCCGGGAAGACGCGAACCACACGCCGCCACAGGTAGGCGCGGGCACGCGGGCCCCGGGCGCCGTCGAGCGCGGCCCGTGCCCACGGCCGGTACAGCAGTACCCCGGAGAGCGCGAAGAAGAGCGGCACGGCCAGGTCGAAAGCGGACAGCAGCCCGCCGACCACCCCGGGCCTCAGGGAGTCCCCGGTCTCGGTGGCCACGTGGAAGACCAGGACCATCAACGCCGCCATCGCCCGGATGCCGTCGAGCATCTCGTGGCGGCCGTCGACCTGGGGCAGGACGAGGTCCGGGTCGCCTGGGGTGCGCGCACCGTCGTGCTCGGGCGCTGAGGATGTGGGCGCCATGGGGCCTTCCGGGGACGGGGGCGAGGGGAGCGCGGGCGCCGGTGCGCCGCGGGGAGGGGGAGCGAGCGGGTCACACGCGTCCCGTGCGTCAAGTAGAACCTGTTATAAAAATTAGGACACGCCAGGGTGACGCCGTTCACTACTGGGGAGTAGTCTACCCGGAACTGAAGCCAGTTCCATGGGGCCGATCCCTCCCCGGTCGCCCCCTCACCCCCACGAACCCGTTCCAGAACCGGACTCTCATCACGCCCAGGAGGGCACATGCGCCGTACCGTCGCGGTCGTTCTCGTCGCGTTGGGGGTCTTCTCTCTCGCTATGGCACCCCTCATGCGTACATGGGTGGCCAGTTCCCTGATGAAGACCCCTCTGGACTACTACGCCGAAATGGTCAACACAGGGCAGGCCGACTACTTCAACATCGAGGACGTCGAGCAGGTCGAGGACGCCGAGGTCGAGGCACACACGACCATCAGGGCGGACGTGGCCTCCAGCACCGACGACACTGTCGTGTGGGACCAGTTCACCTGGATCAAGGACGGAGAGACCGACTTCGGTATCTCTTCCACGAGCCGCCGCGGCGGCCACGACCGTGTGACCGGTGAAGGCGTCGACTGCTGCGACCCGATGGTGGACGACGAGGCCGTGACCCAGAACGGCCAGCTCTGGAAGTTCCCCTTCTTCACCGAACAGCGGGACTACGACTTCTACGAGACGATGGTCGAGGAGACCGTCCCGATGGAGTTCGACGGCGTCGAGAACATCGAGGGCGTGGAGACCTACCGCTTCGTCCAGGAGGTCGAACCCACCGTCGTCGACGAAGAGACCGTCCCGCGCGAGGTCGCAGGCCTCGACGGCGACGGCGACGTCACCGGCGACGTGGAGTTCTCCCTGACCCGCACCTACTGGATCGAGCCGATCTCCGGTTCGCCCGTCAACGTCAGCGAGGACCAGCACCGGGTCGTCGTGGTCGACGACGAAGAGGTGCTGACCATGCTCAGCGGTGAACTCAGCTACACCGACGAGACCATCGACCAGGCGATCGAGAACACCGAGGAAGCCCNCCACCCCACGCTGCCGATCGGCTCGCTGATCGTCGGTGTCGGCTTCATCGGAGTGGCCGTCGTCCTCCTGGTGACCGGCCGCCGCGGTGAAGAGGAACAGGACACCGGCCGCCACGGTGAACGACAGGCCTGAGACGAGCCCGACGGCACCCGGGACCCCGGTGCCCGGTCGGGCCCCGACCGAGACCGCGCGGGCAGCGGCCGCGCCGGCGCTGCTGCGCGCCTGCCGCCCCCGCCAGTGGCCCAAGAACCTGCTGGTCCTGGCCGCACCCGCCGCGGCCGGGGCCCTCGACGCGCCCTCGGCCTGGCTCGTCTGCGGTGCCGTCGTCGCCCTGTTCTGCCTGGCGGCGAGCGGCACCTACCTGCTCAACGACGTGCGCGACGCCGACAGCGACCGCGCGCACGCGAGCAAACGGCACCGGCCCGTCGCCTCCGGGGCCGTGCCGCTGCGGACGGCGTTCGGAGCCGGGCTGGCGCTGATCGCCGCCGCGCCTGCGCTCTCCCTGCTGCTCGCCGACCCCGTGCTGACAGCCGTGGTCACCGGGTACGTGCTGCTGACGGCCGCCTACACGTTCCGGCTCAAGGACGCCGTGCTCGTCGACCTGGTCGCCGTGGCCGGCTGTCACGTATTGCGGGCCGCTGCCGGTGCCGTGGCGGTGGGCGTTCCGATGACCGGGTGGTTCCTGCTCGTGGTCGCCATGGGTGCGCTGCTGCTGGTCAGCGGTAAACGCGAGGCGGAACGGCGCGGGACCACACCCGTGCGGCGCACCCTCGGGGTGTACAGTGCCCGGTTCCTGACAGGGCTGCGGGTGTCGGTCTCGGCGGTCCTGGTGGTCACGTACTTCCTGTGGGCGCTGTCCCAGGGGCCGTGGCACTCGGTCAGTGTGGTCCTGCTGTTCGCCTGTACGCTGCGCTACAACATGCTCGTGGACCGCGGGGAGGGGGAGGAACCCGAGGAGATCGCCCTGCGCGACCGTCCCCTCCAG
This sequence comes from Nocardiopsis salina YIM 90010, assembly GCF_000341025.1. GTDB lineage: Bacteria > Actinomycetota > Actinomycetes > Streptosporangiales > Streptosporangiaceae > Nocardiopsis > Nocardiopsis salina. Next base: position 20,668 of record NZ_ANBF01000225.1, on the reverse strand, counting down.
CTCTGCCTCGTGGTCCTGCTCGCCCTGGTCGGAATGGGGATCTACCCGTGACCGTGCTCTTGAGCGGGTGGGGCCGTACCGCCCCTTCCGCCGCCCGTGTGGTGCGTCCGCGCGACGCAGCACAGGTGGCGCAGGTGTTGGCCGGTGCCGGGCCCCGGGGCGCGCTGCCCCGCGGTCTGGGGAGGTCCTACGGGGACGCCGCCCAGGACGCCGGCGGGACCGTCCTGGACTGCACAGGGCTCACCGGGCCGGTGCGGTTCGACGCTGCACGCGGTGAGGTCACAGCGGCCGCGGGAGTACCGCTGGGCAGGCTCGCTGACGCGCTGCTCCCGCACGGACACGTGCTGCCGGTGGTGCCCGGGACCGGGTACGTCACGCTGGGCGGTGCGATCGCCGCGGACGTGCACGGTAAGAACCACCACGCCGACTCCTCCCTGGGTGCGCACGTGAGGTCGTTGGCGCTGGTGACGCCGGACGGGGCGGTGCGGCTGGTGGGGCCGGGCGGAGCGGGTCGGCCCGAGGACGGCCCGGACGGCGTCACGGACGACGATCCCGAGCTCTTCTGGGCCACCGTCGGCGGCATGGGGCTGACCGGTGTGGTCACCGGGGCCACGCTCGCCACCCTGCCCGTGGAGACCGCCTTCGCCCGCGTGGACACCGACCGGACCGCGGACCTCGACGCCACCCTCGACCTGCTCTCGCGCGAGAGCGGGCACCGGTACTCCGTGGCCTGGATCGACCTGCCCGGCGGCGGGAGGTCCGTCGTCTCGCGCGCCGACCACGCCCACGTCGGGGACCTGTCCCTCGCGGCGCGGCGCGCGCCGTTGCGCGGGGGAGCGGCGGGGCCGGCGGCGACGGTCCCGTTCACTGCTCCAGCCGGGCTCTTCAACCGTTGGACCGTGGGCGCGTTCAACCGGGCCTACTACCACCGGGCGCCCCGCAGGCGGCGGGGGCAGATTCAGCCGCTGGCCGCTTTCTTCCACCCCCTGGACGGACTGCGCGCGTGGAACCGGGCGTACGGGCCCGCGGGCGCCGTGCAGTACCAGTGCGTGGTGCCGCCGGGGGAGGAGGACACCCTGCGCGCGGTCGCTGCGGAGCTGGCGCGGGTCCCGACCTTCCTGGGCGTGCTCAAGCGCATGGGGGAGTCCACGCCCGGACCGCTGTCCTTCCCGCGCCCTGGGTGGACGCTGGCGGTGGACGTGCCCGCCGACCTCCCCGGGCTCCGGGAGTTGCTCGACCGCCTCGACCGGCGCGTCCTGGAGGCAGGCGGGAGGTTGTACCTGGCCAAGGACGCCCGAGCCCGGCCTGGGACCATTCGTGCGATGTACCCGGGGCTGCCCGACTGGCGGCGTACGTGTGCGCGCGCCGACCCGGACGGGGTCATGGTCTCCGACCTGGCCCGACGACTCGGCCTGAGGGCCCGACCCGAGAAGGAGTGACCTGTGCGCGACGCCGTCGGTTCGGTGAGGTCCGTGCTGTTGTTGGGAGGGCGCAGCGAGATCGGCCTGGCCGTGGTCGAACGCCTCGTGCGCGAGGGCGCGCGCGAGGTGGTGCTCGCAGCTCGGGGCGGGACGGAGTTGCCCGGAGTCCTGGACGCGCCGGGGCTGCAGGTGCACTCCCTCGAGTTCGACGCGTCGCTGCCCGAGACACACGCCGACACGGTGGCGCGGGCGGTCGAGCTGGTCGGCGACCTGGACGTGGTCGTCGACGCGTTCGGGGTGCTGGGGGACCAGGCCGCATACGAGGCCGACCCGGTCGCCGCGGCGCGGGACAGCGCGGTGAACTACACCGGGCACGTGTCCGTGGACCTGGCGGCGGCCGCCAGGTTGCGTGAACAGGGACACGGAACACTGGTGGTGCTGTCCTCGATCGCGGGCGTGCGTACGCGCCGGTTCAACTTCGTCTACGGGTCCGCCAAGGCAGGTCTGGACGGGTTCGCGCAGGGACTTGGCGACGCGCTGCACGGGAGCGGGGCGCGGGTGCTGGTGGTGCGGCCGGGGTACGTGCCGACGCAGATGTCGCGGCACGTGGACCCCGCGCCGTTCCCGGCCACGCCCGCGCAGGTCGCCGCGGCCGTCGCCCGGGGGCTGCGGACCGGCGCGCACACGGTGTGGGCGCCGCCGGTCCTGCGCCCGCTGTTCACCGTGCTGCGCACCCTGCCCCGGCCCCTGTGGCGCCGCCTGAGCCGCTGATCCGCCGAACCGCCCGGGCGGTTCGGGTGTCGCGTTCGGTGAGGTGGTAGAAGGCCAGGGGCACCAAGCACATGAGCATCACCGTGGCGGGCAGCAGGGTGCTGCCCAGCAGTATCCCGCGCAGCGCCGTGTCGGTCTGTTCCACCACCTCCCCGGCGCCCGACTCCACGTACCCGCTCACGGCCAGGCACAGTGACAACAGACCCGTGCCCACGGACTGCGCCATCGCCTCCCCGGACGTCCACAGGCCCGACAGCACACCGCCCTGGCGGCGCCCGTCGTCACCCGTGGCCATGCAGTCGGCCAGCATCGAGCCGGGCAGAAGCATGGTTCCGGACAGCCCCACGCCGATGAGGACCGACGAGACCACCGCGCCGGGCACTCCCCACAAGGGCAGGCACATGAGCCCCAGCGCGCCGGCCACGAACACCAGCGCCGAACAGGCCGCCGCGCCCCGCTTGTCCAGTTGCAGCGACGCACGCCGCCACACAGGGGCTGCGGCCATGAGCGGCACGAGCACACACACCATGAGGATGCTCGTGTAGGCGGGCTCGCCCATCACGTTCGCGGTCACGTACGGGACCCCGGCGACCATCGTCCCGCTCGCCGTGGCCATCAACAGGTTCGCGGGGAACAGCACCCGGAAGTGCCGGTGCAGCAACGCCACCCGCAGCTGCGCGAACAGCCCCTCGCCCCGGTGCGGGTGCGAGGGCCGCGGCGCGCTCCGGGTCCCGGAGAACGCTCCCAGCATCGACAGCAGCACCACCGCGCCCATCGCGATCCCCATCGCGCGGTACCCGGTCAGCTCGTCGTCGGGAGCGCCCTGCAGAACCGGGGCGAGCGCGCCGCCCAGCATCAGCGCGAGCCCCACGAACGCCGTCCGCCACGTGTTGAACGTGGAACGCTCGTGGTAGTCCCCGGTGATCTCCCCGGGCATCGCCGTGTACGGAACCGAGAACATCGACGACGCCAACGCCGCCGCCAGGAACACCAGGCCCACGTACGCCGCGGCCGCGTTCCCCTCCAACGGCGGTCCGGCGAACATCCCCGCGAACAGCACCGGCATCGTCAGCGCACCCGCGAGCATCCAGGGGCGCCGCGGCCCCCACCGCGAGCGCGTGCGGTCCGACCACACCCCGATCGAGGGGCTCACCAGCAGGTCGACCAGTTTCGGCAGGAACACCACCGCGCCGGCCACCGCCGGGCCGACCGCGAGCGTGTCCGTCAGGTAGATGAGCAGCAGCAGGCCCGGAACGGTGTTGAACACCCCGATCGCCACCGCACCGGTGCCGTACCAGGCGTGCACCGACCGCGGCAGGCCCTCCTGCACAGACGAGGGCCCCGCCCCACCCGGGACGGGGCCGGAGACGGTCGCGGTCACGCGCGCCCGTCCACCGCCGGCTCCTGCGCCGTGGGTCCGGTGTCACCGTCGGTGCCGTACAGGTCCTGGTGGGCGACCGGGTCCACGTCGTGTGCCACGGGGCAGCTCGCCGGGAACGTTCCGATCCTGGACGGCTGGTACCCGTCCGGGTAGCTGCGGATGTTCGGGTTGTCGTCCGCCCACAGCGGCTCCTCGCGCGGCTTCATGCGCCGAACGACCTTCGCGCGCAGCTTCAGCGCGATGTCGGCACCCTTGCGCCAGCCCTTGGACGGCTTCTCGTACCGGAACGTCTCGATCAGCGAGTCGTCCAGGATCGCCATCGAGAACTTGCGCGCCGCCCCCGAGAACCGCTTGGGGTAGAAGGTCACCATGAGGTCCAGGGTCGAGTCGGACACCCGCCGACCGCCCTCGGTGTAGGCGAAGTGCTCGTCCTCGTAGTTGTTCAGGAGCTCCTCGAAGGCCTCGTACGTCTCGGGGATGTCCTTGATCCCCATGTACTTGCCCAGGGTCCGGTAGTAGTTGGTGATCCCGGAGATCTCGTGCTCGCTCAGGCGGCGCCAGCCGTACCCGTAGTCGTTGAGCCAGCGCACGGGCATCACGACGAAGGTGCTCAGCACGTAGCGGTAGTCGTCGTTGCTGATGTCGTACGACCGGTGCATCTGGTTCATCCGGCGCAGCGCATCACGGCCCTTGCCCGGCTCGAAGCCGTGCCGGACCATGTTGCCCAGGATCAGCGCGGTGTCGTCGTAGCGCTTCTGGGTGTTGCCGGTGAACTCGTCGGTCCTGCCGAGCAGTTCCCCGATGCTCGGCACCGCGTACGTGCGGTACAGGGCGATACCGAGGGCTCGGCCCATGTCCCACGGGAACTCGTGGGACTGCAGGATCTGCATGATGCGCACGCAGTCCTTCTCCGGGTCCAGGCGGTGGATCTCGTCGCGGAAGTCGAAGCGCTTCATGCGCGTCATTCAGGGTTTCCTCAGGGGTGTGGGGATCAGGGGTGGGGGTGGGGACGGGGGGTCGCGGGGTGCAACGCGCAGCCGGGCCGAGCGCTGCTCCCGGTACCGGGCGCCGGCCCGGTGGTGTGTGGAGGTGCGAAGACGGGGGAGTGCGTCCCGCCGGTCCTACGGTACTGCGGGCCGGTGCTGCGGGCCGACCGGGTCCGCAGCACCGCTCAGCGCTGCGGGGCGCCGTCGTCGCCGGAGCGCTCGGCGCCCTCCGGGGGCAGTGACTCGCCGGGCGCGGGCACCTGTGCACCGGTGGCGGGGACCTCCTGGGTGCGCATGCCGTGCGGGACCGGGCAGCCCTGGGGGAACGTGCCGATCCGCGAGGGGTCGTAGCCGTCGGGGTAGGTCCGGATGTTGGGGCTCATGCGGGCCCAGCGCGGCTCCTTGCGCGGGGGCATGAACCGCACGACCTTCGCCCGCGCCTTCATGGCCCCGTTCGCGGCAGCGCGCCAGAACCCGGAGGGCTCGGGGTAGTCGAAGGCCTTGATGAGCCGGTCGTCGAGCAGCGCCTTGGTGAAGGGACGGACCAGGGGCCGCTGCCAGGACGGATAGAAGCCGACCATGAGCTCGAGGGTGGAATCGGAGACCGCCCGACCGCCGTCGGTGTAGGCGAAGTGGTCGCGCTCGTAGTTGTCGTAGAGCTGGTAGAAGGCCGCGTAGGTCTCCGGGATGTCCTTGATGCCCATGTGCTTGCCGAGCTTGCGGTAGTAGTTGGTGCTCGCGGCGATCTCGTGGTCGCTCAGGCGGCGCCAGCCGTACCCGTAGTCGTTGAGCCAGCGCACGGGCATGACCACGAAGGTGCTCAGCACGTACAGGTAGTCGTCGTTACTGATGTCGTAGGAACGGTGCATCTGGTTCATCCGGCGCAGAGCGTCACGTCCGCGACCCGGGCCGAAACCGTGCTCCATGATGTCGTTGAGGATCAGCGCCGTGTCGTCGTAACGGTGCTGCGTGCGCTCGGTGAACTCCTGCGTGCGGGCCAGGAGCTCGCCCACGCTCGGCACGGCGTAGGTGCGGTACAGCGCCAGGCCGAGAGCCTGTTCCATGTCCCACGGGAACTCGTGCGTGGCGAGGATGCGCGTGATCTGCTCGCAGTCGGCTTCGGCGTCCAGCTCGTGAATCCGGTCGCGCCAATCGAACCGCTTCATACGGTCAGAACTCCAGTCACCTTCGTGCGGCCCGTCGTGACGGTCCGCGGTCAGTGGTTGCTCAGAACGCCCGTCGTGGGGGAGGTCCTGTGGGTGACTTTACCCGGATGGGCCGTATGTACAACGGGTCGGGGAGCGCCGGGCCCCGCGAACGGGACCCGGCGCCACCCGCGGCTCAGGCCGCCATCTGCTCCGCGACTCGGTTGACCAGCGTCAGCAGCACTTCCTTGGAGGACTCGCGTGTACGGGCGTCGGTGAGCACCACAGGGATCGAAGGGTCCAGGCTGAGAGCCTCCCGAACCTCGTCCGGCTGGTACAGGTGGGCGCCTTCGAAACAGTTGACGGCGACCACGAACGGCACACCGCGCCGCTCGAAGAAGTCCACCGAGGCGAAGCAGGTCTCGAGCCTGCGGGTGTCGGCGAGCACGATAGCGCCGAGCGCGCCCTCCGACAGCTCCTCCCACATGAACCAGAACCGTTCCTGGCCGGGGGTGCCGAACAGGTACAGGACGAGGGACTCGCTGATGGTGATGCGGCCGAAGTCCAACGCGACCGTGGTGGTGGACTTGGCCTCCACCCCGGACAGGTCGTCGACCCCGTAGCTGGCCTCGGTCATCACCTCCTCGGTGCTCAGCGGGGCGATCTCGCTGACCGACCCCACGAGGGTGGTCTTGCCGGCCCCGAATCCGCCCGCGACGAGGATCTTCAGCGCGGAGGGGACGGGGGCCTGCGTGTCAGAGTCTCTGGATGCCATCGAGAACCGCCTGGAGTACGTCCCGGCTGACCGGGCTCTTCGCTGTGTAGGGGGCACGGGCCAGGGCCAGCCCGCGGTTGAGGAGGTCGCTGAGCAGAACCTTGACGACCGCGACCGGGATGTCCAGGTGGGCGGAGACCTCGGCCACCGACTGGGGGCGACGGCACAGCTCGAGGATGCGCAGCTGTTCGGGCTCCAACTCCATCTCGTCGACCTCGGCGCGCTTGGCGGCGATGACGACGCTGATCATGTCGAGCTTGACGGTGTCGGCGTGGTCGCGCCCCTGCGCGATCACGTACGGCCGCACCAGCGGTCCTGCCTCGGGCCCGGGAGGGGGTTCGGGGTCGGGGGAGGCCTGTTCCTCCGGTTGCGGGGCCGGACGGGGGCGCCCGCCGCCGGCCTCCCGGATCGGGAGGTGGTGAGGCATGCCCTCGTGGCCGTAGTCGTCGTGTGCTTGCATGCTCTCCCCTATCGCGTGGCTTCCCCGGCCGCACTCTCATAACGGGGAGCGGCGTCGAGGTAGCGGCCGACCTGCTCGACCAGCACATTCATCTCGTAGGCGATCATGCCGACGTCGGAGCTCTCCTCCGCGAGGACCGCGAGGCAGGCCCCGCGGCCGGCACCGGTGACGAAGAGGTAGGCGCTCTCCATCTCGACGACGGTCTGCAGGACCTCGCCGCCGCCGAAGTGGCGCCCGGTACCGCGGGCCAGGCTCTGGAAGGCCGAGGCCACCGCGGACAGGTGCTCGGCATCCTCCTTGACCAGGTCCGCCGAGCGCCCGATCAGCAGGCCGTCGGCGGACAGGACGATGGCGTGGCGGGAGCCGACCGCGCGGTCGAGCAGCTCGTCCAGCAGCCAGTTGATGTCCTTCTTGCCCGCGGCGTTTCCGTTCTCGGGGGTACTCGTCACGGTCACTCGTCCTTGTCGGTCTCGTTGGTCTGCTGCTTGCCTTCGCGCCGTCCGCGGTCGGTGCCCTTCTGGAACGCGGACATGTTCTTGCGCAGGCGCGCCAGCCGTTCGGCGCTGTTGGCCTCACCGCCGGAGGGGCCGCCGGAGAGGGGAGCCCCACCGCCGGACGGGGCGGGGTCGGTGGCCAGTTGGGGGGCGAGGTTCTCCTGGGGGCGCCGCTTGGGCAGGGCGGGTCGGCCCTGGTCGTCACCGGATCCGGAACCGCCGTCGCGGCTCTGGTCCTCGGCGGGGACCGCGGCGATCTTGGATGTGCGGGTGGGCAGCGGGGGACGCGAGGCGGAGGAACCGTTCGCGCCTTCCTGTCCCTGGGGGGCAGGGCTGTCGGGCCCGTCGGCGAGCACGTCGCTGCCGCCCGCGGGTGCGCCGGCGCCGGTGCCGTTCCCGGTCTCCCCGCCGCCGTTCTGCGGGGCGGGGGCAGCCGGGGCCGCGGGGGTCTCGCCGGTGTCACCGGGCTCGCCGGAGGGCGAGGACGACACCGAGGCCAGCACGGGCTTGGCCGGTTCGGCGTCCGTCCGGCCGTCCTGTTGCTGCTCGTCGCCGGCCGTTCCGGGGGCATCGGACGCGGTGTCGCCGCCGCCGGTGCTCCCGTTGCCGGGGTCCTCGCCGCGGCCGGTGATGTGGCGGACCTCCCAGATGTCCTCGCCGGTGTCCTGCGAGGCGGGCAGCGAGGCGCGGTCGCCGGAGATGAGCTCCTGGGGCAGCAGCACGATGGCCTGCACACCGCCGTAGGGCGAGGCGCGCAGGTGCACCTTGATGCCGTGGCGGTGGGCCAGGTGCGAGACCACGAACAGGCCCAGGCGCATCTTCTCGTTGAGCCGCATCACGTCGAACTCGGGCGGCTCTGCCAACAGAGCGTTGGCAGCCGAGAGCTCGCCGTCGGACATGCCCAGACCGCGGTCCTCGATCTCGACGGTCACACCGTTTGGCACGTCGTCGCTGCTCAGGCGCACGTTCGTGTGCGGGGGAGAGAACATGGTCGCGTTGTCGACGAGCTCGGCGACCAGGTGGATGACATCGGCGACCGCGGGGCCGTTGAGGTTCACGCGGGCGATGCGCTCGCGCTTGACGCGGGTGTAGTCGCCGGACTCGGAGATGGCGCCCCGCAGTACGTCGATGAGCGGCATGGGGCGGTGCCAGGTGCGGCCCGGGGCCTCGCCGCCGAGGATCAGCAGGTTCTCGGCGTTGCGGCGCGAACGGGTCGCCAGATGGTCGAGCTTGAACAGCTGCCCGAGCTGCTCGGGGTCCTCCTGCTCGCGCTCCATCTTGTCCAGCAGCCGCAGCTGGCGGTGGACCAGCGTCTGGCTGCGGTGGGCGATGTTGAGGAAGACGCGGTTGACGCCGTGGCGCAGTTCGGTCTGCTGCACGGCCTCGTCGACGGCGGCGCGCTGTGCGGTGTTGAAGGCCTCGGCGACGTCACCGATCTCGTCCTCGGAACGCTCCAGTTCGGGCAGGGCGCTCTTGGTGTCCACACGCTCGCCCCGGTGGAGACGGCCCATGAGCTCGGGGAGCTTCTTGCGCGCCAGGTCGTCGGAGTCGTCGCGCAGCTTGAGCAGCTGGGTGGTGAGGTCGTGGGAGTAGCGGCGGGCCAGCAGCACGGCCACGGTGATCACGGCGGCCACACCGAGGCTGCCGCCGATGGCGGTGTAGACCCAGGTGTTGGCGCCGGCGCGGGTCATGGAGGCGGCGTAGAGGGCCTCTTCGGCGCCGATGTCGGTGAGCTCGGCGCGGACGGGTTGGTGGGCCTCGTTCCAGTCCGCGGCGTCCACGGGCATCGTGAGGTCGTCGACGTTCTCCGGTTCGAGGGTGACCGGGTCGGTGACGGTGCCGCCCTCGACCTGGCGGTCGATGATCTCCTGCTCGTACTCCTTGAGGCGCTCCCACTCGGGGCTCTCGATGACGGCCTCGTAGCGCTCGGCCTGCTCGTCGGACAGGTAGTGGGCGTTGGCCTCCAGGAGGGCGTCGTAGGAGCCCACGAGGCGCGTGAACTCGCGCTGGTCCTCGACGGTGAGCTCGCCGGTGTTGAACGCCCGGGCGAGCTGGGCGTCGGCCTGAGCGAGGGTGTCGACCGTGCGGAACATGTAGACCGCGGTGAAGCCGGGGCTGACCGCGTCGCCGGTGTTGCCCTCGCGGCCCTGGCTGTCGAAGCTGTCGGCGCCGTGCAGGACGAGCTCGTTGTAGTAGTCCAGGACGTCGTCGCGGCTCGCGTTGCCGGCGTCGACGCTGTCGCGGATCTCGTCGATGTCCTGGTACATACCGTGCAGCATCTCGATGTGCATGCCGCCGTCACCGGGCGCGAGGTCGGCGAACCCGATGAGGTCCTCGACGACGACACCGAGGGACCCGTCCGTGTCCTGGCGCGCCTCGGCGAGGTGCTGCGTGACCTGGGCGTCGTCGGGGTTCTCGATGTAGGCGATGGTGGCCGAGCGCTCCTCCATCGCGTCGACCAGGCCCACTGCCGCGGGGGTGACGAGCTCGTCCGTGGCGTTGGCGAGGATCAGCTGGAACGCGGCCCAGGTGCCGAGGACACCGGTGAGGATCAGCCACAGCGCCACGAGGGCGCTGGTGGGGATCATGACCATCGCGCGGATACGGGCGGTGATGCTGCGCCCGCGTCGTTTGGGTACTGCCTGCACGGTTCTCCTGTCGATCCGCGTCGAAGTTCATCGGTTGCGGTGGTGTCGCCGGGTGCTGAGGGGCACCGGGGGCCCGCTCGGGGTGCGGGTGGGGACGTCCCCAGGGCGCGGTGGTCCGGCCCTCGGGGCATGACGCGGGACTACCGCAGGGTAACCACAAACGCGACTTATGGCGTTGGGGATCGTATCTCGCACCGGAATGGGCCGATGCTGCGGGGGATGTCGGCAGTCTGCCATGACGGGCGAGAATGTCCAGTCGAAGCCGTATAACGTCTCGGAATACGACTGACTACGCAATGCGACAATAGGACAAAGGTCACATATGGTTCTGTGTTCTGCCTGGTGAGCGGAGTGCCGGGCACACAGGGGCCGTGGAGGCCGGGCGAGAGGCCGTCGCCGGCCCCGCGGAGATTTTCCCGTTCGGCCACCGGCCGTTCCCGCCGCGCACTAGCGTGGCCCACCGGAACGTGCCCGGAGGGGCGCTCGACAACGACAGGGCAGAGGCAGACCGAGCATGGAACGACCCTTCGACACCGGTGCGCCGGCCGCCGTCGAGGCCGCCGTCGCCCTGGTCCCGCTGCTGGTGGTGCTCGGGGGCGCGCTCCACCTGCGTGCACAGCACGTCCGCTACGGGCCGATGTCGGGCATGCCCGGCCAACTCACGCTGCTGGCTCTGTACGCGGGCGCCGGGCTGGCCGCCTACGCCGTCTGGCCCCTGCCCACCCACACCGACGGGCTCTGCGTGCGCACGGCCGACCCCGCCGCGCCGCCCGCCACCGGCCACGATCCGCTCGAGCTCGTCCTGGCCGCCGCCGTCCTGCTGCCCGTCGGCCTGCTCGCGCGCCACCGGTTCCGGCGCGGTCTGTGGACCACCCTCGCGATCGGGACGTCGCTGGCGCTCGCCGCGGCCGTGGTGCGGGCGACCGGGCTCCTGGGTGTCTACCCCTGCGCCTACGCCAAGACCTCGTGGCTCCTGGTCGCGCTCGGGGTGCTCGGAACCCTGGCGGGGTGGTTGATCGCGCGCCTGGCCCTGGGTGCCGGGCCCGGACGCCTGGCCCGCGGATGGCCCGGAGCCGTGCCCGACCGCGGTGTTCCGCCCCTGGTGCGCCGACTGCTGGGCACGGTCGTGGACCTGGGGCTGTGGTGGTTCGGTACCGCCTCGGCGCTCGCCCTGATCCGCCTGTGGACGGCATGGGCACCCGAACCCGACACCGCGGCCACCGTGCTCCCGGCCGTCGCCGTCGCGGGTGCCGCCGTGTTCCCGCTCCTGCGCCGCGACAGGGCCACACCCGGCGGGACCGCCCTGCGCCTGGGGCTGACCGACGCCCGCTCGGACCGCCCGGCGACGCGGTGGCGGGTCCTGGTGCGTGCGCTGCTGCTGCCCGTCCCGGTGGCGCTCGCGCTCGTGTTCGCCCCGCTCTGGCTCGCTCCCGTGCTCGTCGTCCTGCACGTGAGCACGGCCATCGTGCGCGACGACCGGGCCGGACTGGCCGACCTGGTCACCGGGGTGCGCGTGACCACTCGGGCCACGCTGACCGGTGAGCTGCCCACCCGGCTCGTGCTGCACCGCGAGCCCGCGCCCGAGCCGTCGCTCGCCGACGCCTGACCGGGAGGATCTTGCTACCAGCGCCGGGTTCGGCGCCGAAACCTGCTCCAGTAGCAAGATCCCCGCGAAGTCAGGCCCATTCCAGGTAACCGAGCAGGAGACCGATGCCGGCCAGGCACACACCCAGACCGCCGAAGAGCACCCGCACGTAGTGGGTCATCCACGGCCCCGACACGATGCGCGCCCGCTCCGGGGCGTCGGGGTCGTAGGAGACGGTGACGATCTCCCCCGAGCGCGACGCCGTCCACCCGGTGTTCTCGTGCTCCGCGTGCACCTCCACCCCGTCCTCGGTCCGGAACTGCACGATCATGCGCGCCGCCGTCGAGGTCTCGTGGTAGCCGATGACGCGGCCCTTGGCGCGCACGCCGTGGCGGATCAGCCGCAGTTCAAGACGGGTGTCGCGGGAGACGAGCCACAGCACGGCGACCCCGGACAACAGGGGCAACAAGGGATACAGGTCGGCCACGGGTCTGATCCTCTCGGCGGGGAAGGAGGCGGGGGCTGAGCGCCGGTCACGCACCGGTCGCGGTCAGGTCGGCCCCTCGGCGGGACCGACCAGGCCGTCGGCCATCTGGGCGAGGGTGGCGTGGATGTCCTCGACGGGCCGCTCCGGTTGGAGGTTACGCCAGTTCAGCGCCACCGTCACCACCATGCCGAACAGAGCAGTGCTCGCGAGGCCGGTGTCCAGGTCCGGACGCAGACGACCGTGTTCGGCCAGCCGCTCCAACTGCCCGGTGATGACCCCGATCGCCTCGTTGCGCAGCTGGTGCACGGTCGCGTACCAGGCCCGGTTGGTGCGCCAGGCCTCGGCCATGAGCATGCGGGCCAGCTGCTCGTGTTCGCCGATGAAGACCACACCCGCGCGGAGCACCCGCGTCAGGGCCTCGCGCTCGTCCACACCCTCCTCAGGGGGCGGGATCGCCGCGTGCAGAGTCTCGGCCAGGCGGCTGACCCCCCACTCCAGGAGCTTGGTGTAGAGCTCCTCCTTGCCGCCGAAGTTGTAGTAGACGGTTCCCTTGGCCACGCCGGCCCGCTCGGCGATCTGGTCGACGGTCGTGGCGTCGTAACCCTGCTCGGCGATCAGCGACAGCGCGGCGTCGTAGAGGCGCTGCCGGGTGGCCTGGCGGCGACCGCCGGAGGCCTTCCCGCGGCGCGGGGTGCTCGTGCTCATCCTCGTCCGGGGCACGCGTGGGGTGCGCGCCCGCTCCTTCCTGGTGACGGCACACGTGGTGCGGGGCCGCGGACGGCCCGGATCCGGTCGACCGCCCATTGTGCACCCTGCGGGTGTGCTGCGTGGACCGCACACCCGCAGGGACCTGCGGGGCCGCGCCCTCGGGCCGTCACAGGGGCGGGTCCTCAGAGTTTCAGCGGCGGGTGGAGCGCCTTCATCGTCCACGTGCGCTTCTGCTCGACGGTGATCCAGGTGAGGATCAAGGGCACGATCAGCCAGAGCGACATCACACTGACCGACTGCCACACCAGCTCCGCCTCACCGCCGGGCAGCAGCTGGCGAACGGCCGTCACCCCCCAGTACAGCGGCAGGAACGGTCCGATGGTCTGGAAGAACTGCGGGCTCGTCTCCGTCGGGTAGGTGCCCCCCGCCGAGGCCAACTGGAGCACCAGCAGTACCAGTGCCACCACACGCCCCGACGATCCGAACTTGACGTTGACGAACTGCACCGCAGCCGCGAATGCTGCCGCGGTCAGCAGCAGGAACCCGATCAGCGCCGGCCAGTGCGGTGTCGACAGTCCCAGGCCGCCGCTGAGCACCGCCGTCATGACCAGGACCTGCCCGATACCCAGCACCAACGGCACCACCAGCCCGGACAGCGCAACCCGCCAGGACGGAGCGGACGAGGCCAGGGCCCGCGACGACAGAGGCGGCAGCACCATGAACACCATCATCGCGCCCAGCCACAGGGACAACGGGATGAAGAACGGCGCGAAACCGGTGCCGTAGTCGGGGGCCTCGTTGTCGACCTCGCTGCTCAGCGCGACCGGCTCGCTCATGGTGTCCGCGGCGTCGGCCCGGGCCCGGTCGGAGAAGGTCGGGATCTCGTCGGCACCGTCACCGAGGCCCTCGGCGAGCTCGTCGGCACCGCCGGACAGCTCCCCGATGCCCTCGTGCAGTTCCGAGGCTCCGCCGCTGAGCGAGTCCAGCCCCTCGTCGAGTTCGTCGGCGCCCGAGGAGGCCGCTTCCAGGCCGTCGCGCAGGTCGCCCGCGCCCGAGGCCATCTCGTCCAGCCCCTCGGCGAGCTCGTCGACGCGATCACGGGCGGTCTCGGCGTCGTCCACGAGGTCTGGCAGGTCCTCGGCCAGGGTCTCGGCGGTCGAACCGACCGAGGCCGTGGCCTCGGCGGCCTCGTTGATGTCGGCGCGGTGCTCGTCCGCGAAGTCGGCCAGCGACATGGCCGTGCCGAGGCCGTCCTGCACGTCGGTGAGGATCCCGTGCACCTCCGGGTCCTCCTCGGCCAGGTCCGGGTTCTCCTCCAGGAACGCGTCCACCCTCCGGTCGAGCTCGGCCAGCTCGCCGGTCTCGGTCTCGGTCGGCAGGGACTCCAACGCCGTGGCCAGGTCATCGGAGGCCTCGGCGACCGTCTCGGCCTGCTCCTGGAGCTCGGGGATCTCTTCCTCCAGGCGGGGTTGCAGCTCGTCGGCGACCCTGTCGAGGCGTTCGACCTGGTCACCGACCTCCTCCGAGGCGGATTCGGCGCCCGTGGCCAGCGTGCGCGAACCCGACAGGAGCTCGGTCAGCCCCTCGTTCAGGTCCCCGGCCCCCTCGTGCGCGTCGCTCGTACCCGCGGACAGCTCGCCGGAGCCCTCCTCGGCGTCGTCGGCACCGCTGGAGAGCTCGTCAGCACCCTCGGCCGCCTCCTCGGTCTGGCCGTGGATGTCGTTGAAGCCCACGAAGATCTGGTCGAAGTACTCGCTGATCGCCCCCTGCGCGGCGGTCTCGCGGATCTCGGCGAACGCGCTGCCGGTGAGCTGCCGGACGATGTACCCGTTCGCGTCGTTGTAGTTCGCGGTCAGCAGGGCGTCGGTGGGGTCCTCGTGGTCGCGGGAGGGGGAGGTCAGGTCCGCGCTGAAGTGTTCGGGGATCGTCAGGGAGACGTAGTAGTCGCCCTCCCGGACCCCCGTTTCGGCCTCTTCGGCGTCGACCAGGTGCCAGTCGAGGTCACCGCGGTCGAGCAGCTCGTCGGCCAGTTCGGAGCCGACCGCGACCTCCTCTCCTCCGACCTCGACCGGTTCGTCCTCGTCGACCAGCGCGACCGGCAGCTGCTCGGCCCGGTCGAAGGGGTCCCAGTTGGACCACAGGTACATCCCGGAGTACAGAAGCGGGATGAGCACGAGCGCGCACAGTGCGGCCGCGGTCAGCGGGGAGCGGAGGAAGGACCACAGCGTGAGCAGGCCCAGCCGCGGGGAGGCGAACCAGCGCGTGCGCGGGGCCTCACGTCTGCGACGTGCCACGGTCACCCCCTCGGTGCTCGGAGCGGCGCAGGAGCGCGGTCAGGCGTGACCGCGAACCGGCGGGGGCGGGGGTTTCGGTGGTCGCAGCGGCCTCGGGGCCCTTCTTCCCGTCCCCGGAACCCGCGTCCGGATCCTGCTCGATCGGGAACGGCCCCTTGACCAGGGGCCCGCGCACCTCCTCCAGTTCATCGGCGTCGGCACAGGTGGCCACGACGGTGATCCCCTCCTCGGCGAGGCGGGCCAGGGTGCCCCACAGGTCGGCCTGGTGGCCGGGGCCGAGCCCGCCGTCGACGTCGTCCACCGCGAGCAGGCGGGGCTCGGCGATCAGCGCCAGAGCCACGCCCAGCCGGCGGCGTTCCAGCATGGTCAGGTCCTTGGTGAGGCTGCCGCGGTCGATGTCGGGCACATCGGCCGCGTCGAGCGCCTGGTCGACCAGGCCTCGGGGTGCGGGGCGGTTGCGGAGCATGACCGCCTCCGTGAGGTGTTCACGTACGCGCGCCCGTTCCTCGAGCGCGTTGACGTCGTCCATGAGCCCGAGCGAACTGAGGCGCCGCACCTTGCGGGCCTGCCGGGGCAGCGTGAAGCCGTCCACGTACAGGCTCCCGGTGGTGGGACGCATCCGTCCGGTCAGCGACAGCAGCAGTGCACTGCGTCCGCCTCCGGAGTCGGCCTGGAACACGGTGAGCGTGCCCGGCCGGGCGGTGAGGTCGACGCCGGTGTAGACGGGGCCCTCGCCTGTGGTGAGCGCGAGGCCCTCCGCCCGGACACGGGCGCCGGTGGCCCATCGCATGACTGCCCTCCTCCTTTTTGAACTGACCAGTCAGTACAAAAACCAGTGGGTTCACGTTACGCCCGTGGGGCCGATGTCCCGTGCTGCGGGAGATGTGTGGTCGGGCACAGCGGGGCGTGCGGCCGGTGCCGGTCTCGTGGTTGCCCTGTACAGAGCTCCGAAATACGCTTCTACGTAGAAAATCAATAATTACGGAGGGGGTGCGATGGCACAGGGAGCGCGGGCGGTCGACATGGGCCGACGGCGGTTGCGGTGGCGTCTGATCAGCGTGCTAGTCCGGAACGTGCCGGTGCTTGTTCCGATCCTGCTCGCGGTGGTCGCGGCCGACCTGGTGTTCGGCGGCATCGTGGGCGCATGGTTCCCGGTCGTGGTGGCCCTGGCGATGGCGGTCCACGTCGTCCTCCTGCTCGCCCTGCGCAGCCTGCGGGACGAGAGCTCACGCGGGCCGGTCGAGACCGCAGCACCCGTCGCGGGGGAGTGGTTCGCGCTCAACGGGCCGTCCGACAAGGTGCCCAGCCACGGGGTGCGCTTCCTCGGGCAGGAGTACGCGATCGACGTGCTGATCGACTCGCAGGAACGCCCCACGTCTCCGTGGTGGCCGCCCATGAGCCGCAGCGGGGTGTTCCCCGCCTTCGGGCAGCCCCTGTTCGCCCCGGCCGACGCGGAAGTCGTGCATGTGGAGGACGGCGCGCGGGACCACCTGAGCCGCGGGACCTACGCGGGCCTGGCCTACTTCCTCGTCGAGGGCCTCGTGCGGCAGGCCGTCGGTGCCCGCCGGGTACTCGGCAACCACGTGGTGCTCGACCTCGGCGGGGGCGTGTACGCGCTCTACGCCCACCTGCGGCAGGGGTCGGCGCGGGTGGGTGCCGGCGAGAAGGTACGCGCAGGGCAGGTGCTGGCCGAATGCGGGAACAGCGGGAACTCCAGCGAACCCCACCTGCACTTCCAGCTCATGGACGCGCCCGACCCGCGGCTGGCCGTCGGCATGCCCTTCACCTGGACCGGTGTCGGGGTCCCGGAGAACGGGTCTGCGTTCCACGTGCCCGAACACACGTGACAGTGCCTGCCCCGCCACAGGACCACACGCTCCCCGGGTGCGGTTGGATGGGGATGACGGCCCCACACATAGCAGGAGGACACGACGTGGCAGAGATCGCCGAGATCGCGGCACGGGTCCTGGACGACCCCGAGCGCTGGCCCTCCGACCCGCAGGAGGCCGTGGCGCTGCAGCGCCGCATGGCCGACCGGGTGCGGGAGGAGACGCTCGACGCGGACGGCGTACGCCTGGTGTGCGGGCTGGACGTCTCCTACGCCAAGAACGACCCTGCGCTCGCCGCAGCCGCCGTGGTCATGGACGCCCGGACACTGGAAGTCGTGGAACGGGTCGCCGTGACCGCCGAGGTGTCGTTCCCCTACATCTCCGGCCTCTTCGCGTTCCGTGAGCTTCCCCCCGTGCTGACCGCGCTGACCGAGCTCACCACCACGCCCGACGTGCTCGTCTGCGACGGGTTCGGTGTGGCCCACCCCCGCCGGTTCGGGATCGCCAGCCACCTCGGCGTGCTCCTGGACCGTCCCGTCGTCGGCTCGGCCAAGTCGGTGCTGTACGGGCGCCACAGCGTGCCCGGCCAGGAGCGCGGGTCCTGGGCGCCCATGGTCGCCGGACGCTCGGAGGTCGTGGAGGACTCCGCCCGCCTGGCCGGCGACGGGGCCGAGATCATCGGGCGTGTGCTACGGACGCGTTCGGGCGTCAAACCGGTCTACGTCTCCGTGGGGCACCGTGTGGACCTGGCCGGTTCGGCCGACCTGATCCTGCGCCTCTCGCCCACCTACCGGGTGCCCGAGCCGATCCGCCACGCCGACCGGCTCTGCGGTGAACGGCGCAAGGCCTACGAACAGGAGAAGGCCCGGATGTGAGCGCTCATGCGAAAGGGGCCGGCCCGGTGGGCCGACCCCTCTCCGGCTCGGGTCACCAGCTCGTGGGGACCGGACGCCCCTCGTTGTAACCGGCCGAGCTCTGCACGCCCACCACGGAGTGCTCGGCGAACTCCGCCAGCGAGGTCGCGCCCGCGTAGGTCATGGAGCTGCGCACACCGGCCACGATCTGGTCGACGAGGTCCTCCACGCTCGGGCGCTCCGGGTCCAGGTACATGCGGCCCGTCGAGATGCCCTCCTCGAACAGGGCCTTGCGAGCCCGGTCGAACGGCGAGTCGTCGGACGTGCGCAGCCGCACCGCGCGCGCCGACGCCATCCCGAAGCTCTCCTTGTACTGGCGGCCCTCGGCGTCGCGCAGCACATCACCCGGCGACTCGTACGTCCCGGCGAACCACGAACCCACCATGACGTTGGACGCGCCCGCCGCCAGCGCGAGTGCGACGTCGCGCGGGTGGCGCACACCGCCGTCCGCCCACACGTGGCCGCCCAGCTCGCGAGCGGCCTCGGCGCACTCCAGAACGGCGGAGAACTGCGGGCGCCCCACCGCCGTCATCATGCGCGTGGTGCACATCGCCCCCGGGCCCACACCGACCTTGACGATGTCCGCGCCGGCCTCGATCAGGTCGCGGGTCCCCTGCGCGGTGACGATGTTGCCGGCCACGATCGGCACGCCCGGGGACAGCGCCCGCACCTTGGCGATCGCGGAGACCATCTTCTCCTGGTGCCCGTGCGCGGTGTCGATGACCAGGGTGTCCACTCCGGCGCGGAGCAGCTCGGCGGCCTTGCCCGCCACGTCGCCGTTGATGCCCACGGCCGCGGCCACGCGCAGGCGCCCACCGGTGTCCACCGCCGGGCTGTACAGGGTCGAGCGCAGTGCGCCGGTACGGGTCAGCACGCCCTGGAGCGCACCGTCGCCGTCCACGACCGGGGCGAGCCGGTGCCGGAAGTCGTGCAGGATCCCGAAGGCCTCACGCGGTTCGGTGCCTGCCGGGATCGTGAGCAGCTCACTGGACATCACGTCCCGGAGCTGGGAGAAGCGGTCCACACCCGCGCAGTCGGCCTCGGTGACCACACCGACGGGCCGGCGGTCCTCGTCGACGACGATCACGGCGTTGTGCGCGCGCTTGGGCAACAGGTTGAGCGCCTCACCGACCGTGCTGGTCGGGTTCAGCGTGATGGCGGTGTCGTGGACCAGGTCGCGCTGCTTGGTCCAGGCGACGACGTCGGCGACGACGTCGATGGGGATGTCCTGCGGGATGACCGTGATACCGCCGCGCCGGGCGATCGTCTCCGCCATCCTGCGCCCCGCGACGGCGGTCATGTTCGCGACCACCAGGGGGATCGTGGTGCCCGTTCCGTCGCTGGAGGACAGGTCCACGCTCAGCCGGGACCCGACGGCGCTGCGGCCGGGGACCATGAACACGTCGCTGTAGGTCAGGTCGTGCTGCGGGACCTGGTCGTTGAGAAAACGCAATGCCTCTACCTTGGTCGAGACCGAAGGGGGTGGACCATCCGCCGTCTGTCGAGAGCGGCCGCCTGTTGATCCCCCTCTTACCGGTCAATTATGCCGCCCACTGATTAGGTCGGTCGACACCCCGTCTGCCATGATGTCTCGGTCCCGCTTGTTGATGCCCCTTGGCCGCCCCTTGAAATCCGGTGCCGTGACCGATCGCGCCGCGGCGGCGGGGCGCTCTGGAGAGCCCTTCTATGACGCGTTTCACTCTGGCGCAGGTCAAGGCCGAGACCTACAAGGCGAAGGACGCCTGGTGGACGGTCTACCTCACGGATCCGCTCGCCGGCCGACTGGTGGTGTGGACGGCCAACCGGACCTCCATCACCCCGAACCAGCTCACGGCAGGTGCGGGTGTGCTCGGCCTGCTCTCGGCCCTGGCCTTCCTCGTCCCGGCGTTCACGCCCGGAACCGGATGGCCGTGGTTGGTGGCGGGCGCTCTGCTGTTCCACCTGAGCTTCGTGCTCGACTGCATGGACGGCAAGATCGCCCGGCTCAAGGGAACCGGTTCGCTGTTCGGCACCTGGGTCGACTTCGTCTTCGACCGGATCCGGTTCTTCGGCTGCGTGATGGCCCTGCTCATCGGTCAGTGGCTGTCCACGGGCGAGGTCGCCTACCTGATTCTCGCGCCCGTCGTGGTCTTCTTCGACCTGCTGCGCTATCTCAACGGCCCGCAGGTGGCCAAGACCCGCCGCACCATGAACCAGAAGCTGGCGGAGGCCGAGGGCCGTCCCGAGCCCGCACAGGCCGCCGAGCCGGCCGGTGACCCCGAGGACGCGGAGAACGGCGCCCCCGAGCCCGCTCGTGCGGCCGACGCTCCGCGCCCGGCCGGCCTCTACCCGCGCGTGCGCGACACCCTGCTGCGGCACCGGGTGCGTCCGCACCTGTTCAGCGGCATCGAGTTCGAGATGTTCCTGTGCGTGGTCGCGCCCATCACCGTGCTGGTGGCGCTGTTCACCCCACTCAACAGCCTCATCATCCCGGTGGCGGTCTTCTCGGTCCTGGCTCTTTCATTCTTCGAGGTCGTGCTCGTCGCGCGCCTGTACAAGGACACCCGCCGCTTCGAGGCGCGCATGGCCCAGCTGATCGCTTCCGGGGATGCCGTCTCCGGCAACGGGAGCCAGACGTCGGGTTCCTGACGCCCCTGTGGACAAGACGAAGGGGCGCCCGTGCTCAGTCGTGAAGGCCGACCGGGCGCCCCCTTCTGACAGCATTCTGCGTCCGGCTGGACGGGCACGTTCTGCCTCTGCAACGCTGCGGTGTTGCCTCGGGTGTGGTGGT
>NZ_ANBF01000224.1 GCF_000341025.1 Nocardiopsis salina YIM 90010 | reverse complement strand
GGGGTCTGCGGTGTTGTTCGCCATGATTCAACAATAAGCGAGAACCCTCGGAAAAGGGGAGTATCCCAAAGGCCACAGAACCCTTACCCATTACGGACTCGGAACCCTCGATTGGCCTGAATTACGGGCGCCCTTTTCACCGCAGAAATGGCCTTGTGGATAACTCCACGACGATGGTTTTCCGGGATATCCTGGAACGGGAGAATGTACGGCCACGCCCCCGCCCACCGGGTGGGAGAATCTCCAGAAT
>NZ_ANBF01000223.1:19659-32594 GCF_000341025.1 Nocardiopsis salina YIM 90010 | reverse complement strand
CTGTCACCCCTGGCCTCAATGCTCCGCCGGGAGTGCGCGGGGCCCGGAGGCCGTCCACACACCCACGCGCCCCCCGACACTCAATGCCCAACCGGGAGTGCGCGGGGCCGAGCAGTTCGCCGTCGCAGGAGCGAGCCGCCATGCCCACGCCGCAAGCGTTGGTCGCAATGGGGCCACCCCAGGGGGTCGGCCTTTTGGGCCGTGGCCCTTGGATCCCGTTCCTTTGGGCTGCCAGGGGGCCTCGGGGGTGGAAGGGGGTTCGTCGGTGCGGGTCGGGTCAGCCCGGCCAACAGGGCCGGAACGCACACCCCGAGGCGCCAGGGACCGACCCACCACCACACCCGCACCGTCCCGCCGAGAGAACGAGTCCGGGGGTGGCGCCGACGCGGGTTGCGAAACGGCCCGGCCGGGTTAGGATCCCGGCCCCCGACGAACCACCACCCCCGAGGCAACACCACAGAACACCCCACACCCGGAACCGGACCCGTCATTCAGAACACCCGCCCCCGCGAAGGCCCCAACATGACCCAGTAGGGGGCGGTCGGCAGAGCCCGGTCGGCAGAGCCCGGTCGATGGGGCCCTGCCGGAAGAGCGCGGTCGCGCGCGATCCGTGCTCGGTGTCCGCGCCGCGGGCACCAGAGCGTGCAGGGCTCAGATCTCCGCGCGCCGTTCTCCGGCTCCGGGGAGCCGCAGGGTGAGGAGTTTGGCGCGCGGCGCCATCGCTCCGGCCAGGTCGAGCACGGCCTCGGTGCGGCTGTGGTCCTCGTCCAGGACTGAGAAGAGGTTGACGCCCAGGTAGTAGGTGATCGCGGCGTTGGCCACCTCGCGGGCCGGGAGTATGCGGCCGAGCGCCGACCCGCCCAGGACTCGGTTCCAGTGCCGTTCGATGAAGGCGATCCAGGGTTCCGCGCGGGTCCTTATCTCCGGCCGCAGCTCGGGTTGGGTGACGGCCGCGGCCACGAGCTCGGAGAACTCCGTGATGTACCCGCGTTCCAGGTCGGTGCGGTAGATGCGTGTGGCCGCCTCGACGAGTTCCTCGAGCGTGCGGGCCTGCCCGGCGAGCTCGTCGTACATGCGCATGCGCTCGTCGCTGGAGCGGTCGAGTGCGGCCAGGAGCAGTTGGTCGACCCCGCCGAAGTGGTAGAAGACCAGCGCGGAGTTGGCTCCGGCGCGGGTCGCGATCGCTCGTGCCGAGGCGCCGGCCCTGCCCTCCTCGCGCAGGGCCTCGCCCGCGGCGGTGACGAGGCGGTCCCTGGTCTCGGCGCTGCTCCTGCGATTGCCGCCGCTCTTGGCCATGGTCTTCCCCTTGAACTCTTCTGTGGGCCCGTGCATCATACGGTTTAATCAACTGATTAAATCGAGCGATGAGGATTCGGGCGGGCGTTGCGGCCCCCTGGGACGAGGAGCCGACATGAGTCCACCCGGACCGGTGCCTGCCGGTGAGCGCAGCGCGAGGCTGCTCCTCGCGGTTCTGGTCACGGCCCTGTTCGCCTTCCTTCTCTGGCTGCGTGTGACCGGGTTCGGGGCGCTGGACCAGACCGCGCTGTTCTACGTCGGGCTTCCCGCACTCCTGACCGTGCTCGTGGTGCTCTTCGCGCGCCCGCGCAGCGCCGTCGGCATCGCGCTGGCCGTCCTGACCGTCGCGCTCCTGCTCGCCGGCCCGCTCCTGGGCGAAGGGATGGTGTGCCTCGTCATCGCAGCGCCCCTCCTGTACGGGGTGACCGCGCTGGTGGCCTGGTTCCTGGTCCGCGTGACCGGCGGGAACGACGACCGTTCCACCCACGTGTTGGTCGCCCTGCCGCTGTTGATCCTGCTGACGGCCGAGGGCGTCGGAGGCTTCTCCCTGCTGCCGAGGGAAGGGCAGGGCGAGGGCGGACGTGTGGTCGCCGCCGGGCCCGAACACGTGGCGGCGGCGCTGGCCGCGCCGCCGGAGTACGGCGAGCCCGAGGCCCTGTTCCTGCGGTCGGTCCCCTTCCCCGAGCCTGTCGAGGCCTCCGGCGAGGGCCTGGAGCCCGGCGACGTCCGGCACGTGGCTTTCACCGACCGCCGTGCCCTGCGCCCCGGCGCCGAAGCCGAGCCCCGCCACATGGATCTCGAGGTCGTGCAGAGCCACACCCACGCCTACGGAGGACGCGTCGTCTTCGCCGTCACCGACGACACCGCCTTCGACCGCTGGATGAGCATGCACGGCGCGGAGGTCGTCTGGGAACGTTCGGCCACGGGAGGTACCCGCCTCGACTGGACCCTCGAGTACGAGCGAACCTTCGAACCCTCCTGGTACTTCGGTCCGGCGCAGTCGTACGCCACCGACCTGGCCGCCTCTTACCTCGCCGACACCTTCGCCGAGGCCGCGCTCGAGCAGGCCGACCTCGAGCAGACCCGGGAGGAACGGTGACCGGCGTGGACACGGCGGAACTGCCGGCGCTCGCGATCCGTGGTGCCGCCCTGTTCTTCCCGCTTCTGCCGCTGATCGCCCTGTGCCTGTTGCGTCCGCCCGGACGCCGGGAGACGGCCGCGATGATCGTGGCGACCGCGTGGTCGCTGCTGGCGCTCGTCCCACTCAACCTGGTGGCTCTGCACATCGGTTGGTGGGACTTCCACGCGGAGGGCGCCGTGTGGCAGGGGATCCCGGTCGATCTCCTGCTCGCGTGGGCGGTGTTGTGGGGAGCGTTGCCCGCTCTCGCGCTCCGGTATCTGCCTGTTCCGCTGCTGGTCGTGGTGCTGGTCTGGTTCGACACACTCTTCATGCCCCTGGCCGAACCCGTCGTCGTGCTCGGTCCGTGGTGGGTGCTCGGGGAGCTGGCCGGAACCGCCGTCGGTCTCATCCCGGCGCTGCTGCTCGCGCACTGGACCCTGCGGGGCACGCTCGTGCACACGCGAATGTGGGCGCAGGCGTTCCTGGCGCTGGGGTTCATGGTGGTGTTGCCGGTTGCGGTGGCCGCGCCCGAGGTGGCCGGGCTCTCCGGCCCGGTGCTGTCCGCGGCGGTCCAGGCCCTGGCGCTCGCGTCCCTGCCCGGCCTGGCCGCGGCACGGGAGTTCGCGGCGGTAGGGAACGGAACCCCGTTGCCCTACGATCCGCCCGCGCGGCTCGTCACCAGCGGACCGTACGCGTACGTGCGCAACCCGATGCAGGCGACCGTGGTCTGCGTCTACCTCGTGCTCGGCGTGCTCCACCCTGTGTTGTTGCTCGGGGCGGTGGTCGCTCTGGCCTGTGCAGCCGGGTTTGCTGCGTGGCACGAGGGCGCGCAGCTGCGCGCGGCCTTCGGCGAGCGGTGGGAGCACTACCGCCGCGGGGTGCGCCCCTGGGTGCCCCGGTGGCGTCCGTGGCCCGACCGCGCGGAAGGGGCGTTGTACGTGGCGGCGGAATGTTCCGTGTGCCGCGAGGTCCGTGCGTGGGTGGAGGCCCGCCGTCCGGTGCGGTTGCGCGTCTCTCCGGCCGCCGACCACCCGGAGGTCCTGTTCCGGCTCACCTACGAGGACACCCTCGGGAACCGCTGGAGCGGGGTCCGGGCCCTCGCTCGCGCCCTGGAGCACGTGAACCTCGGCTGGGCGCTCGTCGGGTGGGCGCTGTCGCTGCCCTTGGTACGGCACGGTGTGCAGCTGTGCACCGACGCCTTCGGCGGCGGCCCCCGTGCCTCCCGTCCCGAGACCGTCGCCAGGTAGCAGCACTGCGGGCGGGCGTGGTCGCGGGCCGAGGGCCGCGGCTATGCTCGGGCGGGCCGCCCGGGGCCGGAACGCCCCGGAACGAGCGGCAGCGTCGTATTCTCCCCCCGGTACGAGGACCCACATGGAAGACCAGGCGATGCTGACCCGCGACCTCGTGTTGCGGGTCTGCGCCGGCCCCAGCGAGCTCGACCCCGCGTGGATCCGCGCCGACGGCAAGGTCACGACCCCCTTCCTCGTGCCCCGGGACCGCAATCTCGTGGAGGCGGTCATCGATGCCGGGCGTGCCATGGGTGTCGACCGGCTGCTGGTCTGCCGCACCCGGTCGCAGTACTCCTACGAACCGGTCACACAGATCCCCCTCAACGCCGACGTGCTCATCGACCTCGTGCGAGGGTGGGGACGCGAGCCGACCGACTTCCTCGTGTGCGTGGAGGACTTCTCCGCGGCTGTGCTGGTCACGTCCACGGAACTCACCGTGGCCGCCGGTCCTGCCGACTTCGTGCGCGAACTCGTCGGGGCCGACATCCCCCAGGCCCGCCGCCGCTTCGGGAACCGGGCCCGCGCCGAGGGCGGCCCCGAACTCCAGCGTGCCGCGCAGGTCTACCAGTGCCTGCCCGCGGGCGCCAAACACGCCCGCACCCCCCGCGGTCCCGGCCCCGACCTGGACGAACGCCTCGCTCGTGGTGTCTCCGGGATCCGTCGGAACTCGCCCGGGGCCGCACGCGCCGGCAGGGCCCTGCGCGGCGCGTGGAGCTGGCTCATGGTCGCCGCGCTACTGGTCGTCCCGTGGTTCCTCCCCGGGCTCGGCGTGGTCCTGCCCGCCCTGCTGACCGTCTACGTCCTGCTGTTCCAGCTGGCCTGGCTCTCCCGCTCGCGTACCGTCTCCTTCGCGACCCTGTTGCGCTTCACCGCCGTCGGGTTCGTGCTCGTGTGGCCCCTCGCCCTCGCGGAGGGTGCCCTCGCCGGCGCGCTCGGGGCCGACCCGGCCGGGGTGTACGCCCACACCTACATCGCCGTGACCGTCGAGGAAGTGGGCAAGCTCGCCCCGCTCCTGCTCGTGTTCGTGCTCGCGCGCCGCAGGGCCCGCCGCATGTCCGCCGTCGACCACCTGTTGCTCGCGGCCGCCACCGGTGCCGGACTCCAGCTCGCCGAACGCCTCTTCGTGCAGATCCCGCCCGGCTTCGACGGCCCCGTGACCACGGGCGGGATCCTGCTGCCCGGGAGCGCGCTCGCGGTCGGACCCGAGGAGGCCCTCACCGTCTTCGCCGGCCACGCCGTCACTACGGGGCTCGTCGGCGGTGCGCTCGGCCTGGCGGTCGTCGGACACCGCGGATGGCTGTGGAGCCTGCCGGTCCTCGCGGCCACCGTTTCCTACCTCGACCACCTGGCGTTCAATGCCCGGGCCTCAGGTGCGGCGCTGCACCCGGCGACCGAGGCCGTGCACACCCTGTTCGGCGGCGGATCGCTCACCGTCCTCTTCCTGTTCCTGGTGCTCGTGTGCGCCGTGGCCGCCGACCACCGGCTCATCGCGACCGCCGCGGAGTCCACCCCGCCCCTGCCCGGACAGCCGCCCCTCGCGCCGCTGCGCCGCTGGACCCGCGGACGCTCGGTGGCCTGGCGCGTTCGTGTCCCGGCCGACATCGCGCCCGCGTTCCGCCGCATGGCCCTGTGGTGGGTGGAACTGCCCACCGTCCTCGCCACGACCGTGTCGGCGATCGTGCACGAATTCACTGTCGCGCTCATCGCCCTGCGCCGCGGCCCCGCCGCCTACTGCGACACCCTGCGGCTCCTGCGGTGGCGCCGTGCCAACGCGATGGGGGAGGCCCGTTCCCGCGGCCGCGCCTGGCGCCACTACCCGTCCGAGGACGAACTCACCCGGGACGCCCGCGACGTCGCGCGCCGCATCGGTCTGGCCGCGACCGGCGGGATCACCGGGGGCACCTCCGTCGTCCTCGCGCTCGTGCTCGCGCTGATCGGTCCGTGGCCGGAGCCCGGGCCCGCTCCCACCGACGGTGGTGCCTACGCGCTGAGTGCGTACACACACCTGGAGTATTGGCTCGCAGGACTCGGAACCGCCGACCTCGCGTGGTCGGGGGTGGCTCTGACCGCGGTGGTGAGCCTTCTCACCATCGGCAACGGAGTGCCTCACGCACACCCTCGCGCGGGCTCGTTCCTGCGCACGCCCACGGCCAACACCGGAGCCGTTCTCGGCATGCTTGCCCCCGGTCAGGTGGGGTACGCGGCACCCAGTCTCCTCGGGCTCGTGCTGCCCCGCGGCATTGATCGACTTCTGTACCGATGAGGCCCCGTCCGGTGCCTGGTTTCCGGCTTTTCATGAACTCTTCGCACGAGAAGTCTGGACTCAGGCACGTACTGTCACCTTCAATGGATGAGGCTTTGTCAGCTAGAGACAGGAGAGTGACCATCAAACGGCCGGACGTTGCCCCCGAGTATTCGACCGCTGTCCAGACCGCACGGGAGTACTACAACAGCTCCGACGCGGACACCTTCTACTACGAGATTTGGGGCGGGACCGACATCCACGTCGGGCTCTACCGCGGTGTGGAAGGGCTGACCGACACCGACGACATCCCCAAGGCCAGCGCGAGGTCCGTCGAGCGCATGGCCTCCCACATCGGCCCCGACAGCTCCACCAGGATCCTCGACGTGGGTGCTGGCTACGGAGGATCCGCCCGTCACCTGGCCAAGGAGTTCGGCTGCAAGGTGACCTGTCTCAACCTCAGTGAGGTCGAGAACGAGCGCAACCGCCAGGCCAACCGCGCCGAGGGGCTCGACCACCTCATCGATGTGGTGGACGGCTCCTTCCAGGACCTCCCGTTCAAGGACGACAGCTTCGACGTGGTCTGGTCCCAGGACGCCTTCTCCCACAGCGCCGACCGGGACGGCGTCGTCAGGGAGGTCGCCCGGGTGCTGGTGCCCGGGGGTCGGTTCATCTTCACCGACCTCATGGCCGACGACGACACCCCCGTGGAGACCCTCGGGCCGATCCTGGAGCGGCTGCACCTGACGTCCATGGGCACGCTCGGCTTCTACCGGAAGTCCACTGCCGATGCGGGCTTCAAGGACCTGGGGTTCGACGACCTCAGCAAGCAGCTGCCCATCCACTACGGACGAGTCCTGGCAGAGACCGAGCGCCGTGACAGCGAGCTCACCGGGAAGATCAGCCCTGACTACCTGAAGAAGATGAAGGCCGGACTGCGCGAGTGGGTGAAGCGCGGAGAAGCCGGCGACCTCGTCTGGGGTATCCACCGCTACCAGCTGTGACCCTCTCCCCTTCGTCTCCGTGAGACGCGGGCGCGGCCGAGTACCGCGACCCCTGCGGG
Organism: Nocardiopsis salina YIM 90010; assembly: GCF_000341025.1. Classification (GTDB taxonomy): domain Bacteria; phylum Actinomycetota; class Actinomycetes; order Streptosporangiales; family Streptosporangiaceae; genus Nocardiopsis; species Nocardiopsis salina. The sequence continues at coordinate 25,584 of NZ_ANBF01000223.1, read as the reverse complement.
CCTGGAGGCGACACACCCCAACTGTGGGTACGACCTGACCGGTGGACACGTGTGACCGGTATCGGCCCACGAAGGGGCGGGCCCACGCGATGGGCCCGCCCTTTCAGCGTGAAGACACGGTTGTCGGCAGACGCTGCTCGGTTGCTGCGTTGCCGCGGCCACGGTCGGGTGGGAACCCGGTCCCCCTCCCGACCTGCCCCCGGGCGGCCGATCGGAGGACCGCGTCCGACGCCGGCGGGCGGCCCCGCCCGGCTCACACCCCGGTGACACCGTGCGGCGGCTCGAAGGCCCGTACCGGGGGCAGACCGTCCTCCGGCCCGGCGAACCGCTCCAGCCGCACCCGCGTCAGCTGGCCCGTGCACCCCTGGCTCAGTGCCGAGGTCCCCACGTCCTCCGTGATCGCGTTCGGGTTGCCGTGCGCGCAGTCGACGTCCGGGGACGAGGGGTCGTACCAGGTTCCGGTCGACAGCTGCACGATGCCCGGGCCGACCGCGTCGCTCACCACGACCCCGGCCAGGCAGGACCCCACTGCGCTGCTGACCCGCACCACGTCGCCGTCGTCCACACCGTGTCCGGCCGCGTCGTCGGGGTGCAGGCGCAGGGGAGCGCGGCCCCGCACCTTCTGCGACCTGCTGTGCGCGCCCATGTCCTGCTGGCTGTGCAGGCGCCCGCTCGGCTGATTGGCCACCATGACCAACGGGAACTCACCCGTGCGGTCGCCCACCGACGGGCCCGCGAACCACACGGGGTGGCCGGGGCAGTCCTCGTAGCCGAAGGAGTCGATGGTGGAGGAGAACAGTTCGATGCGCCCGCTCGGGGTGCGCAGTGCGTTGCGGTCCGGGTCCGCGCGGAACTCGCCGAGCAGTGCCTCGTCCTCGACACGACCGGGCATCTCCACCCGGCCCTGGGCCCAGAAGGTCTCGAACGGTGGGACCTCGATGTCCTTGCGCGCCACCATCGAACGCCACTGCTCGTAGATGTGTCGCAGCCACTGGGAGCTCGTACGGCCCTCGGTGAAGCGTTCCCCGGAACCCAGGCGCTCGGCGAGGGCGGCGAAGGTGTCGTACTCGTTGCGGGCCTGCCCGTGCGGCGCCACGGCCCGCGGCATCGTGCGCACGCTCAGGTCGCCCCGGCTCGCCGCGATGTCGTCGCGCTCGAGCGTGGTGGTCGCCGGGATGACGATGTCCGCGTGGCGGGCGGTCGCAGTCCAGTGCGTCTCGTTGACCACGACGGTCTCAGCGCGCCCGAACGCCTTGGTCAGGCGCTTGAGGTCCTGGTGGTGGTGGAAGGGGTTGCCGCCTGCCCAGTACACCAACCGCAGGTCGGGGTACCGGCGGTCCTCACCGTCGAATCGGTAGGCCCCGCCAGGGTGGAGCAGGGCATCTGCGATGCGCGTGACCGGGATGAACTCCGAGACGGCGTTGTCGCCCTGCGGCAGGCGGGGCAGCCCCAGGGGCGTCGACCCACCGCCGTAGTTGCCGATCGAACCGTAGCCGCACGCGAACCCGGTCCCCGGCAGGCCCACCTGGCCCAGGCAGCACGCCAGAGCCAGCCCGGCCCACAGCGGCTGTTCGCCGTAGCGGGCCCGCTGCACCGACCAGCCCACGTTCACCAGGGTGCGCTTCTCGGCCATCCGCCGGGCCAGCTCGCGGATCTCGGCTGCGGGCACACCGCTCACCCGCTCGGCCCACTCCGGGGTGCGGGCCAGGCCGGGGCGGTTGCCCTGTTCGTCCCGGCCGCCCAGCACGTAGGAGCGCACGACGTCGGCGCCCTCGGTGTAGCGGTCCAGGAACCCGGTGTCGGCGAGGTCCTCGGTGAACAGCACGTGCATGAGGCCGAGCATCACCGCGGTGTCCGTGCCCGGACGTACCGGGACCCACTCGGCCTTGACGTCGTCCGGCATGTCGTCGCGCAGCGGGGACAGTGACACGTACTGCACGCCCGCGTCGGAGGCGGCGCGCATCGACGGCCCCGCCGTCTGCGCGGCACGCCCGCCCGACGTGTTCCACGTGTTCGAGACCCGCAGGCCGCCGAAGGACACCAGCAGCTCGGTGTGCTCGCGGATCTGCGTCCACGACGGGGCCCGGTGCAGCATACGGTTGGCGATCGGCGTGCCCAGGATCCGCGGGAAGAGCACCTCGATGGCGCCGTGGCTGTAGGTCGTGCGCGAACGTGTGTAACCGCCGATGGAGTTCAGGAACCGGTGCACCAGGCTCTGCGCGTGGTGCACGCGGCCGGCGCTGCCCCAGCCGTAGGAACCCCCGTAGATCGCCTGGTTGCCGTGCTCGGTGCGCACCCGGTCGAGTTCGCGCGCGAGGAGGTCCAGGACGGTCTCCCACTCCACTTCGACGTAGTCGTCCTCGGGGTCGCCCCGGCGCGGGTCGGGGCCGGGACCGTGGTCCAGCCACCGGCGCCGCACGGTCGGGCGCGCGACACGGGTGGTGTGGTGCTGCGCGTCGGGCACGTTCTGCATGATCGGGGAGTGGGCGGGGTCCTCCTGGTTCGGGCGCACGCCCACCACCCGGCCCTCGTCCACGACCACCTGGTAACTGCCCCAGTGCGCGTTGGTCGGGTGTGACGTCACGGCCATGCCCCTGCTCCCCTCGAAGACGTCCCGCGGGCCCGAACAGGACCCGGAACTCACTCTATGCACTGCCCGGTGCCACCATGGGGCAGGCGTTCCGGTCCGGGACGAAGACGAAGACGCTGTTACGGAGTGGTGGCGGAACATGGCTGAACTCAGGTCGCGCCGGTCGGTCCTCGCGGTCCCCGGGTCGAACCCCCGGTTCATCGAGAAGGCGCGCGGGCTCGACGTGGACGCCTTCTTCCTCGACCTGGAGGACGCCGTCGCGCCCGCGGAGAAGGCCCTCGCCCGCGAGACCGTCGTCGCCGCGCTGAACGAGGGCGGCTGGGGCGGCAAGATCAGGTCCGTGCGTGTGAACGACATCTCCACCGAGTGGTGCTACCGCGACGTCATCACCGTCGTGGAGGGTGCCGGGGCGAACGTCGACGCCCTCGTCCTGCCGAAGGTCACCGCCGCCCGCGACGTGGAGTGGCTCGACACCCTCCTCACCCAGATCGAGCGCGCCAACGGGTTGCCGGTCGGGCGCATCGGGATCGAGGCGCAGATCGAGGACGCCCGCGGGCTCGTCGACGTCGACGCGATCGCCGGCGCCTCGCCGCGCGTGGAGACGCTCGTGTACGGGCCGGCGGACTTCATGGCCTCCATCAACATGAAGTCCCTGGTCGTGGGGGAGCAGCCGCCCGGTTACGACGTCGGTGACGCCTACCACTACGTGCTCATGCGCATCCTCATGGCGGCCCGCGCACACGACGTGCAGGCCATCGACGGGCCGTACCTGCAGATCAAGGACGTGGACGCCTTCCGCCGCTCGGCCGGGCGCACCGCCGCGCTGGGTTTCGACGGCAAGTGGGTGCTGCACCCGCTGCAGGTCGAGGCGGCCAACGAGGTGTACGCGCCCAGCCAGGCCGACTACGACCACGCCGAGCTGATCCTGGACGCCTACGAGCACGCCACCACCGTGGACCGGCGCGGGGCCGTGATGCTGGGCGACGAGATGCTCGACGAGGCGTCCCGGAAGATGGCGCTCGTCGTCGCCGGCAAGGGCCGGGCCGCCGGCATGGAGCGCACGGAGGAGTTCGACCCCGGCGTGTGAGGGATACGGGGCTCACGCTGCCCGGTGTACGGCCCCGGCCATGGGCTCCTGCCCGGGTGACCTCGGCCTTCACGGTGAACTGACCTCCACCGGGGTCTCGGCGAGCTCTTACCGGCCTCTCACCCGGATACGGCAGCATGGCGCCATGGAACCCACGCCCACCGTGCTCGTAGCCGACGACGACCGTGCGATCCGGGACTCCCTGGAGCGCGCGCTCCAACTCGAGGGCTACCGGGTACGGACGGCCGAGGACGGGGTGCGCACCCTCGCCGAGGTGCACGCCGAACCCGTCGACCTGCTCGTGCTCGACGTCATGATGCCGGGCGTGGACGGGCTCGGCGTGGCGAGCGTGCTGCGGGCCGAGAACGACCGCACACCCATCCTCATGCTCACCGCGCGCGTGGAGACCCCCGACCGGGTCGCCGGGCTCGACGCGGGCGCCGACGACTACCTCGCCAAACCGTTCGAGCTCGAGGAGCTCCTCGCCCGCCTGCGGGCCCTGCTCCGGCGGGCCACCCCGGCGACCGAGGCCGGCGAGGACGGTCCGCTGGCCGTTCGGGGGCTGCGCATCGATCCGCGGGCCCGCCGCGTGTGGCGGGACGAACGCGAGGTCGAGCTGTCCAAGACCGAGTTCGACCTGCTCGAGCTACTGGTGCGCAACGCCGGCATCGTGCTCGACCACACCACCATCTACGACCGGATCTGGGGTTACGACTTCGGCCCGGAGTCGAAGAACCTCGCCGTCTACATCAGTTACCTGCGCCGCAAGCTGGAGGACGACGGGCCACCGCTCATCCAGACCGTGCGCGGTGTCGGGTACACGATCCGACCCGAGGGGTGAGTCCCGTGACCGCTCCGGACACCCGGCGCTCAGAGCACCACCGTCAGGGTGTGCTGCTGAACCCGCGCTGCTGGCGCCTGGGCACGCGCTTCGCCGTGCTGTTCGCGCTGGTCTCCGCCGTCACCATCGCCCTGGTGGGGTCGCTGGCCTACACCACGGCGGCGACGCTGATCCGCACCGACGTGCAGAACGAGTTCGAGCGGACCGTCGGGGAGGTCTCCGACGCGGTCGTGGACCGGTACGAGCGCGACGGGGGGCTGGGGCGTTCCGGGGCGCTCATCGTGCCCGGCGGCCACTCGCAGGTGCAGTACCTCGGGCCCGACGGCAGCCGGACCGTGGCCGTCGCCGATCAGGGCACGACGGAGATACTCCAGTTCCCTCCCGCCCAACGGGACCTGGACGTCGCAGGGGCAGAGCAACCCGGCGAGGTCGACATCCGCGAGGCCGAGGCCGACGACCAGCGCCTGAGGCTGGCTACGGTCTCCCTCGGGGACGAGACCGGGGCCGTGCAGCTCGTGCAGCGGATCTCGCCCACCGAGAGCATCATCGACCGTCTGGCCACCCAGATCCTGTGGGTGGGGCTGTTCGTGGCCCTGTGCGCGGCCGCGGTGGGCTGGTTGGTCGGCCACCGCATGACGGACCGGCTCGTGCGACTGACCGACGCCGCCGAGTACGTGAGCTCCACCGGGCGCCTGGACCCGGTCGCGCCCGACAGCGGCGGGGGAGAGACCCGCAACGGCATCGGCGGGCACGACGAGGTGAGCCGGCTCGGCGACGCCTTCAACGCGATGCTCGCGCGCCTGACCCGGTCGAAGGAGGAACAGCGACGCCTGGTGCAGGACGCCTCGCACGAGCTGCGCACGCCATTGACCAGCCTGCACACCAACGTCCAGGTCCTCGGGAACGCCGACCGCCTGAGCCCGCCCGCGCGGGACCGGCTCATCGACGACCTGCAGGGGGAGACCCGCGAACTGACCGGGCTCGTCAACGAGCTCGTCGGCCTGGCGACCGGGGACCACGAGGACGAGGACATGGTGTCCGTCTCGCTGCGGAACGTGGCCGACCGGGTGGCCAAGCGGACCAGTCGGCGTACCGGGCGGGACATCGTCGTGGACGCCGACGACAGCGTCGTGTGGGGCAGGCCCGGTTCGCTGGAGCGCGCGCTGGCCAACCCCGTGGAGAACTCCGCGAAGTTCGACCCGGACGGTGCGTACCCGATCGAGATCCGGGTGCGCAAGGGCGTGATCGAAGTACTGGACCGCGGCCCCGGCGTGGACCCGGAAGAGCTCGGGCGGGTGTTCGAGCGCTTCTACCGGGCGACGGAGGCCCGCGGGCTGCCCGGTTCCGGTCTCGGGCTGTCGATGGTGAGCGAGATCGCCCGCGCGCACGGGGGCGACGTGTTCGCCC
>NZ_ANBF01000223.1:0-19654 GCF_000341025.1 Nocardiopsis salina YIM 90010 | reverse complement strand
CTGCCGCCCCCGCCGGCCGACGACGCCTGAGCCGCCGCCCCGCGGACACCTGTCACGTCATTTCGTCGAGGAGGACGTCGAGCGTCTGTTCCAGCGCCTGCACATTGCTCGGACCGAACCAAGCCCTGCGGATCTGCTCGTTGATCCCGCCCGGGGTCTCGTGGTCCGAGGCGAGCTCGTGCAGCGAGCGTGTGTGGTCACCGAGGGCCCGGCAGAGCCCTCGGAAGAGAGCTCGGACACAACGGTCCGCGTGCTCGGGGGTGACCCCGTGCTCCTCTGCCCAGCCGGTGAGCGTGGCGAGATATTGGTAGTGGGCGGTCAACGTTGCGGTCAGGGTCGAGTAGACGTTGAACTCCCTTTCGTCCCTGGCCGGGAGGACTCCGCCCAGTTCCTCGAACAACGCGTCGACCTCCGAGTGGGGAGGGCAGGTGATGGTGACCGACCTGCGGTCCTGTACGGACGGAAGGGGGATCGCTCGGACGAGCGACGCTCGCGTGACGAGGATGCTCCGCACATCGCTGTCGGCCACACCGGCCATGACGTTCACCAGTACCTTGTCCGAGTGCACGTGAAGGCCGCCCAGAGCTTCGAAACGGTTCTCCGGTCGTACTGCCAGGAACACCAGGTCGGACCGGTCGACCACGTCCTGGTTGTCCGCGCGTACACGGGCGTTCTCATAGCGCGCTGACAGTTCGGTAGAAGTGCGGGCTCCACGTGGGGACAGGTGGATCTTCGGTGGCACGGCCGTACTTTCGCTCAGCCCTCTCACCAGAGCCTCGGCGATCTCTCCCACCCCGATGATCCCGATGCGCTGGTGCCTCGGTTCAGGGGACCGATCCCGCTCGCCCCTTCGGTCGTCCTGATCGGTTGTCGCGGGGGCGTTGGTCGAAGGCGTTCACGAGTGTGCTCCCTCGGTGTTGAGCAGCACGACGGTGGAGCCGCCGTCCAGGCCCAGCGCCTCCCTGCGTTCGGGGCGGGACAGGGCCGCACGCATCCCGGCCAGTGACGCGGCACCGCAGGGGCCCGCCCCGACATCCAAGTCCCCCAGGTCCCGTGCGGCCCGGTCGTCGCCGACCGCCACCGCCGCATCGCAGCCGTCGCGCAGCAGCGGCCACGCCAGCCCGGAGACCTCCGCGCAGTGGAGCCCGGCCATCGCCGTCTCGCCGGTGGCTACCGTGGTGGGGCGGCCCGCCCGCAGACCGGCCAGCGCACAGGCCGCGGCGACGGGTTCCACGCTCAGGACCGTCGGGGCCACCGACCACGCCGGGCCGCGGTAGTGGGCCGGCGCGGCCTGCGCCAGTGAGCCCACACCGACCGGGACGGCGACGAGATCGGCGGTCGGCACGAGGCATTCGAGCACGCGGTCGGGGCGTCGCACCGCTGACCCCCGCGGGTCGCACCGCCGGCGCACGGCATCCTCGCAACACCTGCTGGTGTGGTCGTCAGTAGATCGGGCAGGCGCTCGGCTGGGGTTTTCCAGCCGAGCGTTGTGCGTGGTCGGCCGTTGAGTTTTTGGGTGGGGTGTTGTGGTCTGTGTTTCTGGGGGTGTTCTGTGGTGTTGCCTCGGGGTGGGGGTCGTCTGGGCCGGGATCGTAGCCCGGCCGGGCCTGCACGCAACCCGTCGGCGCCACCCCCGATCGCTGGTCTTTGTTGAACGCGTGAGCGTTCTGCGCGGTTGATCACGGCGCCTCGGGGTGTGCGTTCCGGCCCTGTTCCCCGGGCTGACCCGACCCGCATCGACGAACCACCCGCTCCCCCGAAGCCCCCTGGCCGCCCAAAGGAACGGTGGGCACGGGCAACGGCAACCGCCCAACCCCCTGGGCCGGTTCATTGCGACCAGCGGTCGAGGCGTGTGCGTGGTGGCTCGCTCCCGCGACGGCGAACGGCAACGGCGGGCCCCGGCACTCCCGGCAGGACATTGAGTGTCAGGGGTGGCACGCGTGCGCACGACACTTCGAGATTCTCCAAAGACAGTGCCGAGGGTCCGGCCGCGTCGGGGGCCCGACAACGCACCGGGGCACCGGCGGTGCAAGCGCCTCCGGCGCTCGTGTGCTCGTTGTCGGTGCCCACAAGGGCACCAACACCCGCCAATAGTGCTTATAACAGCACTTACACCGCCGCAGAACCGGGCACCAGACACACTCACCCCACAAGCAACCCGGAGGGCGGGCCGTGGCCGGGGATCTTGCTACCAGCGCCGGGTTCAGCGCTGATACCGGCTCCGGTAGCAAGATCCCCGGCCTAAAAACGGACACCAGCCCCACTGGCCCCATGAGAAGCAGCCCCGCACGCCCCCATCCGGAGGCCGACCGCACGCCTGTCATCCCTGAGACTCAATGCCCTGCCGGGAGTGCGCGGGCCGGCCTGTGCCGTTGCCGTCGCAGGAGCGAACGACCGTGCACACGCCGCAAGCGCTGACCGCAATGAAGCACCACAAGAGGTTGGCCGTTGCCCTTGGACCCCGTTCCTTCGGGCAGCCAGGGGGCCTCGGGGTGGAGTGGAGTTCGTCGAGGTGGGTCGGGTCAGCCCGGGGAACAGGGCCGGAACGCACACCCCGAGGCGCCGCGATCCACCACGCAGAACGCCCACGCGTTCGCTCCAACCCTCGGAACTGGCGGGGCGCCGACGCGGGTTGCGAGACGGCCCGGCCGGGCCACGATCCCGGCCCCGACGAACCACCACCCCCGAGGCAACACCACAGAACACACAACACCCCGCAACTCCCTGAACTCCAGGGTGTTGCGAGGACCGCTAGAACCAGCCATGCGAAGGGGCCCGGGGTGTGGCGAAACCCGGGCCCCTCCGACGGCCGAACGAGAACTGGTACCCCGTCAGTCCTCTTCTTCGGCCTCCTGTTCGACGCTGGCGGCGCTCTGCTCGCCGAGCGTCACTTGGACCTCTTCCTCGTCACCGCTGCCCCCGCGCAGGACCCCGAGGCTGACCTCTTCGCCGGGCTGGCGCGAACGGATCTCCGCGATGAGCTGGTCGGGCGAGTTCACCTCGTGCTCGTCCACGGATGCGACCACGTCGCCGGGTTCCAGGCCGGCCTCGTCGGCGGCACCGCCCTCCGAGACCTCGACGATCTGTGCCCCGCCGGCGAGGTTGCCGGAGATGGTCGCCTCGATCGCGGGGTAGCTGGCGGTCCCCTCCTCGACGAGCTGTTCGGCGATGGGCTGCACCTGGTTGATCGGGATCGCGAACCCGAGCCCGACCGAACCGCTCTCCTGAGAGATCCCGGCGATCGCGGTGTTGACCCCGACGACCTCGCCGGCCATGTTCACCAGAGGGCCCCCGGAGTTGCCGGGGTTGATGGCGGCGTCGGTCTGGATCGCGTTGATCACCGTCGACGTCTGCATCTGCTCGCCCTCGGTCGCCCCGGTGTTGACGGGCCGGTCGAGGGCGCTGACCACGCCGGTGGTCACCGTCCCTGACAGCCCGAGCGGCGAACCGATCGCGACGACCTCGCCGCCGACCCCGACCTGATCGGAGTCGCCGAGCTCCGCGGGGGTGAGCCCGCTCTGCCCCTCGGCCTGGATCACTGCGATGTCGGACACCGGGTCCGCCCCCAGCACCTCGGCGCGGGCGCCCGAGCCGTCGTTGAACATCACCTCGAGCTGTCCGTCCTCAGCGGCCTGTACCACGTGGGAGTTGGTGAGGATCTGTCCGTCGGACGAGATGATGACACCGCTACCCCCGCCGCCGGCGGCCTGGATGGAGACCACGCTCGGCAGGATCTCCTCGGCGACGTCGCCGACCTCGCCCTCGGTGGCGGTGGAGCCGCCCTCCCCCTCGAGCGAGCTGACCGGCGACCCGGGACCGCCCGGGAACAGGAACGCCGTCGCCAGGGCCACGACCGGCCCGACGATGAGGCTGGTGATGAGCGCGGTGATCGCGGCGACCGTGATGATGCGGCCGGTGCGTTTGCGCGGCTCCTGTGGCGGAACAGGGCCTTGCGGGTACCCCTCCGGGCCGTAGGGCGGTACACCCCCGGGCGGCTGTCCGGGACCCCCGTGGCCGCCCATCCCGAAGGATGCGGTGCCTCCCGGTCCGCCGTGTCCCCCCGGCGGGGTCTGCCCGCCCGAGACCGGGTACGCGCCGCCGGAGTGACCCCCGGCCGCCGGGTACGCCCCTGTGTACCCGCCGCCGTAGGCGGCGTGTGCGTCCTCGGGCCGGCTGAAGGCGCCTGTGTCACCGGAACCGGACGGCGCCCGCCACCCGGACGCTCCGCCGAACGGGCCGCCTGCCCCCGCATGGGGCCCGCTCGGTTCGGAGTGCGGAGCGAAACCGGGGCGCTCCTCGCCCCCCGGACCGGACGCCCAACCGGGCGGCCGCTGCCACGGGGCTGGGTCCCCCGGGGTGGTGGGGGTCCCGGGCGGGACGGGCGCACCGGGACCCTCTCCTCCACCTGGTGCGGCTGCGCCGCCGGGCGGGGTGCCCGGGGCGGAGCCGCTCACCTCTCCTTCGGACTCGCTGCCGAAGAGCTCGTCCTCGAAGGAGCGCGGTGCCTCACCGGAGCCGCCCCCGCGGACCCCGGTCGCACCGCCGTACTCAGGGCGCGGTTCGTCCGCGCCCTGCCCGCCGTCGGCGGGGTTCTCGGATTGTTCGGGCTGTTCGGAACGCTGTGTGTCCTCGCCGACCGCTCCGGCTCCGTCGCGGGGATCCTGTTCGTTCTCCCCGTGGCCGGCGGGCTCGGACGGACGCTGCTCGGGGCCCTCGCCCCCGGCCGCCTCGCCGGGCTCGTTGCCCCTGTGGGGTTCGTTGGGACTCAAACTCATCCTCCGACTGGCCGGACGGTGTCTACTGGTGGGCGTCGATGTCGAGAACCATCATGCTCCGGGCGGGTTAGAACCGGGTGAGAGGCCGATACAGCAGGGTTTCGAGTCCGGTCCGCCGTCGGAGTCCCCCGGTGGGCCCGGCCCCGTCTTTCCCCTGACGGACCGGAGTCCTCTGCGAACAACCCGCCGTAATGTCCGGAAACGATACCGTGCAGTCGCTGTTCACACACGGTGAAAGGCCCCACCTTGATCAATATCGTGCTCGCCGATGACGAACACCTCGTGCGCGGCGCCATCGCCGCCCTGCTGGGACTGGAGGAGGACCTGGAGGTGGTCGCGGAGGTCGGCCGCGGCGACCAGGTCGTGGACGCGGTGCGTGAGTACGGTGCCCAGGTCGCCGTGCTCGACATCGAGATGCCGGGTGCCACGGGGCTGGAGGTGGCCGCGCAGTTGCGCACGGCCTTCCCCGGCTGCGGCGTCGTGGTGCTCACCAGTTTCGGACGGCCCGGATACCTGCGCCGGGCCCTGGCTGCGGGTGCACGCGGGTTCCTCGCCAAGGACGCCCCGGTCGAACAGTTGGCGGGCGCGATCCGCAAGGTCCACGAGGGTGGGCGCTACATCGACACCGAGCTCGCCGCGGCGGCGATGGCGGGAGGGGAGAGCCCTCTGACCGACCGCGAGACGGAGGTGTTGCGGGCCGCCTCCGACGGTGCCTCGGTCTCCCGGATCGCCGCACGCCTGCACCTTTCGGACGGCACGGTCCGCAACTATCTGTCCAACGCGATCGGCAAGACGCAGGGCGAGAACCGGATGGCGGCGATCCGCACGGCCCAGGACATGGGCTGGCTCTGACCGGTCGGAACGGGGCACCGCGCCCTGCCGCCCGCCCCACCGCGCAGTTCCTGTCCCTTGCCCCCGGCACGCGGCCGATCACGGTCCCCACGCCCGCGCGCTCTGCCCCGCCGTCCCGGCGCCGTGCGCCCGACCACCGGTCCAGGCACTGCGAGGACAATAGGTCCTATGATCGGATCCGAACCCGCGGAGGGCGGACCGGCCCCCGTCTCCCACAGGCCCGAGGAAGAAGGTTCCCGCGTGGCGTCGACCCCCTCCCACCCGGCCCGCCCCACCGGTCCCACCGAGGGCCCCGGGCAGGCCACCGCCCAGCGCGGCTTCGTCCTGCTCGTCCTCGCGGGCGCTCTTTGGGGGACCGGCGGCCCCGCGGCGGCCGTGCTCCAGAGCGAACACGGCCTGACGAGCATGTCGGCGGCCGTCTACCGCCTGCTCATCGCCGGTGTGGTCATCACGCTCGTCCTGTTCCTCATGGGGCGGCTCCGCCGCATGGTGTGGTCGCGTCCCCTCGTGGGGCGGCTGGCTCTCAACGGCGTGCTGCACGCGCTCTTCCAGCTGCTCTACTTCGGGTCCCTGGCGCTCATCCCGGTCGGGCTCGCCACCCTGGTCAAGATCGGCAGCGTCCCCGTGTTCATCACCATCGGGGTGTGCCTCCTGGCCCGCCGCCGTCCCACGGTCACGCTCATGATCCCCGTGGCCCTGGCCGTCGTGGGCCTGGCGCTGCTGGCCGGGTTCCCCAGCACCGACGCCCCGCCCGCGCAGCTGGCGGCCGGCCTGGCGTGCGCGCTCGGTGCGGGCCTGGCCTTCTCCGTGATGGGACTGGCCAACCGACGCCCGGTCGAGGGCCTGGACGCGCTCACCAACGCGGGCCTGGGCATGCTGCTGGGCAGCCTCCTGCTCCTGCCGGCCGGGCTCTCGTTCGGCATGGCCGTCCCGGTGGAGGCTCAGGCGCTCGGGCTCCTGCTCTTCCTCGGACTCATCCCGACCGTCCTGGCCTACCTGGCCTACTTCATGGGGCTTCGGACCGCTTCCGACGCCGGGGTCGCGGTCGGAACGATCGCCGAGCCCCTCACCGCGGCTCTGCTGTCGGCTGCGCTCCTGGGCGAGCAGACTACAGCGTTGGGCATGGCGGGCGCGGTGATCCTGGTCGCGTCGATGGGCGCGGAACCGGTGATCCGCCGGGTGGAACTCCGCCGAACGGCCCGCGACTCACCCTGAGCGAACCGGGTCCGCTGGGCCGGGTCCCGGCCCAGCGGCCGTCCCCTAAAGGAAACGCAGTACCAGCATCGCCGTGTCGTCCACGCTCCCGCCGGGCGCGTAGTACTCCAGTTCCCGGTCGATCCGGCTGATGACCGCCTGAGCGCTCAGCCCCTGCGCGTGTCCGAAGATGTCCAGCAGCCCTTCCTCACCGAGCATGTCGGTGTTGTTGCGCCGCTCGGTGACACCGTCGGTGACCGCGAGCACGAGCTCGCCCGGCCGCACCATGAAGGTCTCGGTGCTCCACCCGACGTCGTCGAAGGCCCCCAGCAGCGGCTGCGAGCTCGCGAACGTCGACGCCTCGCCCTTCTGGTCCAACCGCAACGGCAACGGGTGCCCGGCCGAGACCATGCGCACCCGCATACCGCCCTCGTCGTCGTAGTTGGGCGTCATCTCGCCGTACAGCATGGTCAGGAACCGGGTGGAGGTGCTCTCCTCCAGGATCGCCAGGTTCAGCCGGGCCATGATCTCGGCCGGCGCGAGGCCCTCCTTCGCCAGGGCGCGCAGTGTGTGCCGTGCCAGGCCGGTGATGGCGGCCGCCTCGGGGCCGGTGCCGCACACGTCGCCGATGGCGAAGCACCATCGGCCCTCCTCGGCCTTGAACACGTCGTAGAAGTCGCCGCCGACCACGTTCTTCTCGTCGGCGGGCCGGTAGTACACGGCGTGGTCGACGCTGGGAATCACCGGTTCCTTCTCCTTGGCGGGCAGCAGGCTCCGCTGGAGTGCCGAGCTCATCGCCGCCTGGCGTTCGTGCAGGCGGGCGTTCTCCATCGCGGTGGCCACGCGGCGGCTGAGGTCGTCGGCGACGTCGACGTCCTCGCGGGTGAACTCGTCCTTGTCGTCCTTGCCGATGGTCATCCGGCCCAGCGGACGCCCGTGCGCCACCAGGGGGACGCTGATCGCGGGGCCGCGTGCCAGTTCTCGCACGGCCTGCTTGTCCAGGCCCTCGGCGGACAGCTCCGCGGGGCTCCACAGCGCCTGCGGTACCCGCTGCTCGCGCGGGGGCAGGGTCGTCAGCAGGGAGTGGAGCACGTCATTGAGGTTCTCGTCTCCGTGCACCACATGTGTGAGGTGGGATATGCCCAGGTCGTTGGTGCTGTGGATCGCACACCAGCGGCCGAGCCGGGACGTGATGAGCTGTGCGGCCAGGGCACCGGTCATGCGTTCGTCCAGCGTTCCGGCGAGCAGGTCGCTGGCCTCGGCGAGAAAACTCAGCGACGCACGCCGCGCCAGCTCCACCTCGGCCAGGCGCGAGCGTTCCACCGGCAATGCGATGAGGTCGGCACCCTCCTGCAGGCGCTTGGCGGCGGCGCCCCCGAAGTGCCGGGTGCGGGTGGAGGCGACGCCGAGCAGTCCGGTGACACGGCCGTCCACGATGAGCGGGGCGGTCACCAGCGAGCGCATCCCGGCGCGGGCGAGCGCTCCCCGGTTGGCACGGGCGATCATGAGGTCGTCGTTGATGACGGCGCCCGGTTCCGGTGCTGCGGAGGGGAAGGCCTCCTCGGTACGGATCCGGATGGGCCGCCACTCTGCACCGTCCGAGGTCAGACCGACCGCGGAGCGCACTTCCCACATGGTCTCGTCGGAGGTCGCCAGCGCGATGTAGGCGGCGTCCCCGCCCAGGGCGCTCGTGGCGTACTCGACGGTGCGCTCGAGCAGCTGGGGCAGGCTCAACCGCGAACCGAGCGCGGAGTCCAGCGCCGACCACGCGGTGGGTCGCGCAGGACGGTTGTTTCCCTTGCGTACCTGGGGCGACCGGAGTGACGGTTGTTCGCCGGGCTGGTCCTCGATACGGAACCACACGGCCTTGTCACTGCGCCCGTAACTCACGCCCCAGCTGGAGGCGATCGCCGAGGCCAGGGCCAGACCCAGGCCGCCGACCCTGTCCTCGCCCTCCGAAGGAGAGGTGTCCACCGCCAGGGGGCCGGCCTGGGGCACCGGGCGCTCGGGGGCGGAATCGGTGACCATGATCTCGGTGGAGCCCTCCCCGCGGCGCACCGTCACCTCGAGGGGGGAGTGCGCGTGGAGGACCGCGTTGGTGACGAGCTCGCTGACCAGCAGGATCACGTCGTCGAACGGATCGGGCACGCCCCAGTTCAGGAGGGTGTCGTGAACGAATTCACGGGCGGCCGCAGCGGTCTCCGGAGCAGCGGGGAACTCTCGTCGAGCGACCTTCAACGCGTCGTGTGGTGGCAAGCCGTCAGTGTCCTTCGTAGCCGGGCCCGGGAGAGGGGTGTCATTGCCACGATACGCGGAGGTGATCGGCGCGTGGGGGCCGTCCCCGGACCTCACGTGCCGACGAGTCTTCGCAACCGGCCTGTGACGCTTGTCGAGGCCGGTTAGTGTAAGTCGACACATCCGTTTCTTTCGGGTGGTACTTCGCGCCGGTAGCGTGACGAAGTGTCACCGAGGGTACGCGGGGCACGTGCGCGCCCTCCACCTGACCGCGGGCCGGGTCTCCCCACCTGCCGCGGCGCGGGTGCGGGGCCCGTCCGTCCGGGCCAGAAGGGACGGGTGACAGGCAGGTTGAGGAGGGGTCCGATGCCCGAGGCGGTCAAGGAACTGGCCGACGAACAGCTCGACGAGATTCTGCAGGCTCTGTACCGGATGCGCGACGGCGACTTCAGTGTGCGCCTGCGCAAACGGGGCAACGGCACGATCCGGGAGATCGCCTCCGTCTTCAACGAGGTGGTCGACCACAGCGAGCAGCTCAACAGCGAGCTGCAGCGCGTGGGCGAGGTCGTGCGCGAGGAGGGCCGTCTCGGCGAGCGGATCGCGGTCAACCCCGCGCGGGGTGCGTGGGCCGAGAGCGCCCGTGCCATCAACGACCTGATGGACGAGGTCTCCGAGCCGGTCAGCGACGTCGCCGACGTCCTGGTCTCGGTCGCAGCCGGTGACCTGAGCCGCCGGGCCTCCCGCGACGGCCGACGCGGCGAGCTCAAGGGCGACCTCCTCCGCCTGGCCAACACGGTCAACCAGATGGCCGACCAGATGAGCGGCTTCACCGGCGAGGTGACCCGGGTGGCCCGCGAGGTGGGCACCGAGGGCAAGCTCGGCGGCACCGCCCGGGTCGACGGCGTCTCCGGTGCCTGGCGGGAGGTCACCGAGGCCGTCAACCAGATGTCGAGCCGCCTGACCGACCAGGTCCGCAACATCTCGCAGGTGACGACGGCGGTCGCCCGCGGTGATCTGAGCAAGAAGATCACCATCGACGTGCAGGGCGAGATGCTGGAGCTGAAGGACACCGTCAACACGATGGTCGACCAGCTCTCCACCTTCGGTGACGAGGTGACCCGGGTGGCCCGCGAGGTGGGCACCGAGGGCAAGCTCGGCGGCCGGGCGAACGTGCGCGGGGTCCAGGGAATCTGGAAGGACCTCACCGAGAACGTCAACTCGATGGCGGACAACCTCACCAACCAGGTGCGTGACATCTCCCAGGTCACCACTGCGGTGGCCCGCGGTGAGCTCACCCAGAAGGTGCAGGTCGACGTGCAGGGCGAGATGCTCGCCCTCAAGAACACCGTGAACACGATGGTCGACCAGCTGGACTCCTTCGCCGACGAGGTCACGCGCGTGGCCCGCGAGGTCGGCTCCGAGGGCAAGCTGGGCGGCCGTGCCAACGTCAAGGGCGTGTCGGGCATCTGGAAGGACCTGACCGACAACGTCAACTCGATGGCCAACAGCCTCACCTACCAGGTCCGCAACATCTCGCAGGTGACGACCGCGGTCGCCGAGGGTGATCTGAGCAAGAAGATCACCGTGGACGCCCAGGGCGAGATGCTCGACCTGAAGGACACCATCAACAAGATGGTCGACCAGCTGGACTCCTTCGCCAGCGAGGTCACCAGGGTCGCCCGTGAGGTCGGTACCGAGGGCCAGCTGGGCGGTCAGGCGCACGTGCGCGACGTCTCCGGGGTCTGGAAGGACCTCACGGAGAACGTGAACTCCATGGCGAACAACCTCACCTATCAGGTGCGGCAGATCTCCATGGTGACGCGGGCGGTGGCCGCCGGGGACCTGACCAAGAAGGTCACGGTCAATGCCAAGGGCGAGATCCTGGAGCTCAAGGACACCATCAACGTCATGGTGGACCAGCTCTCCGCGTTCGCCGACGAGGTCACGCGCGTGGCCCGCGAGGTCGGTACCGAGGGCAAGCTGGGCGGCCGCGCCGACGTCCGCGGCGTTCTCGGTATCTGGAAGGACCTGACCGACAACGTCAACTCGATGTCGCACAATCTGACCACGCAGATGCGCAACATCTCCGAGGTCACCACCGCGGTCGCGGGCGGCGATCTCACCAAGAAGATCGACGTCAACGCGCAGGGCGAGATCCTCGAACTCAAGACCACCGTCAACACGATGGTCGACCAGCTCTCGGCCTTCGCCACCGAGGTCACCCGTGTGGCCTACGAGGTCGGCAACCAGGGGCAGTTGGGCGGCCAGGCCAAGGTCGAGGGCGTCTCCGGGACCTGGAAGCAGCTGACCGACAGCGTCAACGGCCTGGCGGGCAACCTCACCACCCAGGTCCGCGCGATCGCCGCCGTGGCCAACGCCGTGGCCAAGGGCGACCTGACGCAGAACATCATGGTCGACGCCCGCGGTGAGATGGAGCAGCTCAAGGACAACATCAACCTGATGGTGTCCAACCTGCGCGAGACCACCGAGACCCAGCGGGACGCCGACTGGCTCAAGTCCAACCTCAACCGCATCTCCGGTCACCTGCAGGGCCACCGCGACCTCAACGAGCTCTCGCGCCTGATCATGGAGGAGGTCACCCCTCTGCTGGAGGCCCAGCACGGGGCCTGCTACCTGCCCGCGGACATGGACAACCAGAAGACCTTCCGGTTCTACGCCGGGTACGGCTTCGAACCCTCCGAGGAGCGCCGCATCCTCAAACGGGGAGTGGGGCTGGCCGGTCAGGCCGTCGAGCAGCGCACGGAGCTGCAGATCCACAACCTCCCCGACGGCTACGTCGACGTGCACTCGGGTCTGGGCGGTGCGCAGCCGCAGTACCTGTTCATCCTCCCGATCGTCTCCGAGGAACGCACCCTGGGCGTGCTCGAGTTCGCCGCCTACGACGAGTTCAAGGAGATCCACAAGAGTTTCCTGCGCCAGCTCGGCTCCCTGGTGGCGACCACGATCAACACGATCCTGGCCAACAGCCGCACGGAGATGCTGCTGGAGCAGTCGCAGCAGATGGCCAACCAGCTGCGCGAGCGCTCCAACGAGCTCCAGCGCCAGCAGGAGGAGCTGCGCGGCAAGAACGCGGAGCTGCGGCAGAAGGCCACCCAGCTCGCCAACCAGAACCGCGCGATCGAACTGCAGAACCAGCAGATCCAGCGCTCCAGGAACGCACTGGAGGAGCGCGCCCACCAGCTCCAGGTCTCCTCCAAGTACAAGTCGGAGTTCCTGGCGAACATGTCGCACGAGCTGCGCACGCCGCTCAACAGCCTGTTGATCCTGGCCCGGCTCCTGGCCGACAACGGCGAGGAGAACCTGTCGGCCAAGCAGGTCGAGTTCGCGCAGACCATCCACAAGGCCGGCAGCGACCTGCTGCTGCTCATCGACGAGATCCTGGACCTGTCCAAGGTCGAGGCGGGCCGTGCCGAGGTGCAGCCCACCGAGGTCTCCATCAGCCACCTGGTCGACTACGTCGAGGCCACCTTCCGGCCGTTCAGCGGTGATCAGGGCCTGGCCTTCAGCGTGGACGTCTCGCCCGACATCCCCGATTCCCTGTGGACCGACGAACAGCGGCTCCAGCAGATCCTGCGCAACCTGCTCTCCAACGCGGTGAAGTTCACGCCGCAGGGCGAGGTCCGGCTGCTCATCGAACCCGCGTGGGCGCTCGAGGACGCCGATCTCGACATGTTCGTGGAGAACGAGGAGGTCATCGCCTTCACCGTCGCCGACACCGGTATAGGGATCGCTGAGGACAAGCTCCAGGTGATCTTCGAGGCCTTCCACCAGGGCGATGGCGGTACCTCCCGCAGGTTCGGCGGCACCGGCCTCGGCCTGTCCATCAGCCGGAACTTCGCCCGCCTGCTCGGCGGTGAGATCCGCGTGCAGAGCGTGGCCAACCAGGGTTCGACCTTCACGCTGCTGCTGCCGGTCCACCTGCCCGAGGACGCCGGCGACCCTGACGAGCGCCCACTGATCACCCCTCCGGCCACGATCGAGCCGGTCCCGCACCCGTCGCCGGAGTACGGTCCGGCGGTGGCCCCCGAGGTCGGCCCGGCGCCGTCCCAGGAGGAGCCCGCGGCGTCCGTCACCCCGGCCATGCCGGACGAGGAGTTCGACGACGCCATCCGTGCCCTCACCGACCTCGGCGAGGACGAGCCCCTGCCGACCGTGCCGGTGCTCAAGACCGCCGAGACGTCCGCGGCGTCCGAGGGCGAGGAGACCGAGGAACCCGCCGCCGCGGTGGAGGCCCGCACCGACCCCGAGCGCCGGGCGGTGCTCAGCGGACAGCGGGTCCTCATCGTCGACGACGACGTACGGAACGTGTTCGCCCTGACCAGCGCCCTGGAGGCACAGGGACTGGAGGTCCTCTACGCCGACAACGGGCACGAGGGCATCTCGCGCCTGGAGGCCAACGAGGACATCTCCCTCGTCCTGATGGACGTGATGATGCCCGAACTGGACGGAAACGCCACCACCAGGGCGATCCGGGACATGCCCCAGTTCGCGGACCTGCCGATCATCTCCCTGACCGCGAAGGCCATGCAGGGCGACCGGGAGCGTAGTCTGGCCGCCGGTGCGACCGACTACGTGACCAAACCGGTCGACCTCGACCACCTGCTGGACGTCATGCGACGCTGGCTCACGGCCGACCCCGCCGAGACACGTGCGGGTGCTGCCGCCGACGACGCGGCGTTCGCGGGCGGGGCCGAGGACACGCAGGACCCCGGGCCCGGGCAGAATGGCGGTGCGAACGCGACCGGCCCCGACGACACCAGGGACGACACCGAGACCCACGGGGACGGGTGAGCCCGACCGCAGCTGCGGAGCCCCAAGCGAAGACCTGGAGTAACGAGCAGTGACCCAGAAGGCCAACATCCTCCTCGTCGACGACCGCGACGAGAACCTGATCGCGCTGGAGGCGGCCCTCACCTCCCTCGACCAGAACCTGGTCCGGGCCAATTCCGGTGAGGAGGCGCTCAAGCACCTTCTGGGCACCGACTTCGCCGTCATCCTGCTGGACGTCATCATGCCCGGCATGGACGGGTTCGAGACCGCCTCGCACATCAAGCAGCGCGAGAAGACCAAGGACGTGCCGATCATCTTCCTGACCGCCCAGGAGATCGACCGGCACCAGGTCTTCCGGGGCTACGCGTCCCGGGCGGTCGACTTCCTGCTCAAGCCCTTCGACCCGTGGGTGCTGCGGTCCAAGGTCGAGGTGTTCGTGGAGCTGCACCAGCTCAAGGCGCAGATGCGGGAGCAGGCCCGCACGCTGCAGCGGGACCTCGGCCAGGAGACCGGTGAACCGGGCAAGGTGCTGGCCGAGCAGCTCGCGCAGCGCACCGGCCAGGTGCAGGCCGACCTCGACGCGATCCGCGATCGGGTGCAGGACACCTACGGGGACAAGGACCGGGCGCTGGTGGAGGAGATCCACCGCCTCGACCGCTCCGTCAACCGCCTCGGCACCCTGGTGGAGACCCTGCACGGGCCCGAGTAGTCCTCGGGCTCCGTGTTTGCCCTGGGCCTCCGCTCCGTCCACCCGTCACGTCCCTCAACAGACGCCTTCGGCACAGACCATCGCGGCCGGGCGCCCGGAGGGCATGCTCTTCGCCCTCTACGCGGGCGCCCCCGTTCCTGCGGTGCCTGCTCCGAGGCCTCCAGGAGCGTGCCGGCGCCCGAACAGACCCCCTCGGAGACACGTGGGACTCGAGACGAGCCCTACGGATCGACCGGCGGGCGGGGCGGCATCGCCAGGCCGATGTGCTCGCCGATCTCCTCGATGAGCCCCAGGTCCGCCAGGCGGAAACTGCCCCGGTTGCTGCGCCGGATCAGCGTCAGCGCTCCGCGTACGCCCCGGCTCCCGCGCAGGGGCACCGACAACAGCGAACCCGCGCCGATGAGCCCAAGCAGGGGAGCGCCGGCGTCGTCGTGGCCCAGCACGGCGCCGTCCTCGATGAGCGGGTGCAGCAGGGACTCGCCCTCGGCCAGCACCCGGCCGGGCACGTCGGAGTCCTCCGGAACCGCCCGTTCCACGCTCGCGCACAGCTCGTCCGGTGCGTCCGCGGGCCCGGCCACGGCGGCACGGCGGGCGGGCGCGGGTTCGGGCCGGTCGAGCACGTCGAGCACGACCCAGTCTGCGTAGGAGTCCGCGAGCAGTTCCGCGGCCTCGCCCAGGGCCGGCCCGGAACGCCGCAGCAGCAGCCTCGTCATCCGGGTCAGCACGTCCAGGCGGCGGGCGGCCAGCACCACGACCTGGTCCTCGACCTCGGGTTCGAGGGGGGCGGGGCCCTCGTCCTCGTTCCCGTGCGCCGTCGGCGACAGCGCCACCAGTACCAGCGGGTGCGGTTCCGTGGGCAGTTCCAGCCGGGTGAGGGTCAGGTGCACGTCCTCGGCCCACCCGCGCTGCGCCATCCGCGAGTCCAGGGCGGCCGGGCCGTCCCCGCGCAGCACCGAAGCGAGCCACGAGCGCAGGGCCGCGCGGTTGCGCAGGTCGACGAAGTGCGTGAAGGGCTTGCCGGTCAGGTACCCCGGGGCGCCGCCGAGCTGGTCGGCGCCGGCGTTGTTGATGCGCCGGATGTGGCCGTCCTGGTCGAGCAGGACCACGGGCACGGTCAGTTCGGAGAAGACCGCCCGCAGCAGGGCCCGCTCGTCGCTGCCGCCCTCGCGCCGCGGCTGACCGGAACGCCCTGACAGGGCATCGGCCAGCTCGGAACCTGCGTCGCCCAGCAGGCGCTCGGCGTACTCGAGCTCCGCCAGCGCGGCCTCGGCGGTGCCCCTGGCGTCGTCGGGGTACATCGTGTGCGCCGAACGCAGGGCACCGACCCGCTCTCCCAGGGCGTTGATCTCGCGCTGCAGCCCGGCCAGGTTCTCCGACACGTCAGGTCTCCCGGTCCTCGTCGGGGGCGGAGCACCAGCACCCGCGGGAGCGGACACCGACACCTACATGCGTCTTTCGACCGTAAGGGATGTGAGGGCAGGTGGACGCCTGCGGTTACGGTTGGTGCGTGGCCGGAACCCGGTGGCCCCGCGATCCGTCCCACGACTGACCGCCGTATTGGAGGGCCGGATGTGGTTCGAACGCCTGGCCCGGGAGTTCAGGGAACTGGGGCATTCCGAGACCACCACGGTCGAGCGCGCCCTGGACCAGATCAGCCGCAGCACGGCCGCGAACGTGCCCGGGTGCTCGGCCGCGCTGGTGGTGGTCTGGCGTGAGGTGACCGGCCCCGACGGTTCGGTGCGGCACGTGGTCGCCGACTACGGGGCCTCGCACCCCGACCTCGCGATCGCCCTGGAGCAGCAGTACACCAGTGACCAGGGCCCGGCGGTCGAGGCGGTCCGAGGCGTCCGTCCAGTGCACGTGCGCGATCTCCTGCGTGAGCAGCACCGTTGGCCCCGGTACACGAGCACGGCGATCCAGTGCGGTGACCGCTCCTCCCTCACCCAGCCCAGCCCGATGCCCGGGGGCGAACGGGTGCTGACCTTCGGCATGCACTCCGGCCGGGCCGACGCCTTCGACCAGAAGACCCTCAACCCCCTGGCCGCCCTGCTCGCCGAGCACGCCGCGGCCGCCCTGCACGCCGTCGACCGTCAGGCCGACGCCGCCCGCGAGACCGCGCACATGCGGCGCGCGATGTCGGCCCGCACCGTCATCGACCAGGCCAAGGGCATCATCATGCACGCCCGCGGGTGCAGCCCCGACGACGCGTTCGCCTCCCTCCGCGAGGTGGCCCAGCGCAACCGGAAGAAGGTCGTCGAGGTCGCCCGCGACCTGGTGGCCGAGAACTCGACCGTTCGGCGGCGTTAGGGCCTGTTCGGCAGGGCGTCTTCCGTCGCTGCGACGAGTACCGCGCCGTCAGACCTCCGTTGAGGGTTGGTGGAGGGCGACGGGTGGGCTGCTGCGCCGGAGGCGTCGGTTGAGGGTTGGTGGAGGGCGACGGGTGGGCGTGTCCGAGCAGGCCCCGGGTTCGCTGAGTCCGCAGCGTGATCCCTGGGGGTGATGATGGGGGTCCGGGGGCCGTCTTCTCGACAAGGAGAACCGAGCGTGACGTCAGACATCTCGATCCGCCACGAGGGTGACATCGCCGTGGTCGTTCCTGTCGGGGAGATGGACGCGGTGGCCTCACCGGCGCTCGCCGACGTCATCGACGGACTGCTCGGAGAACGGCCGGTCACGGGGATCGTCGTCGACCTCGCCGGGGTGGGCTTCTGCGACTCCCGGTGCATCGGGGTCCTCGTCGCCGCCTATCGGCAGGCGCGTGACCTCGGTGTGGGCCTGCGCGCCGCCGAACCGCAGCAGCAGGTCCACAGGCTTTTCGTCATATCGGGCATCGACCAGGTCATCCCCGTCGAGGACAGCGTCGATGAGGCCGTGAGCCTGCTCAGGGTGTGAGCCGCTCGACCGCCCGGGGCGGGTCCGCGGCGCGGTCGAGGAAGTGCAGGCGCACGAGTGTGCCGTCGGTGTCCCCGCAGATCTCCACGTAGTCGCAGGTCTGCCGGGTGATCCACAGCCCGTACCCGCGGGTCCGCACCCCGTCGGCCGGCCGGTAGCCCGCCAGGGGGTCGGTGAGCAGCCCGGCTTCGTCGAAGACCTCGCACAGCCACCGGTCGCGGGACCGCCACAGAGCCACACCGCCCTTGCCGGCCCCGTGTTCCAGCACGTTGGCGGCGAGTTCGTTGACCGCGACGACGAGCCCGTCGATCTGGGTCGGGGGAAGCTTCAGGGCCGCTCCCAGGTCGGTGAGGTCGCGGCGCAGGCGCGGCAGGGACTGCCCGATCTCTGCGCGGTGCACCGGTCCGGTGGCCGGGAGCGGTTCGGGCACGGCCGGGCGCTGCGCGTGCGCGGCCGTGCCGAGGTAGGCGTGGTTGGCCACCGCTCCGTGCTCCCCGACCAGTACGGGGTGGGTGGCGTGCACAGCCGCCAGGTCCCCCGGGGCCATGCCGCGGGTGTCGTGCACACACAGCAGATCGAGGGCGGTCTCCTCCAGAGCGGTGGCCAGGACCGCCTCCAGGCGCTGCCACTCCTGTGCGGCCGGGGCCGGCCCCCGAACGGGCGGGGGCTCGGCCACCACGGTCACCCGTGCGGGTGCGTGCGTGAGCGCCGTGCGGTGCAGGGCGGCCAGCATCCGTCCTGGGGCGTCGTAGAGGGTGGACCGGTCCATCACCTCGATGCTCCGGGTCACCTGGGGTGGCAGGGAACCGAGCAGCAGCGCCGCACGGTGCGGGGCGACCGCGAGCACGGCCGGCCGCCCGGAGGCGACGGCGGCTTCCAACCGTTTGCCGACCACCGAGCGGAACCGTTGATCGCGGGCGAACAACAGGGACTGGTGCGTGAAGGTCATGGTCGTGGCTTCGTCTCCGACGTCCGGGCACCCCGGTCCGGGCGCCCGTGTCCCGGATGTACCCCGAAAGGGCCGTCCCTCCCGCGCCTCGGCGCGGGAGGGCGGGCCCGGTCGGTGGAGCGAGCCTTCCATGTCAGTGGAGCGAGCCGGAAAGGGCCAGGTCGTCGGAGTCGTCGTCCTCTCCTGTGGTGCTGGGGTCCGAGGGGCGGGCGCGCTCGTAGGCCAGCTCCGTCTCGATCGCGATGCGCGACCACGGGAAGCGGGAACGGGCGCGGTCGACCGCGGCGATCCCGTATGCGGTGCTCATGGTGGGTGTGTTGAGCACGGTCCGCACTGCGCGCACGACCTCCTCCGGGCGGCCGAACCGCATGAGGACCCCGCTGGTGCGGTGCAGAACGGCCTCGGGCACGGCGCCGGTCGCGGTCGCCACGACGGGCAGGCCGCACGCCATGGCCTCCAGGACCCCGCCTCCGTAGGGGTCGTAGGAGGCCGCGGAGACGTACAGGTCGGCCGAACGCAGCAGGCGCGGCACTTCCTTGCGCTCAACCGGGCCGGTCAGGTGCACCCGGTCGTCGACCCCGAGCTCCTTGGAGAGGATCTCGAGTCGGCGGGCATCGGAGTCCAGGGCGACGTCGCGGTCCTCGGCGTTGGAGACCAGGAGCAGCTCGCACTCGGGCAGGTGCGCCATGGCCCCGACGAGCCGCTCGGCGCCCCCGGCCTCGTGCAGCGCGGTGACCGACACCAGTCGGGTGCGCTCCTCGCGGCGGGTGTTCCAGGGCTCGGAGGCCGCACCGCCCTCGACAGTGAAGTGGTCGGTGTCCACACCGAAGGGCACGACGCTCACGTGGTGGCGGGGCACGCGCAGCCGCGCGAGCTCGCCCTGCTGGTCGGTGGAGCCCACGATGACATGGTCGGCGCGCGAGGCGAGGACGGCCTCCATGCGTACCCGCTCGGGCTGTTCGGGCAGCCCGGCGCGCTGTTCGCTCGCGTTGAGGGAGTGGAAGGTCTGCACGAGCGGGATGCTGCTCTGGTCCCGGTCGCTGTGCGCCTGGGCGTGCAGGGAGGCCAGGCCGCTGGTCCAGTCGACGGCGTGCAGGATGTCCGGGGTGTCCTCGTCCAGGGCCCCGGCCAGGGCGGTGCCGAACTCTCCGGTGTGCTGGGCCTGTTCATCGGCCTGCAGGACACGGGAGGGGCCGGCGTCCAGGTAGGTGACCGAGACACCGCGCGCCATGCGGGTGCGCCCGGTGGGCTGGTCGG
>NZ_ANBF01000222.1 GCF_000341025.1 Nocardiopsis salina YIM 90010 | reverse complement strand
GCAGGCTGGCCGGGCACGCCGGCTCACCCCGGTGGGCGGGCAGGGGGTTGGCGTGTTCGGCGATCAGGGCGATCTTCACTGGAATGACTCCTTGGACACGGTCGGGATCGGTGTCCTGCATCGGTTGCCGCCCGAGGACCCCGGAGCGGGGAGGCGGGATCCGCGTGGCGAGTGGGCTGTCGGCGGGCCGGAGGCGTGCATGGCTGCGGCCGGGCCGACGGTCACGGGGAAGGCGAACACGGGGCCGCCCGGCCGTGCATGCGCACGTGCGGGGGCGGGAGCGTGTGCACGGGGCCGGAGCGTGCGCAGGCAGGGCACACGTGTGGTTCTGCTGCGGAGAGAGAAGGAGGAGGGAAGGGCAGACGCATGCGAGATCACACCAAACGACCGTTCGAGAGAGAGGAGGTCCGCGGGGCACACGCGCGGTGGCGCAGCCGGGGACCGGTCGTGTGTGTCTGCGTCTTAGACACCCAACGTCTGCCATTCTGCCATGGCTCCCCGAGGGGGACAACGTGACACCGTGTGGTCGTTCGCCCCGAACCCCTCTTCGGGGCTGTCCGTAATCCGGTCCTGGCCGGTCGGGGCGGGTGCCCGGGCCCAGGGCCGGAGGTCTCCTGCCGGGATGCGCTGCGCACCGTTACTGTCGGAGCGGGCGTGCGGCGTTCGGCCGGTCTCCCGCCGTTGCATTTCCGGGCGCGGAAAGCCGGGCGGGAACTGCGTATCCGGGTGTTTTCCGCCATGATGTACGCGGATTTTGACCGACTCCGGCGGTAGCTCGGTACGGTTGCAGAATCCAGACGTTGAACGGGACTCGACCAATGGTCCGGCGACATGTGCCGGGCAACCGGCCACGGCCGACGAAACGGAGGAAGGGCGTATGGGTGTCGCTGGTGGGGAAGTCATTGTCACCGCCCTCACGCACCGGGGCGCGGTCCGCCCTGCCAACGAGGACGCCATCGTCATGGGTGCTCTCACCGTCGCCGGCGCGAACATGACCGCGCCGGTCCGGTGTGTCCTCCCCGTCGGTGAACCCGTGATCCTCGCGGTGGCCGACGGCATCGGCGGCCAGGCGGCCGGCGAGATAGCCTCCGAGCACGCCGTGCACCGCATGGCCGAGGTGGGGGCCCGGTTGGAGGGCCCCGACCACGTCGCCCAGATCCTCGGCAACATCGACGAGGAGATCAAGGACCACGCCAAACAGCACACCGAGTTCTCCGGCATGGGGACCACGGTCGCGGGCGTGCTCCTCAACGGCGACGGCAACTTCTGGTTCAACGTCGGCGACTCCCGCACCTACCGCATCGAGGGCGGGCGGCTGCGCCAGCTCAGCGAGGACGACTCCCCGGCGCTTCCCCCGTCCGAGGACGGCCGCCCCGTCACCACGAACTTCATCACCCAGTCCCTGGGCGGCAGCTCCGGCGGCTCGATGGTCCCCCACGTGGGCCGGGACGAGGCGCCCGACCCCAGCGCCTGGCTGATGTGCAGCGACGGCCTCTCCGACCTGGTCTCCACCGATGAGATGGAACGCATGATGGCCGAGGCCGGCAGCGACGAGGCCGCCGTGCACGCGCTGTGGCAGGCGGCCATGGAGGGCGGCGGCAAGGACAACATCAGCATTATGCTCGCGCGCCGGGTCTGAGCCCCCGCGGAGACACACAGCCCCACCCAGCACATGACAGGACCCGGCCCCGCCGAGGGGAACCGGGTCCTGTGCTGTGTCCCGTGGGGCGAGTGCGCCTACTCGGTGCTCTTGCGCATGCGCACGGCGATCAGGATCACCGCGGCCAGCACCGCGACGGCGGCCGCGACGACGACCGCGACCGTCGTGCCGGAGACGCCGCCCTCGTCGGCGGCCTCCTCGGCACCGGTCTCCTCCGCTGCGTCGTCAGCGGCCTCTTCGCCCGCCTCCTCCTCGGCGGTCTCGTCCTGGGCACCTTCGTCTTCGTCGGGCGCGGCGGCGGCCGCGGCCTCCTCGGAGACGGAGAACGTCAGGGTGTCCTGGATCGGGTGGCCGTCGGAGGAGACGATCCGGTATCCGATCGTGTAGTCGCCGGGCTCGTCGAGCGGGTCGACCTCGGTGCTGACGTCGGGGCCGTCGAAGTCGAGGTCGCCGGTCTCGTAGGTGGTCTCCTCGTCCGGCCCGGTCACCGCGATCGCGTTGCCGTCACCGGTCTCGAGCGGGGAGTTGTTGAAGGTCAGCACGACCTCCTCGGGCACGGCGTCCAGGCTCTCGCCGTCCTCGGGCGAGGACGAGATGAGCACGTCGTGCGCCATCGCCGGGGCAGGGGCGAGGACGAGGGCGGCCGCTGTGAACGGGGCGAGGGTCAGGGCGGCCGCGCGGGCCGTGGTGTTCGGGGTGGTCATCTTCCTTCTCTCAGGGTCGATTCACGGCCGGAGCGCAGGTGCGTTCCGGTTCGGCACGGAAAGCGGCGCCGAACCGGGAGGCCCGCGTGGTCCGTGTGTGGAGAGATCGACCGTGGAGAGGGGTGGGACGTCCCGGTGGAGGGGACGGACGGTGGCCCGGGGCACGACCGGGATGCGGGCGTGCAGGCCCTGCGGGAGCCACCGTGTGAACAGGGAGGCCAGGGCCCACAGCGCGGCCTCGCCGTGCGCGAGCAGGGCCGCGGCCAGGAGCGCGGCCCACAGGTGCGCGAACAGCATCCCGGGCGCCAAGCCCAACACGTGGGTGAGCAGGCCGTGGCCGCTGTGGTCGGCGCCGGTGTGGAGGAGGCCGTGTGCGGCCCCGCCCGACCCCTGCAGGATCAGGTGGATGCCGACCTGGGCGGCGGCCATGACGGCGAAGATGTCGCCCATCCCGCGCATCGTGCGGGTGAAGAACAGCAGGACGGGGAAGAGGAATGCGGTCGCGGCGAAGAATCCGCCGCTCGAGGCCGGTTCGGGAGCCCAGAGGTTGTGTCCGCCGTAGGCCAGCCCGGTGGACGCACCGGCCAGGAAGGCGGTGCGCAGCGCATGGAGTGTGCCGTGGGCGGGTCGCACGGGATCGAACCTAGGCAATGCCCTGTGAGCCCGCAAGGGCTGTCCTCACGGGGACGGACCTCTCGCGAAGCAGAGCGGGGGCCGCCGGACGGCCTCGCGTCCGGCGGCCCGATGCCGTCGTCTCAGCTTGCCGGGGCGAGTTCGAGCCGCATGTAGCGGCGTTCCTCGGGGGTGGTGCCACCCCAGACGCCGTGCGCCTCACCGGCTCGCAGGGCCCACCGCAGGCACTCTTGGCGAACAGTACAACTGCGGCAGACGGCGACGGCCTGTTCTGTGTCGGCCTGCCCGATGCCGGTGCTGCTGACGGGAAAGAAGATCTCGGGGTCGTAGGAGCGGCAGTTGCCCTGCGCGACCCAGTCCTCGCTCTCGTGGTACAGGCGGTTCACGGGGCGCCTCCGATCCGTCGTGCTGATCCTGGCCCGTGCGGGGGACCCGCGGCGGGCGCAGAGAAGAGTCGTGGCCGCCGAACGGGTCTCGGGGCCGTCCGTGCGACGCGACCCAGTGTAGTACTACATGAGGTCGTACTACACGAAGTCTGCTCGAAAGTCGGGGCGAGGACAAGGACCTTCGGTGCTGGTCCCGGTGGTGTCCGCGGGCTTCTGAGGGGCGGGGGCGCTCCGGGGCGAGGGGGAGGTGTGGAGGGTGGAATCCCTGTGTGACGGGGGATTTTGCGTGCGGAACCCCTGCGCTGTTACCGGCGTGTGATGTACGCTGCAACCCTTGGGCCCGTTATGTCTCGAGGTTTCCACCGAATTGATGTGACTTAACGCACGCTTAATCTGCCTCCATGAAGCCCTATGTTTGACCGTGGCAGTTGTCGTCACGGCGTGACACTGGGTGCCGTTCGAGGGGCGAAAGCTCCTCGCGAGAGAGTCCGGATCCCCTGGTGAACGGGGCATGAGCTGGGCCGTTGACCCTCCGTCGCAGTGACCCCGTTGCACCGAGGGTGAACCCGAAGAGCTACCAAATAGGCTAGTCCTTCCCATTTTTGAGCCGTCCAAACATGTGCGCGCCTGCGGTCTGAAACTCTCTCGAGGATCGTTCGCTAAGTTCGATCGACGTGCCACATCAACGAACTGACCTCCATGCACGCGACCGGACCGACAACGGGGCCGCGGGCTCTGAGGCCACACAAGCCGCGGGCCTGGGAGGTGTGCAACTGTCGCACCCGTCCCCGGAGGACGGGCCGCACATGTGGCGGCTGGCGGGTGAGACGGGGATGGACGTGAATTCCCCGTACTCCTACACGCTCTGGTGCCGCGACTTCGCCCGATCCAGTGTCGTCGCCCGCGACGGCGACGGCCGGGTCGCTGCCTATGTCACCGGTTTCGTGCGCCCCGACAGCCCGGACACGTATTTCCTCTGGCAGGTCGCCGTCGACTCCGCGTACCGCGGACAGCGGCTGGCCCGCCGGATGCTCGACTTCATCGGCGACTCGATCGCCGATCAGGGCCTGCGCTACCTCGAAGCGACCGTGACGCCGGACAACACGGCTTCCCGGGCGCTGTTCGGCTCCTTCGCCAGGGACCGCGGTGCCGAGGCCGTGTGGAGTCCCCTCTTCGGGAGCGAACACTTCCCGCAGGACGGAACCCCGCACGAGCCGGAGGACCTTGTCCGAATCGGACCCCTCGGGGCCCGTCCGAGTCAAGAAGCGTGACTGACCATCCGCACCGGATCGACCGATCCTGAACCGCCCCGTCGTCCAAGCCACGAGCCCACGAACTTGGGGAAAGGAACCAAGGAACACACGATGGAGACCTTCCAGCGCCTCGAGTCCGAAGTCCGCGGATACTGCCGGAGCTGGCCTGTCGTTTTCGACAAGGCCCTCGGAAGCCACGTCTACGACGAGAGCGGCAAGCCCTACCTGGACTTCTTCGCCGGGGCCGGCTCCCTCAACTACGGGCACAACAACCCGGAGCTGAAGAGCAAGCTCATCGACTACCTGACCGACGACAAGATCGTGCACAGCCTGGACGCCTACAGCTCGTCCAAACGCGAGTTCCTGAAAACCTTCGAGGAGGTCATCCTCAAACCCAGGGGGTTGGACTACAAGGTCCAGTTCCCCGGCCCCGCGGGCAACAACGCCGTCGAGGCGGCTCTGAAGCTGGCCCGTAAGATCACGGGCCGCCAGACGATCATCAACTTCACCAACGGCTTCCACGGGATGACCCTGGGCGCCCTCGCGGTGACCGGTAACTCGATGAAGCGCGGCGGTGCGGGTGTCCCGCTCGACCACGTCGCCACGATGCCCTTCGACAACTACCTCGACGGGCAGACCCCCGACTTCCTCTGGCTGCGCGCGCTCCTCGAGGACAGCGGTTCGGGCCTGGACGCCCCCGCCGCCGTGATCGTCGAGACAGTGCAGGGCGAGGGCGGCATCAACGCGGCCAGCGCCGAGTGGCTGCGCGGGCTCGCCGACCTCTGCAAGGAGTACGGCATCCTCCTGATCGCCGACGACATCCAGATGGGCTGCGGCCGGACCGGCAACTTCTTCTCCTTCGAGGAGGCCGGCATCGTGCCCGACATCGTCACGCTGTCGAAGTCCATCAGCGGTTACGGCCTGCCGATGGCGCTCACGCTGTTCAAGCGCGAGCACGACGTGTGGGGCCCGGGCGAGCACAACGGCACCTTCCGCGGGTTCAACCCCGCTATGGTCACCGGTATCGAGAGCCTGCGCCGCTACTGGAGCGACGACTCCTTCTCCGAGTCCGTCAAGGCCAAGGGCGAGCTCGTCGCGGCCCGTCTCCAAGAGGTCGCCGCCGAGCACTCCGAGACCGGTGCGCACGTGCGCGGCCGCGGCCTGGCCCGCGGTCTGGCGTTCGAGCAGGCCGAGCTGGCCGACCAGGTCGCCGCCGAGGCCTTCGAGCGCGGTCTGCTGATCGAGACCTCCGGCCCGGAGGACGAGGTCGTCAAGCTGCTCCCGCCGCTGACCGCGACCGAGGCCGAGCTCACGGAGGGCCTCGACATCATCGCCGACGCGACCCGCGCCGCGGTGAAGCAGAGCCAGGCGGCCTAGGGTCTGTTTGGTGGACGCCTTCCGTTGCTCCGGCCGGCTACTGCGCCGCCAGGCGTCCGTCGAGGGCGGTGGCGGGTGACGGGCGGGCGCAGCCAGTGGTGCTGTCGCAAGGCCGAAGAAGGAGTCGGCCCGGATGTGCCGTCGACTGACGAGAACGCAGCGAGAGTGCCGCTGGGGCGCCGCGCAGCAGATGATCGGTGTTCACCAAACAGGCCTCAGGGCTCTTGAGCCGCTGCCGGCCGTACCCGGCCGGCGTGGGGGCCACGGGAATTTTTCCCAGGTGGCCCCCACTTTCTACTGACGGAACGGGGTCGGCCGGAGGAACCTGATCGCAGGGGCCACCGCCCGGCCCCGCACCGTGTCGACCACCACGCACGAGGCGCAGCAGCGCAATTGAGGAGTCAGCAGTGATCGTTCGCAGCATGGACGAGGTCAACGACACCGACGCCGACATCAAGACGGAGAACTGGCGCAGCCGTCGGATCGTCCTCGCCAAGGACAAGGTCGGCTTCTCCTTCCACGAGACCGTCCTGTACGCGGGCACCGAGTCGACCTTCTGGTACGCGAACCACATCGAGCTCGTGCACTGCATCGAGGGCGAGGCCGAGCTGACCAACGAGGAGACCGGGGAGAAGCACACCATCACCCCGGGCACCCTCTACCTGCTCAACGGTCACGAGGAGCACACCGTCCGTCCCAAGACCGACTTCCGTGTCCTGTGCGTGTTCAACCCGCCGGTGACCGGCCGTGAGGTCCACGACGAGAACGGCGTCTACCCGCTGGTCGTCGAGGACGACGCCGAGAACACCCCCGCGTAGTCGGCAACGCCGAGGCGTAGGGCGCATCCGCTCCGGGAGCGGGACCGAGGTAGACCTCGGTTCCGCTCTTGTCGTTTCCGGGGAGTTTCTACGCGGCAGTCCCGTGCCTGCCCCGTGCTCCGGAGCTTTCCTCCCGAACCGGCGCATTGGATTCCAATGTGCTCGCTCTTTCCTGTTCTGCGAGTTCCGTTCGTTTCTGAAGGCATTTGTGGCGAGTTCTTTGCGAAGCGACATGCGGTGGTGATTAAGCAGCGTTTAGTCGCCGCATAGGCAGAATGGGGGTTCTGAGACAGGGGGGACACTTGTGACCACGGTCCGAAGATGGGGGCTCCCGGCGTGGACCGCCCTCGCCATCGCACTCGTCGCGCTGACGGTGGGCCTGCACGTCGAACTGCGCGCGCACGTGTTCGGTGACGGTCTCCCGTTCTACCTCGGTTCCTGGGGCGCGATGCTGGTCGGCGGGGTGCTGATCTGGGCCCTGGCACGGGCACTGGGCGACCGCCGTGAGCTGGACGCGCGGGTCGTGCGTGCGTTCGTGGGGCATCCGCTCCGGATCGAAGTGGTGTGCCTCCTGGCTCTGCTGGCGGGGTTCCTGCTGTCGATGATCGCGCTGACGTGGCTCTTCAACGTCTTCGAGACCGAGGTCGGTGCCGATCTGGCGATGTCGGTCTCGCTCGTGTGCAGGGTGTTGTTCCTGTTCACGCTGCCGGTGCTGATCCTGGACCGCTCCGGGGTCACCATCGACGGCCGCGGTGCACAGATGCCCAGCATCGCCCTCAAGGTGCGCGAACCGTGGCGGTGGAACGGCCTGATGCCGGTCCTGGTGTCCCTGGCGCTCATGGCGGTGCTGTTCCTCCCCCACACCGGGTACCCGGGCGCGAGCATGGCACTGCTCGGGTTCCTGTGCGCGTTCGCCGTCATCTCGCTCTGCGAGGAGGTCTTCTTCCGGGCCATGCTCCAGACGCGTCTCGAGTACTACATGGGACGGTGGGGCGGGATCGTGGCGACCTCGGTGGTCTTCGCGGTCACATACGCGCTCGTCCAGAGCTTCGACGCTGTCTCACAGCTGCCCGGCGACGACCTCGTCCATGACACCGGCCTCGCCATGCTGACCTATGCGGCGGCCGGGCTGTTCTACGGGTACCTGTGGGCGTGCTTCCGCAACCTCTGGCTCAACGTGCTCATGCGGATCGGGGTATTCATGGTCCTGATACCGCCGGACCTGACTTTCGGCATCGTCGAAGTATTGTGACGACGGCCCCTCCGGCCGGCCCTTCGTTTTCTTCTGTTTCCGGTGGTGGGGGAAGCCCCTCGTGGTCCGAGCTGTCCGGTTCGGGCGCTCGTGCGTTCGCCCGGGTGGGGGCAGAGGTCACTTTCCGGCCGTCTCCCTCACACACGGGCGTCACCGGGACGTTCCGCAACGGCGGGAGTCTGGCCACGGTGAGCACGGAATCGATCCCCGCACCCCGGACCGTCACCGACCAACTGCCCTCCGACCGGTTCATGGACCGTGAGGAAGGGTGGCTCCGGTTCAACCAGAGGGTTCTCGAACTCGCCGAGGACGAGAACATCCCCTTGCTGGAACGCACCGGTTTCCTGGCCATCTTCGCCGGCAACCTCGACGAGTTCTTCATGGTTCGCGTGGCCGGGCTCAAACGCCGCGAGGCCACCGGGCTCTCCGTCGCCTCCGCGAGCGGCCATCACCCGCGCGACCTGCTGGAACGCATCTCGGAGGTCACGCACGAGCTCATGCTCCGGCAAGCGGGCTGCTTCGTGAGCTCGGTCGCCCCGGCCCTGGCGGAGGTGGGCATCCGGATCCTGCGCCGCAACGAGCTCGACCGGGCCGAACGCGACTTCCTGCACGGGTACTTCCACCGGAACGTCTACCCGCTGGTCACCCCGTTCGCGGTCGACTCCGCGCACCCGTTCCCCTACATCTCCGGGCGCTCGCTCAACCTCGCCGTCACCGTGCGGGACCCGCGTGACGGACGGCGCATGTTCGCCCGCGTGAAGGTGCCCAGCGCCCTGCCGCGGTTCATCGAGCTCGAGACCGCGGGCGGCGGCCGTTTCGTCCCGGTCGAGGACGTCATCGCCGCGCACCTGCCGCAGCTGTTCGAGGGCATGCACATCGTCGAGCACCACGCGTTCCGGGTCACCCGCAACGCCGACCTCGAGGTGGACGAGGACGAGACCGACGACCTCGTGCACTCCTTGGAGAACGAGCTCCTGCGCCGCCGCTTCGGCCCGCTCGTGCGCCTGGAGGTGGAGCAGGACATCAGCGACGAGGTCCTGGGCGTCCTCACCGCCGAACTCGGTGCCCAGGAGGAAGAGATCCACCGACTCCCCGGCCCGCTCAACCTGGCCGGGCTCGCGCAGATCGCCGACCTCGACCGGCCCGAACTGCGCTACCCGCCGATGGTCCCGGTCGAACCGCAGGCCCTGACCTCCGGGGACCTCTTCGCGGCCGTCCGTGCGCGCGAGGTCCTCGTGCACCACCCGTACGAGTCCTTCGCCACGAGCACCGAACGGTTCCTGGCCCTGGCCGCCAGCGACCCGGCAGTCGTCGCCGTCAAACAGACGCTGTACCGCACCAGCGGCGACTCACCCGTGGTCGAGTCGCTCATCGATGCGGCCCGCGCCGGCAAGGAGGTCGTCGTGCTCGTCGAGGTCAAGGCCCGGTTCGACGAACAGAACAACATCGAGTGGGCCCGCAAGCTCGAGGGGGCCGGCTGCCACGTCGTCTACGGCGTCGTCGGGCTCAAGACCCACTGCAAACTGTCCATGGTCATCCGCAAGGACGACGACGGGGTCCTGCGCCGCTACTGCCATGTCGGCACCGGCAACTACAACCCGGCGACCGCGCGCGTCTACGAGGACCTCGGTCTGTTCAGCGCCGCCTCCGACGTGGGGCAGGACGTCAGCGACCTCTTCAACAGCCTCACCGGTTTCTCCCGCAAGCTGCACCACCGGAGGCTCATGGTCGCCCCCGCCGCCCTGCGCGAGGGCCTCGTGCAGGGCGGCGGGGAGATCGAACACGCCCTCGCCGGGCGGCCCGCGCGAATCCGCATCAAGGTCAACTCGCTCGTCGACGAGGAGTTCATCGACGCGCTGTACCGCGCCTCGCAGGCAGGCGTCGACATCGATCTGTGGGTGCGCGGCAGCTGTGTTCTCCGGCCCGGGGTCCCGGGGCTGTCCGACCGGATCCGGGTGCGCAGCATCCTCGGGAGGTTCTTGGAGCACTCGCGGGTGTTCGTCTTCGAGGGTGACGGAGACCCCGACGTGTGGATCGGCAGCGCCGATCTCATGCCCCGCAACCTCGACCGCCGGGTGGAGGCCCTCATCCGGGTCTCCGACGGCGAACATCGGCGGCGCCTCATCGGGCTCATGGACTCGGCGATGGACGACGGCACGATGTCGTGGCACCTGGAGCCCGACGGTTCCTGGACCCGGCACACACGCGACGCCGACGGTCGGCGCCTGACCGACCTGCAGGACACCCTGCGCGGCGACCGCCGGCTCCGGGTGGTGGAGCACGCGTGAAAGGCGAGCACAGCACCCCCGACGGGATCCGTGTGACCAGTGCCTTCCCGACGCGCGAGACCGCGGTGGGCGGTTACCTCGAACCGATCCGCGCGGGCGGGGCGGTCCTTTGGCGCGAGGCCCGCGGCGGCGGGCGCGAGGTCGTGCTGGTGCGCCGCCCCGACCGCGGCGACTGGACCCTGCCCAAGGGCAAGCTCAAGGGCGGTGAGCACATCATCACCGGGTCGGTGCGCGAGGTGGTCGAGGAGACCGGGGTGACACCGGTCCTGGGCCGGCGCCTGCCGCCGCAGCGGTACCTCAAGGACGGCTGGCCCAAGCAGGTGGAGTGGTGGGCCGCCACCCCCGCGGATCCCAGCGCGGAGCCGGCCCGCGAGCCCGACGACGAGATCGACCTGGTCGAGTGGGTGCCCCTGGAGGAGGCGCGCACGCGGATGACCCACGAGCACGACGTGCGTGTGCTCGACAACTTCCGCGCCGGCCCGGTCCGGACGTTCCCGGTGGTGCTCGTGCGCCACATGTCGGCCGGGGACAAGCGCGCATGGAGCGGCAACGACCTCTTGCGCCCCCTCGACGACCGGGGGCGTGCCGACGCGCTGGCCCTGCCGCGGTTGCTGTCGCAGTACGGCCGGCCGAGGTCGGTCTCCTCGGCCGCCGCGCGCTGCACGGAGTCGCTGCTGCCCTACACGGTCGAGTGCGACGTCCCAGTGCAGACCGAGCGCGCGCTGACGGTGCGGCCGACCGGGCGTTCCCACGACATCGACGAGGCCCGCGCCGCCTTCGCCGGGCTGCTCGACCGGTGCGAACCCGTGGTCGTGTGCACGCACGGCGAACTCGTGCCGCACCTCATGGCCGAGGCCCTGGACCGCCTGGGCGCGCCCGTCACCCAGCAGCTCGGCCTGCGCAAGGGGTCGCTGTGGGTTCTCCACGTGTCAGCGGACGGCTGCGTCCTCGCCGGCGCCGAACGCCACACCGTCCGGCCGTTCAAGGGCGGTGGCGGGTGACGGTCGGAGCCGAGCGGAGGCTCGAATCAGCTCCTGGCAGACTGGGCGCATGGCCACGCACAAGGTTTCCCGCACCATCGACGTCGACGCCCCCGCATCGGTGGTCTTCGACATCATCGCCCCCCCCCCCCGCCACTCCGAGATCGACGGGTCCGGTTCGGTTGGCGGACCGACCTTCGGCCCCGACCGCCTGGGGCCCGGTGCCCGGTTCGGGGTGGACATGCGTATGTTCGGCGTCCCGTACCGGATGAGCAACGAGGTCGTGGAGTTCGAGGAGGGGCGGCTCCTGGTCTGGAAGACCAAGGGCCCGCAGCGCTGGGGGTACGAGCTCCGAGCGCTCCCCGACGGCGGCACCCGGGTCCGGGAGACCTTCGACTACTCCCGCGGCCCGTCGTTCTTCTACGCACTGACCGGGTTCCCCCGCAAGAACGCCGAGGCGATCGAGCAGACCCTGCTGCGCCTGCGAGAGATCGCCGAGGCCGAGAACCGGGGCTGACCCTGGCCCGACCGGTGGTATGCCTCCTGGAAAGTTCCGGTCACACGGAGATCTCCGAGATGTCCTAGAGTTCGGCGAGGGCCCGCGCCCCGCGGCTCCCCCCTCTGAGCCGTGAGCGCCGCGGTCGGGCCCGCCCGTCAGTCGACTCAGGGAGCAGTGGTGGGAACAACCTTCGGTGACGTGTGGCAAGAGGTCCTCACGGTCCAGCCCGAGCCGGAGCGGTGGATCGTCGTCGGTGCCGCGGTGTTGGCGCTGGCGGCGGTCGTGCTCGGCCCGACCTGGCGCGTGGGCCGCAACGTCGTCACCATCGCGCACGAGGGCGGGCACGCTCTCGTGGCCCTGCTGAGCGGCCGTCAGCTCACCGGGATCCGGTTGCACTCCGACACCTCCGGGGTGACGGTCTCCCGCGGAAGGCCGACCGGTCCGGGCATGATCCTGACGGTGTTCGCCGGCTACGTCGCGCCGTCCGTGGTGGGCCTGCTCGGCATCCTCATGCTCATGGCCGACCGGATCACGGCGCTGCTGTGGCTGAGCATCGTGCTGTTGGCGCTGATGCTGGTGATGATCCGCAACGTCTACGGCGTGGTGTCGATCGTCGCGACGGGTGCGGTGGTCTTCGGCGTGAGCTGGTACACCGAACCGGAGGTACAGGCGGCGTTCGCCTACGTCTTCATCTGGTTCCTGCTCTTCGCCGGCGTGCGCCCGGTCTTCGAGCTCCAGTCGCAGCGCATGCGCCAGCCCTCGCCCCACTCCGACGCCGACCAGCTGGCCCGGCTCACGGGCCTGCCGGGCACGCTGTGGGTGGTCGTCTTCGCCCTGGTCAACCTCGGTGTGACCGGTCTGGGCGTGTGGCTGTTGCTGCTGCAGTGACAGCGCCGGGCGGTCGGCAGGGCACCGGGCCGGCCGTTCTGTTCCGCCCTGGCCCTACTGGGAGTTGGGCGCGGTGAGAGCCTCGGTGACGGTGCCGAAGACCGGGATGCGGGTGTCCAGCGAGGTCACGCGCAGCGTCTGCATCACCCGGTGGGCCGGCGCGGCCACGGCCAGGAGCGCCTGCTGCTCCTTGGCGGTCTTGTGCGCCCGGATCAGGACCCGCAGGCCGCTGGAGTCGATGAACCGCAGCTCCGTGCAGTCGAGCACGACCCGGCCGTGCGGCTGGGTCGTGAGAGCTTCGGTGACCGCCTCCTGGAAGCGGCTCTCGGTGGCCATGTCGATCTCCCCGTTCAGCGCCAGGACACGCCCGGACGAATGCAGGGTGGAGGAGATGGTCAGGTCGGGCATTGCGACTCCGGCGAGTTCGGGACGTGCCCGATCGGTCGACGCGGCCGGGAGAACACCGTTCCAGGTGCTCGTGTCGGCCACTGCTTTCGGAGTGTTACCGGGAAGGCCAAGCTGTCGGTTCATCTGGTTCCTCGCGTGGTGCCCCGGGCCGGGGTCGGGGACGGAACGCTGTCGTCTCCTGGTCTGTCTGGGCAAGCGCGGCTGCCCGTCGAACGATCGGTTTCCGGCGGAAGTTCCGCCGGGGTCCCGGGCGGGCGGTCGGCCCGCGGTGTGCGCGGACCCGGTCGGCGCGATGCCTCTTTCAGAACCCAGAGCCCTCCCGTGGGGGTGGGCATTCCCCTTCCGCGGCCAGTTGGAGGTTCCGGACGGACGGCGGGGGCCGTTCCGTGCGGGGTCCGGGGATGGTGGGTCGACGGCCGCCCTCGGATGGTACTTGGTACCGACCGTGTGGCCAAGAGTGCCGTCCAGCCCCGGACTGTACCACAGCGCTGTGGCCGTTTCGTGACGTGAGTGACGCATGGTCGTGCTCGCGCGTTTCTCTTCGTTCTGCTCGGTGTGACGTCGTTCATGCCCGTGTTGCGTCGGCGATCGGAACGGAACTCTCGGCGGCCTCCTCCTCGCGCGCCTGCGTCGCCCACACACACGCCGACAGCGTCAGCGGGACCGCCACCGTCAATGCGATCGCCGGGATGGCCACGCCCGAGTCGTTGGCCGCGAACCCCACCAGGGCGCACACGAGCGAACCCGTGAGTCCCGCACGGAGCATCGGCGCATCCTCGTAGGCCCGCTGAAGTGCCCCGATGCGCCAGTTCCGGGGCCGCCTGAGCACCAGGAACAGGAAGACCAGCGCACACCCGGCCAGCAGGGTCAGCTGCCAGTTCCCCAGCGTGCCCAGCATCGATGTGAGCTTGCGTGTGAGCACCGCAACGGCGTCCCCGCCCGTCACCTGTGCCGCGAAGGCCCCGAAGTGGCTGCGCTCGTTCACCGGCCGCAGGAAGTCCCACCAGGAGAGCAGGGCGATCGATCCCAGCGCGAGCGCCGCAATGCCGAACACCCTGGGGAAGGTGAAGCGCACTCCTGCGATCATCATCACCGTCACCGCCACACCGGCCAGTTCCACCGCGGCGAGGGAGACCCCGTCGAGGCGGTCAGCGGTCAGGTCGGCCGGGTCGGACAGGTAGTGGTCGACGTGGCCCCGGTCGTCGGCCGCGCCCGGACCCACCGCCAGGGTCGTGCCGCCGGCCTCGCTCACGGTCTGCCCCAGGAGACCGACGGGGGCGGCGAACTCCGAGGCCCGGTTGTCGTCCGCGAACGAGTCGAAACCGGGTACGGACGCGCCCGACCCGTTGCTCTGGGGGTGGGTGCCGGCTCGCACGCGGCTACCTCGCGTTCGGCGAGCGCCCGCTGTCCGGCCGAGACGGTCAGCCACCCGTCGGTCGGGCAGGTACGGGGCGTCGCGCTGCGGATGGAGACGTTGCCGATGGAGGCCTCGCCCGCGGTCTCCCACAGATGAGGGGTGGTGTCGGGGGAGACATCGGATCACAGCAGGCCCGGGACCCCCACGACCACCACCGGGGCCGGCCCGGAGGGCGCTGCTGCCGCCGGTGCCGCGCCCAGGAGCAGCAGCGCCGACCACAGCAGCGGGAGGAGGGGACGCAGGACCTGCGCTCCGGCCCTCCCCGCCGTGGCCCGTCGCCCCTCCGCCATGGCCCTGTTCCCCTCGTGTGCAGCGTTTTCGGCGGCTCACGATAGTGATCGGGGCCCCTCGTACGGGGGAAAGCGGCGTTTTCGGGCCTCTGCGGATCAGACCGGGTCGATGCCCCATTCCTTCAGAACCCGGGCGGTGTCGGGCTGCGGTGTCGCCCGCGTGACCCGGCCGGGTGTGCGGTCGAACCGGGGTGCGGGGCCGGCGACGATCCTGCCGTCGTCCTCGCGCGTGAGGCTGCTGCGGGCTGCCACGTGCGGGTGGTCGGGGGCCTCGCCGGGGGAGAGGACCGGCATCACGCAGGCGTCGGTGCCGTCGAAGACCTCCGCCCACTCGTCCCGGGTACGCGTGCGCAGGACCTCGGCGAACCTGGCTCGCAGGGCCGGCCAGGAATCGCGGTCCCACTGGCCGGGCAGGTCCTCGCCGGCCAGCCCGGCGCCCTCCAAGAACGCTGCGTAGAACTGCGGCTCGATACAGCCGACCGACACGTGGAGGCCGTCGGCGCACTCGTAGACGTCGTACCAGGGTGCGCCGGTGTCGAGGTAGTTCGTTCCGCGCTCGTCGCTCCAGCCGCCCCGGTGTCGGTCCTCGAGCATCATCGAGAGCAGGAGTGAACTGCCGTCGACCATGGCGGCGTCCACGACCTGCCCGCGGCCGGAGGTCTGGCGTTCCACGAGCGCGCTGAGCACGCCGGTGACCACGAACATGGTGCCGCCCGCGAAGTCTCCGAGCAGGTTGATCGGGGGTACGGGGGCCTCATCGGCGCGGCCGATCGAGTGCAGGGCGCCGTTGAGGGAGACGTAGTTCATGTCGTGGCCGGCGGTGTGGGCGAGCGGCCCGTCCTGGCCCCAGCCGGTCACGCGCGCGTAGACCAGGCGCGGATTGAGCTCGAGGGCGTCCTGGGGGCCCAGGCCGCGGCGTTCCAACACCCCGGGCCGGAACCCCTCGAGGAGGACGTCCGCGCGTGAGACGAGGTCGCGGGCCAGCCCCAGGCCCTCCTCGGACTTGAGGTCTGCGGCCATGACGGTGCGTCCCTCGCTCATGTGCGGTCCGGGCGCGCCGTCGTTCATGGCGTCGGCGGCCGAGGGGCGGTCGAGGCGGATGACGCTCGCACCCAGGTCGGCCAGGAGCATCCCGGCCATGGGTGCGGGACCGATCCCGGTGAACTCGACGACGCGGATTCCGTGCAGGGGGCCCGTGCCCATTGGCGCTCTCCTTGAGTAGAACGAGATTCGGTTTCATTGTGCCGGGTGGAGGTGTCCCGCG
Organism: Nocardiopsis salina YIM 90010; assembly: GCF_000341025.1. Classification (GTDB taxonomy): domain Bacteria; phylum Actinomycetota; class Actinomycetes; order Streptosporangiales; family Streptosporangiaceae; genus Nocardiopsis; species Nocardiopsis salina. Next base: position 10,512 of record NZ_ANBF01000222.1, on the reverse strand, counting down.
TCACGCCGACCCCTCCTCGGGGTGCCACGCGGGTGCTGTTCCGTGGCAGGGGAGGGGCCGGGAGTGGCCCCGGACCCGACCGAAAGGGCGAACGGGGCGGACGGTGCATCCCGTTCCCGGGTTTCGGCCAAGTCCGCGATCCAATTCGGTGGGGGTGTTAATGTGCAGGCGAAGTGGGGCTTCCACCCGCCCCCGACATTTCTTGTCACTCCAGTCCCTCGGAAGGGCACCTCCCGTCATGTCCGGAACCCGTACCCCCAGGCGCCGTCGTGCCGGCGCGAGCCGCGAACGCCGCCTCAAACCCGCGATCCTCATCGCCGGAGGTGCCGCCCTGGCCCTGGTCGCCGTGGGCGGCGGGACCGCCTACGCCATGGACGACGGCGTCACCCTCGACACCGACGGCGACCAGCAGTCCGTGCGCACCCTGGGCGGCGGCACCGTCCAGGACGTGCTCGACGCCGCCGACGTCACCCTCGACGAGGACGACGCCGTCGCGCCCTCCCCCGACACCGAGGTCGCCTCCGGTGACCACGTCGTCGTGCGGTCCCAGCGCGACCTGACCGTCGAGCTCGACGGGCGCGAGATCTCCGGCGGCGTGCACGCGGCCACCCTGGAGGAGGGCCTGCCGCAGCTCGGACTCGACCTCGAGGGCGTCGACATGTCGGAGGACCCCGACACCGAGATCCCCGAGGACGGCCTGGCCGTGACCGCCGAGCAGGCGCCCCGGATGGCGGTCATGTACGACACCGTGCGCACCGAGGTCCGCACCACGGGCGAGACCGTGCAGGAGGTGCTCGACGCCGCGGAAGTCCAGGTGGGAGAGCACGACATCGTCCGTCCCGGGCTCGACGAGGCCGTGAGCCCCGACACCGTCGTCGACATCACGCCCGTGCTGGACGAGCCGGTCGTCGAGGAGGTCCCCATCGAGGCCGAGGAGGAAGAGGAGGAGGACCCCGACCTGCCCGAGGGTGAGCGCGAGGTCGTCACCGAGGCCGAGGACGGCGTCAAGGAGGTCACCACCGCGACGATCCTCCACCACGGACAGGAGCGCGAGTACGAGCTCGACGAGGAGGTCGTCACCGAGCCCGTCGACGGCCTCGTCAAGATCGGCACCCAGGAGGAAGAGGGCACCCCGCCCGAGGGCGGCGGCGACGCGGCCGACCTCAACTGGGCCGGTCTGGCCGACTGCGAGTCCGACGGCGACCCGAACGCGGTGAACTCCGCGGGCGGCTACTACGGGCTGTACCAGTTCAGCGAGGAGTCCTGGCAGTCCGTCGGCGGTACCGGCCTGCCCTCCGACGCCGACGCGGACGAGCAGACCCAGCGCGCCCAGCAGCTCTACAACGACGTGGACGGCGACTGGCAGAGCCAGTGGCCGACCTGCGGGGTCCACCTCCACGAGTGAGACGGCGGTGCCGGGGCCCGCGAGCCCCGGCACACGACGTTCGCCCCTCCGGGCCACGGCCCTCGCGGTCCCCGGCACGGCCTGCGAGCGTGCACCGAAGGCGGCGCCCCGGGTCCGGTCCTGCGGGGATGGCAAGATATGGGGGTGACACAGACACCCGAACCCGACCCTGCCGACCGCTCCCGCCTGCTCACGCCCGCCGACGTGCGCACGCTCGCCGAGCGGTTCGGTGTCCGGCCCACCAAGACCCTGGGCCAGAACTTCGTGATCGACCACGGCACCGTCCGCCGCATCGTCCGCGTGGCCGGCGTCGACGAGGAGGACGTGGTCGTCGAGGTCGGGCCGGGCCTCGGATCCCTCACCCTCGCCCTCCTACCGCACGTGCGCCACGTGACCGCGATCGAGGTCGACCCCTCACTGGCCGAGGCGCTCCCGGGAACCGTCGCCGACCACGCCCCGGACCTCGCCGACCGGCTCACCGTGGTTCCGGCCGACGCCATGCGCGTCAAGGAGGTCCCCGGACCGGAACCCACCGCCCTGGTGGCCAATCTCCCCTACAACGTGTCCGTGCCGGTCCTGCTCCACCTGCTCGAGCTCCTGCCCGGCATCCGCCGTGTGCTCGTCATGGTGCAGTCCGAGGTCGCCGACCGCATCACCGCGCGGCCCGGAGGCCGCATCTACGGGGTGCCCTCGGCCAAGATCGCCTGGTACGCGGACGCCCGTCGTGCCGGGGCGGTGGGGCGCAACGTCTTCTGGCCCGCCCCCAACGTCGACTCCGGCCTGGTGGAACTGGTCCGCCGCCCCGAACCCACGACCTCCGCCACCCGCGAGGAGGTCTTCGCGGTCGTCGACGCCGCCTTCGCTCAGCGCCGCAAGACCCTGCGCGCCGCGTTGTCCGGGTGGGCAGGGTCCGCGCCCGCCGCAGAGGAGGCCCTGCGCGGTGCCGGCGTCGACCCGCGGGCGCGCGGAGAGTCGCTCACCGTCGAGCAGTTCGCGGCCATCGCGGAGCATCGTCCTTCCTGAGCCGCACTCGGGCTCGGGCCGGCCGCGGCCCCGTGGCACTGTCGGAACGGACGGGGCGGTCCTGTGCACCCCACCGGTCTCCGCCGCCCCGCACTCACGCCGACGGCCGCCGAGCGCCGACCCTCTCCGGCTCGCTCGACGGCCGTCCGTGCCCCTCACCGGGACGCCCGGGGCCGATCCGGGGCAGGTCCAGGAAGCCGGGCCCGCTCACGAACACGCGTCAGTCCTCCTGCGCCGCCCCCGGATCGCGGTCCGCGGTCCCGGTTTCCTCGGCCGGGGCCCTGCGCGACATCCGCCGGGCCGTCGCGGCCAGCGCCAACCCCACCGCGAGCGCCGGGAGCACCCACCACACCGGGAACGACCAGTCACCGGTCCCGCGCAGGACGAAGGCGAGCGCCAGCCCCACGAACAGCAGGCCGGCGACCATCGACCCCCAGTCAGTTCCCCGAGCGGCCATGCTCCACCTCCACGTGCCCGACGTAGGAGTCGGTCCTCAGATTGATCACCGGCGGTCCGGCTTCCCCACCGTCGGCGTCGCCGCTCTCGGCGTCGTCACCTTCGGCCCCATCGCCGTCCGCATCCGCTTGGCCTTCCTCGACGGGTTCGTACACTCGGTGGAAGTCCACGTCCGCGCCGGAGGGCCCGGAGTCCCCGTCCTGCTGGATCCCGCCGAGCCCCACCCACGAGGTCATCTCCACCCGGGCCTGCTCGGGCAGGAGCACCTCTGTGTGGCCGTTGACCGCCACGTGCACGTCGACCTCCTCGCCCGGTTCCAGATCGTGCAGCATCCGCAGGTCCATGACCCCGCTGCCCAACGTCACCCTGTGGTCTTCCTCCTCCAGCTCGGCGACGGTGTGCGGCTCCCAGGTCGCCGAGCCGATCCGCGTCAGGTCGGTCACCGAGGCGGTAGCCGCCAGCAGGCTCAGCACGATCCCCAGGAACCAGAGCCCGGACGGGTTGCCCCACCAGGTGCCCACGATCGCGAGGACCCCCACGAGGGCGAGCGCCCCGGCCATGAAGAACACCCCCGTGTCGGGGCCGATGAGCAGCTGCGCGACCTCGCCGCTCCAGATCGACGTGCCCCACCCGAGGAAAAGCATCGGGGTGAGGACCGCGGCCGCGATGAGCACCCACCACACCGCCGAGGCGAGCGGGAACCCCTGCGGGTCCTGCCCCTGCTCCGCCCCCTCGGTGTCCCGGGCCTCCTCCGGCCCGCCCTCGTCGTCCTCCTCGTCGTGCTCCACCTCCTGGGACGAACGCTGCGCGACCACCGCCAGGTCGACCGGCCCGGGTGAGGCCGATGCCCACGGCTGGGCCGGGTTGTAGTAGGAGGGGGCCGGTTCCGGCACGGGCGCCGCCGGCGCGGGTTCCGTCCGGCGCATCTCGCTGCGCAGACCCAGGAAGGTCGCCCGCAGGTCCACCCCCCGGTTGCGCGCCGACAGCAGTCCGATGATGAGCGGGGTGGCCAGGACCATCGTCCCCCACCCGAACCCGCCGACCAGGCTCATCGCCGTAGCCGACGCCAGCCCCACGGCCAGCAGCTTCAGTACGACCGCGGACGGGAACGCCCTGTTCAGCATCTGCTCCAGGGTCGAAGGTCCGCCCCCGGTGTCGCGCATGAGCATCCACGCGGCGACGTAGAGCAGCACCCCCGTCGCGCCCGCGAACGCCGTCAGCACGAACGCGGCCCGCCACACCACCGGGTCCACCCCCGTGTACGCACCCAGCCCCGAGCACACACCCGTGAGCACACGGTCCTCGCCCTTGCGCAGCTCCGGCTCGGGCCCGGGGGCCGGACCGGACGGATCAGCAGGGCCCGGCGGATCCCCGCCCTCGGGCGCCCCGGAGCTCGGAGTCTCAGCCATCTCGCCCTTCTTTCCAGCGGCACCGCCGTTCCGGCAGCGGTAACAGCACCATCGTCGCCCAGCAGCTTCCCCGTACGCATCGGGGACGACCCTGACACCGCCCCTGACCTGCCCCACGAATCGGCCAGGGCCGTGCCCCGATGACCGCTTGGGCCCGCACCGTGCATTCTTGGTATGACGCCCCGGCGCACGGGCGGGGGCGCCCCGGACGAGCGACGACGGAAGCGGTGATCGGGCGGTGGCACAGGCGCCCACCCACACCCCGCGGTACACCCGCGCGGTGCACGGAAGACTCCTGGCCGGTGTGGCCTCCGGTATGGCCCGCCACCTGCGGGTCGACCCGGTCGTCGTGCGGCTGGCGTTCATGGCGCTGTCCATCGGCGGGGTCGGCATCCCGATCTACATCGCCCTGTACTTCTTCGTGCCCGAGGAGGAACCCGCGGAGGGGGAGGAGGGCCCCGACCACCAGCGCAAGGGGCGCGAGGTCTCCCAGCTCATCGCCTACACCGCTCTCGCACTGGGCCTGGGGCTGCTGTTCCTGCTGTTCGGGGGCGTGTTCGACCCGCTCCTGTGGTTCATGGTGTTCGGGACCCTGGGCGCCGTCATCCTGTGGCAGCAGGCCAACCCCGCCCAGCGCGACGAGTGGATGACCACGAACGTCGTCCCGGTCGGGCGCAAGGCCCTGATGCGCGCGGGCGCGGGCGTGCTGCTCATCGTCGTCGGTGTCATCGGGTTCCTCGTCTTCCAGGAACAACTCCAGAACGCCCGCGCGGGCCTGACCTTCGCGTTCACCATCATCGCCGGGATCGCCCTGGTCGCCGCCCCCTGGATCATCGGCCTGGTGCGCGAACGCGACGAGGAACGCCGCGAACGCATCCGCAACGCCGAGCGCGCCGAGCTCGCTGCGCACATCCACGACTCCGTCCTGCACACGCTCACGCTGATCCAGCGCCGCGCCGACGACCCCCGCGAGGTCCAGCGCCTGGCCCGCGTGCAGGAACGTGCGCTGCGCAGCTGGCTGTACCAGCGCCCCGCCGACGCGGAGACCACCGTGCGCCCCGGCCTCGAGCGGGTGGCCGCCGAGGTCGAGGAGGAACACGGTGTCCCGATCGAGGTCGTGTGCGTGGGCGACTGCGACATCGACGACGGGCTCAGCGCGATGCTCCGCGCCGCCCGCGAGGCCATGGTCAACGCCTCCAAGTACGCGCAGGCCGACGCGATCTCGGTCTTCGGCGAGGTCGAGGAGGACGAGGTGCTCGTGTTCGTGCGCGACCGCGGTGTCGGGTTCGATCTGGAGCGGATGCCCGAGGACCGCATGGGGGTGCGCGGTTCGATCCTCGGCCGGATGGAACGCCACGGCGGCTCCGCGCGCGTGCGCACCGAACCGGGCGAGGGGACCGAGGTCCAGCTCCGTATGCCCCGCATCCCGAACCTGTGAGCCCGTGCACCATGGAGCCCGGAACCGGGTCACCCGGCCCCGCGGAGGACGGCCCCGTGCACCCCGAGGGACCCGGTCGCGACCGGAACCGGACAGTCGGAACCGAGGCCGCGGCGCCTGTGGGTAGGGTCCACAGTGTGGACGACGACAAGAGCAGCCCCAGCTTCAGTGAAGGCGGCGCGGTGCCCCGCGTCGTGATCGTGGACGACCACCGCCTCTTCCGCAGCGGCGTGCGCGGCGAACTCGGTGACGCCGTCGAGGTCGTGGGGGAGGCCGGTGACGTCGACGGCGCAGTGCACGTCATCGCGGAGAAGCAGCCCGACCTCGTGCTCCTGGACGTCCACCTGCCCGGGGGCGGCGGCGTCGAGGTGCTGCGGCGGGTCCTGGCGCGGCAACCGCAGGTGAGGTTCCTGGCCCTGTCCGTCTCCGACGCGGCCGAGGACGTCATCGGGATCGTGCGCGGCGGTGCCCGGGGTTATGTCACCAAGACCATCTCCGGCCGCGAGCTCGCCGACGCCATCGTGCGGGTGGCCGACGGCGACGCGGTCTTCTCGCCCCGGCTGGCCGGGTTCGTGCTCGATGCGTTCTCCGCGACCGACGCCCCGCCGGTCGACCCCGAACTCGACCGCCTCACCCAGCGCGAGCGCGAGGTCCTGCGGCACATCGCGCGCGGGTACGCGTACAAGGAGGTCGGCAAGGAGCTGTTCATCTCCGTCAAGACGGTGGAGACCCACGTGTCGTCGGTGCTGCGCAAGCTCCAGCTGTCGAACCGGCACGAGCTCAGCCGTTGGGCGACCGCGCGCCGCCTGGTCTGATCGGACCGAGCCGCCGCTGGTGCACGGCCCGCACACGAGAGCGCCCGCCCCCGTCGAGGGAGGCGGGCGCAGCTGTGCTCGGGCCCCTTGCGTCAGGCTTCAGCGCAGCGCGTCGAGCATCAGCCGCAGGAACTCCGCATCCGCGACCGAGGTGACGACCCGTACCGGCCTGCGCTCGTCCGTGCTGGGCACCGGGCGCCGGTCGGCCACGGTCATGCCGCGGGTCAGAGTTCCGGCCGTCTCCACCCGGATCGGCGCCTCGAAGGAACCGGTGACCAATCGTGGGTCGACCAGCACCGCGGCGGCCAGCGGATCGTGCATTGCACATTGGCGCACGCCGTAGATACGGGAGTAGAAATCCGCGTAGAAGTCCAGGAACCCCGTCGTGTGCTGTGCCTTGTCCCCGGGTACCAGCGCCAGCTCTGCCAGCCACTCCGGGGTGGCGACCGTTCCCATGGTCACGTCCAGTGCGACCAGGTCCAGGTCGAAACCGGCACCGAACACCGTCTCGGCCGCCTCCGGGTCGTTGACGATGTTGGCCTCGCCGTGCGGGCCGACGTTGCCGGGGGTACTCACCGCACCGCCCATCACGACCAGCTTGCGCACCAACTGCGGCAGCTTCGGTTCCATCCCCACGGCCACGGCCAGGTTCGTGAGCGGCCCCACCGCGAGCACGTCCAGCTCGCCCGGGTTCTCCCGGGCCAGGCGCACGAGCAGTTCGGGTGCCGACTCCATCTCCGGCTTGCGCGCCGGCTCGGGCAGCTCCACGTCGCCGAGCCCGTTCGCACCGTGCACGTGCGGGGCCAGGCGCGGCTCCTGCACGAGCGGACGCGCGCATCCCACGGCCACAGGGACGTCGGGGCGCCCGTACAGCTCCAGGAGCCGCAGGGCGTTGTCGGCCGTGACCTCGACGGCGTTGTTGCCGAAGACCGCACCGACCCCGGCGATCTCCACGTCGGGCCGGGCAGCCAGGTAGGCGAGAGCGACCGCGTCGTCGATCCCCGGGTCGCAGTCGACGAAGACGCGCATGGTCAAGGAACCCCCAGAAGGTGCTGCTGCGGTCCCGCGCCGGGACCTGGACCGAACCAGCTTAGGAGTCCGGGCGAACCCGTTGTGCCCAGGGGCCTCACACCCACGAGGGTGCCCAGGTCGTGCCGGTGCCCGCGCTCCGTCCCGCTGCGGCCGATCGCGCTCCGGACCGGACCGTCCCCGGCCGCCCGTAACCTGGAGGGCGTGTCGTCCCAAGAGCAGCTTCTCGAAGGTCTGAACGGTCCCCAGCGCGACGCCGTCACGCACGGTGGAAGTCCACTCCTGATCGTGGCCGGCGCCGGCTCGGGCAAGACCCGTGTCCTCACCCACCGCATCGCCCACCTCATGGCCGAACGCGGTGTGCGCCCCGGTGAGATCCTCGCGATCACCTTCACCAACAAGGCGGCGGCCGAGATGAAGGAGCGCATCCAGGCCCTCCTCGGAGCCCGTGCCGCCAACACCATGTGGACGATGACCTTCCACGCCGCGTGCGTGCGTATCCTGCGGCGCGAGGGCCACCGCCTGGGGTACCCGAGCAGCTTCACGATCTACGACTCGAACGATTCCCAGCGGCTCATGCAGCTCGTCTGCAAGGAGCTCGACCTGGACCCGAAGCACTACCCGCCCCGGTCGTTCTCCGCCCAGGTCTCCAACCTCAAGAACGAGCTCGTCGACTACGACACCTTCGCCGAGCAGGCACAGAACGAGCAGGAGAAGAAGCTCGCCGAGGCCTACCGCCTCTACCAGACCCGCCTGCACGAGGCCGGGGCCGTCGACTTCGACGACCTCATCATGGTCACCGTCAATCTGCTCCAGATGTTCCCGGACGTGGCCGAGCACTACCGGCGCCGGTTCCGCCACGTGCTCGTCGACGAGTACCAGGACACCAACCACGCCCAGTACGTGCTGGTGCGCGAACTCGTCGGCACCGACGAGGACCCGGACAGCGCCACTGTTCCACCCTCGGAACTGTGCGTGGTGGGCGATGCGGACCAGTCGATCTACGCCTTCCGCGGGGCGACGATCCGCAACATCCTCGAGTTCGAACGCGACTTCCCGAACGCGCGCACGATCCTGCTGGAGCAGAACTACCGTTCCACCGAGACGATCCTGACCGCCGCCAACGCCGTCATCGACCGCAACGAGGGGCGGCCGGCGAAGAAGCTGTGGTCGGAACAGGGACAGGGCAGCGCGCTGGTCGGTTACGTGGCCGACAACGAGCATGACGAGGCCGGCCACGTCGCCGGCGAGATCGACCGGCTCACCGACGAGGAAGGCGTGCTGCCCTCGCAGGTCGCGGTCTTCTACCGCACCAACGCGCAGTCCCGCGTCTTCGAGGACGTCTTCATCCGCACCGGGCTGCCGTACAAGATCGTCGGCGGAGTGCGCTTCTACGAGCGCAAGGAGATCCGCGACGTCCTCGCCTACCTGCGGGTGCTCGCCAACCCCGAGGACACCGTCAGCCTGCGGCGCATCCTCAACGTGCCCAAGCGCGGCATCGGCGCCCGCGCCGAGGAGGCCGTAGAGCTCTTCGCCGCCAGGGAACGCATCTCCTTCTCCCGGGCCCTGCGCCGCGTCGACGAGATCCCCGGCATTGCCAAGCGTTCCGCCAACTCCGTGCGCGACTTCGTGGCTCTGCTCGACGAGCTCGCCGCGCTGGTGCCCGACAACAGCCCCGCGGACATCGTCGAGGCGGTCCTCAGCAAGACCGGGTACCTGTCGGAGCTCGCCGGTTCCAAGGACATCCAGGACGAGACCCGGGTGGAGAACCTCGAGGAGTTCGTCGATGTCGCCCGCGAGTTCGAGAGCACATTCGCCTCCCTCGTGGCGGAGGAACCGCCCGAGGAGGAGGACGGCGAGCCCGTCACCGACCCGGGCGACCCCACCCTCGTGGACTTCCTCGAACGTGTGGCGCTGGTCGCCGACACCGACCAGATTCCGGAGGAGGACGACGAGGGCGGCGTGGTCACCCTGATGACCCTGCACGCCGCGAAGGGGCTGGAGTTCCCCGTCGTGTTCCTCACCGGGCTCGAGGACGGGGTCTTCCCGCACAATCGCACGCTCGGTGACAAGCAGCAGCTCGAGGAGGAGCGCCGTCTCGCGTACGTGGGGCTGACCCGCGCGCAGGAGAAGCTGTACATCAGCCGGGCCGCGGTGCGCAGCGCCTGGGGCACGCCTTCGTACAACCCGGCGTCGCGATTCCTGGACGAGATCCCCTCCGACCTCGTGGAGTGGAAGCGTGAGGAGTCCACCCTGGCTCCGCCGCCCAGCCGGGGCCTCGGGGGCGGGTTCGGNGCCCCGGGGGGGCCCCCCCCCGCCAGTCCGCGCCGGCCGCCCCGACCCTGAGCGTCGGCGATCTGGTCAACCACGACTCCTTCGGGATGGGCCGTGTCGAGCTAGTCGAGGGCGGCGGGGACAAGACCAAGGCCCGCGTCGACTTCGGAGCCGACATCGGGGAGAAGGACCTCATGGTCAAGTACGCCCCGATCCAGAAGCTCTGACTCGGATCCGCGGCGTGGGCGGGCCCGGCAGCCGGTTTCCCCCGACCTCGACCGCGACGGTCCTCGGGTGACACGTGCCGTGTCATGCTGCTCGCGTGGCTACCGGTGGCGTTCTCACCGCTGTGTCGTTCGGCCGGGAATAGCACAGGGGAGGCACGTGTTGGCCCCGGCAGAAGGCTTCGATACGTGCCGATCGGGGCGGGTGTGGTCTCGCGAGACGGGTGTCCGATCCGGTGTAGGCCACGCCACGGACGGGTTTCCCCGAACCCGTCACGAGCACTCCGGCACGGGGGTACAGTGGAGTCAACCGAGCGAAACGAACGCAGATCCTGCGGGCGTGCCGGTTCATCCCTTTTCTTCAGGTTCACCGTCTTGAGCACTGCTCGCGGCATGTAAACTCGAAGAGTTGCTCACCGAAACCCACCGGGCCCGAGCG
>NZ_ANBF01000221.1 GCF_000341025.1 Nocardiopsis salina YIM 90010 | reverse complement strand
CTACGCTCGACCCGACGACGAACACCACCCACCCCAACCACAAGCCGTCAACCTCAGGCAGGGTCCTTGCTCAACACAGGGACCACGTGTTCAGACACCTCCGAGTGCACCTGGTGAAGCCGGGTCTGCACCGCGCGCCGGAGCTTGGCCAGGCACTCCACCAGCGTGATCTCGTCCCCGACCAGGCCTCCCTTGGCCACCACCGGCGTCCCGTCCAGCGGTCCCCCGCTCAGGTGGCCGTGCACGGCCAGCGGCACGACCTCGCCTCCTACCGCGAACGCATGCACCCCGAGCTCGTCCAGCAGGCTCGCGACCAGGTCTCCCCCGGTCAGGTACAAGCCGCTGGGCAAGGCCTGGGGCCCCTCGGTGTCGGCGAGTTCGTGGATGACCTCCGCGACGAGCCGCGCGATACGCACGGGCAGCTCGGCGCGGTCGTGGGACGGCAGGGCCCGCACGTCCTCCGCGCTGCTGATCAGCCGCAGGACGCACAGGTCCGGGAACCCGGACGAGGTCAACTGCTCGGTCAGCTCCCGGGCCACGGCGCCGGCGTGCGCGTCGGCGGGGTCACTCAGGGCGGTCGCGTCCAGGTCCACGAAACGCACGGCGCCGGTGCGGGCCACGGTCGTGAACTGACGCGCGGTAAGCGTGGTGGTGCTGGCCGATACCCCCAGCAACGGCCCGCGCGTGCCGGCCTGCCCGCGCAGGCGCAGCGCGTACGCGAGCAGCGCGCCGGTGGGGCCGGGGTCGACGGCGACCCACACGGTTCCGTCCTCGTGGTGGGCGGCGGCCGCGGCCTCGGCGATGTCGGACAGCTGCTGCTCGGAGTTGGCGTCGCACAGCACGATCGGTTCGTCGCCCGAGGACAGCTCCGCGGTGAGCATCGCGTGCGTGACCTGGCGGACCGGAACGTGCCGCACCGCCAGCTCCGTCTGTTCGGCGAGGATGTCGCGCACGACGCTGGTGCCCATGGGCCACAACGGGTCCTGCGCGAGGTCGGTGCTCTCCAGCGGGACCCCGTTGAGCAGCTGCACTCCGTCCTCAGTGATGCGCCCACCGCCGGGGAACGCCGGTGTGAACAGCACGCGCACGCGGGTTCCGGCCGGAACCCGCTCGCGCACGGCGTCGTAGGCGGCCTCGAGCTCCGCCCCGATGTTGCCGCGCAGAGTGGTGTCGGTGCGCTTGACCACCAGCCCGACCGGCCAGACCGCCTCGACCACGTCGGTGACCAGGTCCGCGGCCTGTTCGGCGGGAACGTGGCGGCTGTCGAGGTTGGCCACGACGACGTCGTGGTCGCCGGACACCCGGCTGACGTGTTCGGGGGTCACCGTGGCCACGCGCATGCCGGTGCGGGCGAACCTGGCACCGGTGGCGTTTGCACCGGTGAGGTCGTCTGCGACCACGAGTACCTGAGCCACGGCACCTCTCCTTCTCGTCTTGCGGGTCCCGGGGGATGAGCACCTCCCAACATAGGCGCAAGAAGGAGAGGTGAGGACGCCTTCCACAGGCACGGTAGCCTCCGTCGGCGCCCCCACCGGGGGTCCGGTCAGCCGCCCTCGGCGCGCGGGCCGGCGGAGGTGAGCGTCAGGTCCGCGTACCGGCCCCACACCCGCTCGGCGAGGGTGTCCAGCTCCTGGAGCACACCGTCTCTCAGCTCCGGGCCTGCGGCGGTCGCGTTCTNCCCCCCCCAGCCGGTGCACCTTGCGGGTTCCGGGGATCGGCACGACCGGCAGCCCCTGCACCTGCGCGCAGTGGTGGACCCGGGCCAGGGCGACCTGCCCGGGCGGCCGCCCGGTCCCCGGCGATGCGCGCGAGGGGGTCGAGGATCCGGGCGTCGGTCTCCGGACGGCCTTCCGCGAACCGGGGCCGGCCGCGACGGAAGTCGTGCTCGGACAGGGCCTCGGTTCTCGTGAGCATGCGGGTGAGGAACCCCGCGTCCACTGACGCCCGACGAACCCCGGGGCCCCGGGCTCAGAGCTCTACGACCGCCCCGGTGCGCGCGCTGCGGTGGGCGGCCTCGACGATCTCCAGTCCGTGCACGACCTCGTGCAGGTCCACGGGCAGGGGTTCGGCCTCGCCCACGGCGTCGCGCACCCCGACGTAGAACTCGGGGTAGGCGCCGCGTGCGCTGCGGACGGGGCGGGCCCCTTCGCCGGTGACCAGTCGGCCCCAGCGTTCCTCGGGCACCACGCCCCAGTCGGCGGCGCGCGGATCCTCACCCGCGCCGAGGCGTTCCTCCTGACCGTCGAGGCCCTCGACCACGTAGGCCCCGGCGTCTCCCAGGACCCGGAATCGGGGACCGGACTCGGCGGTCAGCGCACTCATCCACAGGTGTGAACGCCCCCCGCGCGTGTGGTGCAGGCTCAGGAAGACGTCGTCGTCGGCCTGCACGCCCTCGCGCAGGGCCGCGGCCTCCGCGTACACCGCGGTCACGGGTCCGAACAGGTTCACGGCCTGGTCGATCAGGTGCGGGCCCAGGTCGTAGAGGATCCCCGCCCCGGCCTCGACCGCGCCGGCGTCGCGCCAGGTGCCCTTGGCCTCGGGCCGCCACCGCTCGAACCGCGACTCGAACCGGTGCACCCTGCCGAGCGAACCGTCGTCGACGAGGTGCCACAGGGTCAGGAAGTCGGAGTCCCACCTCCGGTTGTGGAAGACGGTGAGCACCTGCTCCAGCTCTTCGGCCAGGGCCGTGAGCTCGCGTGCCTCGGCCGCGGTGAGGGCGAAGGGCTTGTCCACGACCACGGCCATCCCGGCCTCCAGCGCCGCCCGGGCCAGCGGTGCGTGGGTGTCGTTGGGGGTGGAGACGACGGCGATCTCGTACCGGTCGGCCTCGGCCCACAGTTCGTCGGCGCTCGTGTACACGGTGGTGTCGGGGTACCGCTCGTGCACGGCCTTCTGCCGTTCGGGGTCGCCGGTGACCACGGCCGCCAGGCACAGCCCGGGAACGGCGTCGATCAGCGGCGCGTGGAAGACCTCTCCGCCCTTGCCGTACCCGAGAAGGGCCACGTGCAGGTCGGGGCCGTCGTGTTCGTGCTCCATGCCCTCAATCCAACCACCCGCGCAGCCCTGGACGGCCCGCCCGTGACCACCCTCACGCGCGTTCCGGACCCGGGATCAGCCGCCGCGCAGGGCGGTGCGGGCGGCGTCCAGGGCGGTGGTGCGGTAGGCGGCGCCGAACAGGCAGACGTGCACGAGCAGCGGATGCAGCTGGTGCAGGGCCACACGGGTGCGCCAACCCTCGGCCAGGGGCGCGACCTCGTTGTAGGCGTCGCGGACACGGTCGAGGTACGGCAGGCCGAACAGGGACAGCATCGCCAGATCGCTCTCCCGGTGCCCTCCCTGGGCCGCGGGATCGATGAGCACGGCGTCCGAGCCCCGCCACAGCACGTTGCCGCTCCACAGGTCGCCGTGGATGCGGGCGGGCGGTTCGGCGGGCCCGGCCAGCTCGCCGACCGCGTCGACGGCGCGTTCGATCACCCTGCCGTCGGCGGGGGTGAGCGACCCCTGGTCGAGGGCGTGGCGCAGGTAGGGGCGCAGCCGCTGCTCGGCGAAGAAGGCGGGCCAGTCGTCGGAGGGTGTGTTGTCCATCGGCAGCGGACCGATGTAGCCGTCCCAAGGCGCCCCGTACTGCTCGGCCCCGGTCAGGTGNGGAGCCGTTCGGCGGCGGCCGGCGTCGGCTCGTCCTCGGCCACCCAGGGAAGCACGACGATGCGCGCGTCCCACGCCAGCGGACGCAGCGCGGGGGAACCGAAGGCCTGACCGAGCCAGGTGAGCCCGCGCGCCTCGGCGGTGAGCACCCCGGTGGCCGGGGCCCGGCGGGGCAGAGCCTTGACGAACAGGCGGGTGCCGTCGTCGAGCTCGGCGTAGAAGATCTCCCAGTCGTGACTGGTGCCCGCGCCGGCGGCGCGGCGCACGGGCCGGTCCAGGAGCACGCTCAGGCGCTCGGCCATGGTTCCGGTGACGGGGTCCCGGGGGTGGTCGCCCCGGCCGGGGGAGCCGGAGTCCGCGCCCGGCCCCCTGATGTCGCGCGCGATCGGTTCGCCCTCCACCTTCAGTCCTCGGGGCCCAGGTCCCGGTCGAGCTCGTCGGTGAGCCCCTTGGCCGCGGCCTCGATCATGTTCAGCACAGCGGTGAACCCGTCGTCCCCGCCGTAGTAGGGGTCGGGCACCTCGGGGTTGGGGCCGGTCCCCGGGGCGAAGGAGCGGAACAGGCGCAGACGCGAGGGATCGAAGCCGTGGTCGGGGCCGTCCTCCACGACGGCCGTGGAGACCTCGTCGTGGTTGTCGAGGTCCATCGCCAGCACGAGGTCGGCCTGTTCCAGGTCGGAGGGCCGGAACTGGCGCGCGGTGTGCTCGGTGAAGTACCCGTGCACCCGCAGCGTGGAGGCCGCGCGGGGGTCCATCGCGCCGCCGACGTGCCAGTCACCGGTACCGGAGCTGGTGACCTCGACCCTGTCACCCAGACCGGCGCGTTCGAGATCCGCCCGCAGCACCTTCTCGGCCATGGGAGAGCGGCAGATGTTGCCCAGGCACACCACCACGACACGGTAGGGGCCCTGGGGGTCGCGCTGCTTCGGCAAGCTCATGCCCCTCACCGTAACGGAGAACGGCCAGGGCGGCCCGCCGCCCGTCCGCGTGGTGTCCCCGTATCGCAGGGGTTCCGGGCTCCCGAGGGGTCCTCAGGCCTGGGGCAGGCGCACGATGGTCACGAAGAAGTCGTCGATCTTGCGTACGACCTGGATGAACTGGTCGAAGTCCACGGGTTTGGGGACGTAGGCGTTGGCGTGCAGTCGGTAGCTGCGCAGCACGTCCTCCTCGGCCTCGGAGGTGGTGAGCACGACCACGGGGATGTGCGCGAGCTCCTCGTCGCCCTTGACCTCTTCCAGGACCTCGCGCCCGTCCTTGCGGGGCAGGTTGAGGTCGAGCAGGATCAAGTGGGGCCGGGGTGCCTCGGAGTACTCGTCCTCGCGGCGGAGGAAGCGCAGGGCCTCGACGCCGTCGGAGACCACGTGGAGGCGGTTGCCCACCTTGTGTTCCTCGAACGCCTCCTTGGTCATCAGGACGTCACCGGGGTCGTCCTCGACCAGCAGCACCTCGATCGGATGCACCAACATGACCTCGCTCACGCTCACAGACCCCCGGTGGCCGGGGGAGGACCCCTAGTCGTCGGGGGAAACCGTACCGCTGTCGGGTCCTCGGGAAGGACCCGTACCGGCGTCGGCGGACTCGGAGCCCTCACCGTCCTCGGCGGGCTCTTCGCCCTCCTCCTCGGACGCCACGGGCAGGGACCAGCATATGCGGGTCCCGGTCTGCCCGGACTCCCGTTCGGTCGTGTCCAACCAGATCCGGCCGCCGTGGAACTCCACGATCTTCTTGCACATGGACAGGCCGATCCCGGTGCCCGAGTACTTGTCCCTCGTATGCAACCGCTGGAAGATCACGAAGATGCGGTCCGCGTACTGCGGTTCGATTCCGATTCCGTTGTCCGTGCAGCAGAAGATCCATTCGTCACCCTCGCGGCGCACGCCGACGTGCACGCGCGGCGGGTCCTGGCCGCGGAACTTCACGGCGTTGCCCACGAGGTTGAAGAAGACCTGCGTGAGCAGGGTCCGGTCTCCCTCGACCGTGGGCATGCGGTCGCCGGTGACCTCGGCCTCGGCCTCCTCCAGGCGAGCCGACAGACTGACCAGGGAGTCGGTGAAGGCCACGTCCAGGTCCACGGGCGCGAAGTTCTTGGTGCGTCCGACCCGGGAGAAGGCCAGCAGGTCGTTGATGAGCGTCTGCATGCGCTTGGCGCCCTCGACCGCGAAGACGATGTAGGAGTCGGCCCGGTCGTCGAGTCGGCCCTGGTAGCGCCGCTGCAGGAGCTGCACGAAGCTGGCGATCTTGCGCAGGGGCTCCTGCAGGTCGTGGGAGGCCACGTAGGCAAACTGCTCGAGCTCGAGGTTGGAGCGGCGCAGTTCCTCGGTCTGGCTCTCCAGGAGCCTGGACTGTTCCTGCAGCTTGCGGCGGGCGAAGGCGACCTCGTCGAGATCCTGGACGATGCGTTCGCGCATGGAGTCCACGTCCTGGCCCAGACGCACGATCTCCGGTGGCCCGTGCAGCGAGATGCGGTGGGCGTAATACCCCTCCGAGACCTGGCGCATGTGCCCGGCCAGTTCCTCCAGAGGGCGCAGCACCCACTGCTGCAGCATGACCCACAGGAACACCGACAGGAACACCACGACGAGCCCGACGAGCACCAGCAGGGCGACGACCTGCTGCGTGGCCAGCGTCAGACCGCTGCGGGCCTCCTCGATCTCCTCCTGCAGCTGCTGGCTGGTGGCGTCGCTGATGCGCTCGAGTTCCAGGAACAGCACCCGGCCGCGCTGGAGGTCGGCCTGGGACGGGGTCTCGCCGTTGCCGACCTGTTCCAGGGCGGGGGCCGCGAACTCGTCGGACCATACCTCGCCGGCCTCGAGGAGCTCGTCGATGTTCTCGGCGACGTCGGGGTTGTCCTCGGCGAGCTGGTTGAGGTCGGCCTGGTGTTCCAGCAGGTTGAGGCGGGCCTCGACGTAGGGCTGGAGGAAGTCGCGGTCCTGGGTCAGGATGTAGCCGCGCAGGGCGTGGTCCTGGCTCAAGTAGGAGGCACGTGTCTGTTCGACGGCGCTCACCGCGGGGGTGAGCGAGTCGACCTGCAGACTCAGGGAGTCGCGGGCCTGGAACGCGGCCAGGGTTATGACCGAGACCGCCACGACCAGGACGACCGCGACGACGGTGAGCAGGCTGGTGACGCGGCGGCGCAGGCTCCAGGACTCGTGGGTGGAGCGCACGCGCGGGCGCGGCGCGGCGTGTACGAACCGGGTCCCTGCGTCGGGGCGGGGCCCGGCCTCGCCCTCGGGGGCATCGCTGTCGCCGGGGTCCGCACCGGCGTCGTCACCGGGGGCGGGTTCACCGTCCGGGGGCGTCTCCGCCCCGGCCTCGGGGCCGCCGGGCGCGGGACCGCCGCCGGGGTCGGCCTTCCCTTCGGGCGCGCTCGCGCCCTCTCCGTCCCCTGCGTTCCCGGAACCGTCGCTCCGGGCCTCGTCTTGGCCCTGCTCCGGACCCTCGTGACCCTGGGCCTCGGGGCCGCGCGGCTCGTCGGGGTCCTCGGGGCCGCCACCAGTGCTCACTTCGGCTCCCCGTGCTTGACCAGGAGCATGGCCACGTCGTCCTGCAGCGGGCCGCCGTTGCTGCGCTCGGCCTCGTCGACGACGTGCTCGGGCAGATGGTTCAGCGACACCCCCTGCCCCAGGACACGGCCGACGAGACGGCGCAGACCCCGGACCTCCAGGCGCTCGGGCGGGCCGTCGTCGAAGGCGTCGACGAGCCCGTCGGTGTAGAAGAGCACGCTGGAGCCCTCGGGCAGGGGGAAGACGTCGGGCTCGGCATCGGTCTCCACGGGGAACACCCCCAGCGGGGGCTGCGGCGAGGCCTCGATCTCCTCGACCGTGCCGTCGCGGATGACCATGGGCGGCGGGTGTCCGAGCACGCGCACGCGCATGCGATCGGCCCCGGTGTCCAGGCAGGCCATGCACAGCGTCGCGTACATCTCCTCCTGGGCGCGCTCGCTGACCAGGATGCCTTCGAGGTTGGCCAGGACCTCGTGCTCGGCGACCCCGCCCATGATGAGCGCGCGCCAGGCGATACGCAGGCTGACGCCGAGGGCGGCCTCGTCGGGGCCGTGGCCGCTCACGTCTCCGATGAGCACGTGGGTGGTGCCGTCCTTCTCGACGGCGTCGTAGAAGTCACCGCCCACGAGTGCGCGTTTGCGGCCTGGACGGTAGTAGGCGCGGTGGCTGAGCGGGGAGCGCTCCAACAGCACCTGGGGTAGGAGACCGCGTTCCAGGCGCATGTTCTCGCGGGCGCGCATGCGGGCCTCACGGAGTTTGCGCACGTTCTCGTCGGCACGCTTGCGTTCGACGGAGTAGCGCAGGCTGCGGGCGAGCAAGGAGCCGTCGACCTGGCCCTTGACCAAGTAGTCCTGGGCGCCGGCGGCGACCGCGGCCAGTCCTTCGTGCTCGTCGTCGAGGCCGGTCAGGACCACCACCGCCGCCGAGGGCGCGGCGTCGAGGACCTGGCGCAACAGGTCCAGGCCCTGCCCGTCGGGGAGGTTGAGGTCCAGGAGGACGCAACCGCGGAAGTTGCGGAGCTTCTCCTTGGCGTCCTTGAGGGTCTCCACCCAGGTGATACGGGTCGTCAGGACCGTGTCGGCGAGCAACTCCTCGGCCAGCATCGCATCGCCGGGGTCGTCCTCGACCAGAAGTACGTCAACCGATTCGACGGTAGCCTCCACCCGCTTGTTCAGGACGCCGTCGCCACCCGGGGAGTCGGGCCGGTGTGTCCTCCGTGGACAGCACCGGCGCCGGGGGCGGCGTCGACCGCTCCCTGGCCGGTCACGGGCACGGGGTCGTGCCCTGGGCTCCTGGTTTCCACTCATCGCCTCCGGTCGGACCGGAGGCGTTGGTACTGCTCGTGCAGACCGGCCCGGGCAGGCGGCCCGGGCCCCACCGGCGGTTCCGACCGCACGACACCCACAAGATAATCGCCGTGTCGGCCGCTTGACCAGCGAGCGCGACGAGAGACATCCGATGCCTGCAGGTGGAACCGCATCCCCATTGTGCACGCAGTCCCGGACCCCGCGGGTCATCCCGCGCGGTCTCGCGGGGGCCGCGGACGCCGGGAGGAGCACCGCCGCGCCCCGCGACCGTTGGTGACAGGTTGTCGTATCCCACTTGACACCGCTCCCCCGGGAAATGACATCATGTCACGAAATTGCCGACGGAAAGGCGGAAGACCACAGTGAGCGCCACGGCTGCGGCACCTCCCACCCAGCAGACCCCCTCCCCCTTCTCCGAGCGGCTCAAAACCGCCACCTGGGACGAGCACGAGGCCGCCGAGCAGCACGGCTTCACCCAGGCTCTGCTCGACGGGCGCCTCAGCCTGGACGGCTACACCGCCATGGTCGCCCAGCACTACTTCGCTTACCTGGCACTGGAGGAGGTCGGCCGCGCACTGAGCGACGACCCGGTGGCTGCACCGTTCCTGGAGCCAGAGCTCGAACGGGTCCCCGCCCTGGAACGGGATCTGGCGTACCTGCTCGGCGACGGCTGGCACCGCCTCGTTTCCCCCACTGCTCCCACCCGTACCTACGTGGCCCGGTTGGAGCAGATGGCCGACCACCCCGCGGGCTTCGTCGCGCACCACTACACGCGCTACCTCGGCGACGTCTCCGGGGGGCAGTTCATCTCCGAGGCCGCCCGTGGCACCTACGGGTTCGACGGCTCCCCCGGGGTGTGCTTCTACGACTTCGGAGCCCTGGGAAGCCTGCCGAAGTTCCGCGCGCGCTACCGGGAACGCCTCGACGCCCTGGACCTGTCGGAAACCGGGGAGCACGCCCTGCTGCGGGAGACCCGACTGGCCTACCAGCTCAACACCGAGGTCCTCGCCGACCTCGGCCGCACCTACGCGCCCTGATCCGGACGGCCCCGGCGGGGGTGCGCGGCGTGACACCATGGGGACATGCCCAAGATCACCGCCCCCACCATCGCCGCGCACCGTGCCCGCACACACGAGCGCATCATGGAGGCGGTCGACGCACTCATCCAGTCCCAGGGCATCGACCGGATATCCATGACCGACGTGGCCGGCGCCGCGGGTATCACGCGCACCGCGCTGTACAACTACTTCCCGGACAAACCGGCGCTGCTGCTGGCCTTCACCGAGCAGATCAACAACGCCTTCGTGGAGCGCTACCGCCAGGAACTCCCATCGGGGGTCTCGTGCGCGCGGCGCCTGTCGGCGTTCGTCCGGCTCCAGCTCGAAGGCATCGTCAAGCACCCGCACCCGCCGGCCGCCGAGCTCGGCGCGAGCCTGGGCCCCGACGCCTACCAGCGTCTGGCCGACCACGTCGCCCCGATGCAGCGGCTGTTGAGCGAGATCCTGGAGGAGGGCGCCTCCTCCGGGGAGTTCGACCCGTTGCCCGCGCACGCCACCGCGGGGCTCACGCTGTCCATGGTCGGGTCCCAGCGCATCCCGCTCGTGCAGGGCGAGGCCGACCTCGACCGCACCCACGCGCTCATCACCCGGTTCACTCTGCGCGGCCTGGGCGTCCCCACCGAAACCGTCGACACCGTGGTGCCGAAACCCGTGGCGGAGAGTGGCCAGGTGTGACCCAGCGCGATAATGGCGCGCCCGGAACACGGCCTGCCGTGTTGACCAGGCGATATCGAGTCGCTACCGGACGGAGGCATCCGTGAGAATCAGGGGCCCCAGACCGAGCAAGCTACTCGTGAGGCCCCGACGTGCCCCTAGTGCTGATCCTCCTCGGCGCCGCGCTGGTCGCGGTCGCCATGTTCAACAAGGTGCCGCAGTTCGTCCCCGGACGTGTCGTGCCCCCGCGCGTCCCCGCCCGACCAGGTCCTGTCGCCGCCACCGAACGGGTCGAACGCCCACGTGTGCGGTTGGCGTCGGCCCGGCTGACCGAGCAGGGCAGAGCGCTGCTCACCGCGGTCGGCGGCAGCGCCCTGATCATCGCTTTTTTCCTCACCCTGTCCGGTTTCTGAGACCGGCCAGGCGCACCAGCATGCCGCCCGCGGCGGTCGCGGCCACCCCCCCGGCCACCGCGGCGGCCGCTGCGACTCGGCGCCGGGCCCGGGTCCCGTTGCGGGCGGCCCGCTCGGCGATCATCCGGTCCGTCTCTCCGAAGGCGCCCCCGCACAGCAGGGGATCGAGCTCCTCCACGCGCCACGGGGACCCCCAGCTGCGCGGCGCCTCCAGACCACCCGGGAGCGGGAGGGTCCGGGGCTTCCAGCGCACCGGCTCGGGCCGGTTCGAACGCGGGGCCGTCAGCACACGCGGCACCGGACCGCGGTAGCGGAGGGTCCCGGGCGCGTTGGAGATGAGCTCGACCAGGAGCATCGCGCAGGCCCGCGCGTCACCGAGGGCTGTGTGCTGTCCAGTGGGCCAGCGCCCGCTGAGCGCGTGCGAGGCCTTGGACAGCGAGTAGCGTTCCAGATCGAGCTGGGAACGCAGTGCACGCAGCGTGCACAGGCCCGCCTGCCCCTCCGGGAGCCCGCCCGGAACCAGCTCCGAACCGAGGAAACGCCGCTCGAAGTCGAGGTTGTGGCTGACCACCACGGCACCGGAGAGCAGACGGGTCAGGTTCGGCACCAGGTCGGCGACGGTGGGGGCGCCCAGGACGTCGCTGTCGCCGATGCCGTGGAACTCCTGCCCCGAGACGTCCGCACGCGGGTCGACCAGGGTGCTGAACTCCTCCACGACCTTGCCGTCGCCGCGCACCCGCACCACCGCGAGCTCGACCACGCGGGCACCCGAACCCGGGTCCAGACCCGTGGTCTCCATGTCGAGCACCGCATACTCCAGGTCCGCCGCCCGTACCCCGACCCGTCGGCGGGTCAGAGCACCCGTTCGCAGCGTTCCCATCGTCGTGTTCCACCCTCCTGGCCGTCGATCGTCCCGGTCCGCGCCCGGGTACGGCATCCGACCCTACTGCCCACCTCGGACAGGCTTTTCCGCCGACGCAGGGATGGGCGGCGAGGCAGGAAGAAAGTAACCGCCTGCGGCGTTCTGGGCGGATGCATCCCCCGGGGTGCACGTTCCCCCACAGGACCGCCCGGCGGTGCGCGACCCGCGCCGCCCGGGCCTCGACGAGCAGGAGATCCCCTCCCATGCCCCAGAACCCGAGCCCCGAGTACGTGCCGCTGGCAGAGGCGGTCCGGTCCGGGATGCAGGAGAGCGTCCACTACGGAGCGGTGATCGGCCTGTCCCCCGACGGTCGTGTCGGACACGCCCGCGGCCCCGTGCACCGGCCCATGTTCCCGCGTTCCTCCGCCAAGCCGTTCCAGGCCGTGGCGATGCTGCGCGCCGGCGCCGACCTGGAGGGCGAGGCGCTGGCGATCGCCGCGGGCAGCCACGGCGGTGAGGCGTTCCACGCGGCCGAGGTCGGTCGGATGCTCGCCAAGGCCGGTCTGGCCCCGGACGCGCTCCAGTGCCCGCCGGACATCCCCGGTACCAAGGCGGCGCAGGCGGACCACATCCGGGGCGGGCGTGAGCCGGAGCCGGTGCTGATGAACTGCTCGGGCAAGCACGCCGGGTTCCTCACCGCGTGTGTGCGCAGCGGATGGAGCACGCACGACTACCGCGAGAACGGCCACCCCCTGCAGGTACTGGTGCGCGAGACCATCGAGGACCTCTGCGGCGAACCGGTCGCACACACCGCCGTGGACGGGTGCGGGGCTCCGCAGTCGGCGGTGACCCTCGCCGGGCTCGCCCGGGGGCTGTGGTCGATGCGGACCGCGCCCGACGGGAGCCCGGAACGCGCGGTGCTGGAGGCGATGAGCGCGCACCCGGAGTACGTCTCGGGAACCGGGCACGAGCGGGTCGACACCGACCTCATGCAGCGGATGCCGGGCCTGGTCTCCAAGGTCGGAGCCGACGGGGTCCTGGTGCTGAGCACGCCCGCCGGGGAGACCGTCGCGGTCAAGATCAGCGACGGCGACGCCCAGCTCAGGGCCCGTACCCTGGTCGGGCTCGACGCCCTGCGTGCGCTCGGCGCCGACGTCTCGGCCGTGGCCGACCGGCTGCGTGTGGACGTCGAGGGCGGCGGGGAGCCCGTGGGCGAGGTACGGCCGCTGTAGGCCCGGTCCAGGCCGGCCACGGCAGACCAACGGACACGAAGGGAAGTGGCACACGGTGCGGGAGAACACGGAGGAGATCGTCGTCGTCGGCGCGGGCACGGCCGGGCTGCACACGGCCGAGACGCTGCGGACCCAGGGCTACCTGGGGGGACTGACGATCGTCGGTGAGGAGGAGCACCGGCCCTACTCCCGCCCTCCGCTGTCCAAGGAGGTCCTGACCGGGGCCGGGCTGACCCCGTCCGGCGGCGAGCCCGGATGGCTGGCCGGGCACCGGGCCCTGCAGCTGCGCGACGAGACCGTCGTGGAGGCGATCGGGGCCGACTTCCGGCTGGGACGCCGTGCCGTGGGCCTGGACACCGGCGCCCGGCAGGTGCGCGTGCAGGGGCCCGCCGGGGAGGAGAGAGTTCCCTACGACGGCCTGGTCATCGCCACCGGCGCGCGGGCGCGGCGGCCCGACACCGACCTGGCCGGGGTACACGTGCTGCGTACCCTCGACGATGCCGAGGCGGTGCGCGCGGAGTTCGACTCCGGCGGCAGTCTCGTGGTCGTCGGCGCCGGGTTCGTCGGCGCCGAGGTCGCCGCGAGCGCGCGGGCCGTCGGCATGGACGTCACGCTCGTGGAGGCCGAGGAGACCCCTATGACGCGGGTGGTGCACCCGGCCGTCGGCGAGGTCCTCACCGACCTGCACCGGGAGAACGGCGTCGACGTTCGGCTCGGCACGAGCGTGACCGGGTACGAGGGCTCGGGCCGAGTGGAGCGGGTCCAGCTCTCCGACGGTTCCGAGGTCCCCGCGACGCTGGTGGTCGCGGGGATCGGCGTGCACCTCAACACCGAGTGGCTCGTGGGTTCCGGCGTCGACCTGCTCGAGGACGGGTCGGTGGCCTGCGACGAGTACTCGGCGACCTCGGTTCCGGGCGTCTACGCGGTGGGCGACCTGGCGAACTGGCCGCACCCGCGGTTCGGCGGCCGGATCCGGTTGGAGCACTGGACCAACGCGGGTGAACAGGGGGAGATCGCCGCGCGCAACCTGCTCGCCCGGGCCGCCGGTGAGGAGCCCACACCCTTCACCCCGGTGCCCTACTTCTGGTCCGACCAATACAAGATGAAGATCCAGCTGCTGGGCCAGGGCGCCCCGGCCGATCAGGTCACCTTCGTGCACGGTTCGCCCGAGGACCGGAAGTTCGTGGCCTTCCTCGGACGCGACGGGATGCTCACCGGCGTGGTCGGGCTGCGGTCCACGCCGCGGACCATGCGCTACCGCGCACTCCTGGAGGAACCGACCACCTGGGAAGAGGCGCTGGCCGCCGCCGGCGCGCGTTGAGCCCCAGGAGCAGCTCGTCGGCGATCGCCCGAGGTCTGCTCGTGGGTGGCCCCCTCCGCGCTCAGCCGGCGCAGAGCCGTCCTGCCCGGGTACCGGTCCTCAGCGGAGGCGAGCGCCGGACCCTCCCGGCCGACGGATCCTTCTGTGGCTGCCCGGCTTTCTCGCGGAAGACGGGGAAGGGCCCATCCGAGAGACACGGGTTCCTCTCGTCGACGCTCCATGCGGCACACCCGTCGGCGCTCGCGCACCGCATGGAGCGACCCGGGTACGGCGAACCGTCACTCGTGAACGGTGATGGCCTGCTTCGGGCACAGGCGCGCGGCCTGCCGGACCTTCTCGTGCTGGTCGGACCCCGGCTCCTCCGTCAGCAGGTACAGGAAGTCGTCGTCGCGGACCTCGAACACCTCAGGGGCCTGTCCCATGCACAGGGCGTTGCTCTCGCACTGGTCGTAGTCGACCTCGACTCGCATGCTCGTGCTTCCTTCCTCTTGCGCGGATGCACCCCGACACTAGAACACGTTCCGTGCGTGAACAGGGCCCCTGGGGAGCATTTCGCCCCATATGGAACATGTTGCCTCTCCGGCCGTTGCGTCCACCGAACGCATCCGGGCCAGATCGGTCGGCCGTTCCCGGCCACCGCAGAACCCCGTGCCATCTGGGCGTGTCCCAGCCTTCATCGACACGAGCACGAGGCGAGCAGGAGTGTGGTGCGGGCATGGAACCGGACCGAGAAGGCACAGAGCAGGATCTCCGGGACCACCGGCCGGACACGGAACGCCACAGGCACCCCTCGGAGCACGAGCCGGAGGAGGCAACGGGATCGGGCGAAGCACGGGAACCACACGTCCCGGACGATCCGCACGGGGCACACAGGCAGGGCGGGCCCCTCCCTCAGCGCACCCGGACCGAGCCCTGTACCCGGAGCACGGGCGCTACGCGGGCCCTCCCGAGCCCGGCCCTGTTGCAGGAGGAGGGACCCTTCGAGGTCGGCGGACACGTCGAACCCACCGACGTGGGCCCCGGTGACGCCACGCGCGAGGACGGTGGCAGGGCCTCCGGTCCCGACCCGCGCAGCAACTGCGCCGTCCCGCGTGGGGACGGCGGATCCTACTGACGCCGTGCCCCGGATGCTGTTCGTGATGCCGGGGCCCGGACGAGCGGGGCCGGGAGGCCACCCCCGGCCCCGCGCCGTTCAGACCTTCGCGAACCGGTCCGTGGCCTCCAGCAGCCGGTCCATGATCCCCGGCTCGCTGAACGCGTGCCCCGCGTCGTCGACGATGTGGAACTCCGCTTCCGGCCACGCCCGGTGCAGGTCCCACGCGGTACGCACGGGCGTGCACACGTCATACCTCCCCTGCACGATCACCCCGGGGATGTGGCGGATACGCTCGGCGCCCTCGATGAGCTGGCCGGGTGTGAAGAACCCGAGATTGCTGAAGTAGTGGTTCTCGATCCGCGCGAACGCGAGAGCGTACTCGGCCCCGGCGTGCTGCTCACGCACCGCGGGGTCGGGCCGCAGCGTGACCGTGGAACCCTCCCACACGCTCCAGGCGCGGGCCGCCTCCAGGCGGGTCTCCCGGTCGGGCGCGTTGAGCCGGCGCGCGTACGCGGCCACCAGGTCGTCACGCTCCTCCTCGGGGATGGGCGCCAGGTAGTCCTCCCACAGGTCGGGGAACAGCATGGACGCGCCGTACTGGTAGAACCAGCCGATCTCCTCCTCGCGCAGGGTGAAGATCCCGCGCAGCACGAGCTCGGTGACACGGTCCGGGTGGGTCTGCGCATAGGCCAGCGCCAGGCAGCTGCCCCAGGAGCCGCCGAAGACCTGCCAGGACTCCACGCCGACCATCGCGCGCAGGCGTTCGATGTCCTCGACGAGGCTCCAGGTCGTGTTCGCGGACAGGTCGGTGTCCATGCCGCTCGCGTGCGGGGTGGACCGCCCGCAGTTGCGCTGGTCGAACAGGAGGATGCGGTACTTCTCCGGGTCGAACAGGCGCCGCTGGTTCGGGTTGGTGCCGCCGCCGGGGCCGCCGTGGAGGAAGACGACCGGCTTTCCGGTGGGATTGCCGCTCAGCTCCCAGTAGATACTGTTGCCGTCGCCGACGTCGAGCATCCCGGAGTCGTAGGGTTCGATCGGCGGGTACAGGGTGCGCACGTTGCAGGCCTTTCCGTGGCTGTCGGGGTGGTGCGCCGCGGGTTGCGGCGCCGGACTTGAACCCGGTCTCCTTCCTCAGATCCGGGCGAGCAGCTCGGCCTTCTTCGCGGCGAACTCCTCATCCGTGACCAGGCCTTCGTCGCGCAACCGACCGAGCTCACGGATCTTGGCGAAGACCGCCTCGCCGCTGTCGCGGTTCCCACCGTCGGGCGCGGCCTCGATCTCCTCGGGACCGGGACCGGCGGCGACGGCCCCACTGTGCGCCCCGCCCCCGGCCAGGTGGGCGTTGACGGTGGCGGCCATGAGGAACGCCTCCTCACTGCCTTTCGCCCCGTGGGTGGCCAGCGTGAAGAAGTCGTGGCTGATGTCGGTGGCCTCGACGATGGTGACCCCGCGCAGCACGATGCGCAGCCACCCCTCGCTGAGGTCCACGGGCGGATGCCAGGTGGCCCGTTCGATCTCCGCGAGGGGGTAGTCGCGGTGCTCCTCGGTGCCCTTGGCGGTGCCGGCGAAGAACCCGTCCCAGGTGAGGCGGACACGGTTGCCGTCGAAGTCGGCTCGCCCCTCCCCCGTGCGGGCGTGGAACGGCAACCGTGCGACCAGGGACCGGGCGACGTCGACGGAGGCGGGGGTCCCGGACGTCTCGCGTTCCATCCGCGCTGACGAGGCGATCTGGTCGGCGAAGTACTCCGCGAGCAGTTCCTTGTCGTGGGGCCCGGTGAGCAGGAGCGGAGTGAGGTCCTCGCTCTCTGCGGCGCCCAGTTCCGCGTATGGATCGGCGCCGTCGACCAGACGCAGGCGCATACGCCACCCGTGCCTGCGGTCGCCCCGGTCGAAGTCGACGCCGGCGATCGCACCCAGGGGGACGGAGCACGACCCGAGGGCCTTCAGGAGCGCGGGGACGCGGCGCCCCGCCGAGAAGGACAACCGGACCTCGTCGGTGCCCAGCCGCCAGGTTCCGTGTCGTCCACGCAGCTCCTCCATGGCCGACATCCTACGGCGGTGGGGTCGCCCCCACACCCGGGAGAACCCGGTCCCTCCCACCCCTTGCACGACAGGCGTCACCCGTCCCGATCCCGGGTAGGAACCCCCGCACGGTCGGTCCGGACGGGGCCCTGGCGCGCACACCGCGAGCACGCCGACACCGCCCCGGCCGGCCTCCCCGTCCCAGCGACCCGGAGGGCGAAGCGATGTCGAACGATGCCTCCGTCGGTGCGGCGGAGTTCCGCGCCGCACGCGATCTGCTCCTGGAGCTGCGTCTGGAGCAGGCCACCGCGCACCACCGGTTCACCTGGCCGGCACCCGACGACTTCAACTGGGCGATCGACCACTTCGACGAGGTCGCCGAGCGCCGCCCCGACCGCACCGCCCTGTGGATCGTCGAGGAGGACGGTTCGCACGCCCGCTACACCTACCGGCACATGTCGGAACGCTCCAACCAGGTCGCGAACTGGCTGAACTCCCAGGGTGTGCACGCCGGCGACCGGGTCCTTCTCATGCTCGGCAACCAGGTGGAGCTGTGGGAGTGCATGCTCGCCGCGCTCAAGCTCGGCGCGGTCCTGTGCCCCACCCCGGTCGCCCTCACCGAGACGGACCTCGTGGACCGACTGGACCGCGGGGAGATCGCACACGTGATCTGCGGACCGCCGGAGACCGAGAAGTTCGCCGGGTTGCAGGGCCACTGGACCCGCATCTGTGTGGGGTACATGGAGGGCTGGCTCAGCTACGCCGACTCCGAGCACGCAGGGCTGGAGTTCCGCCCGCCGGAGCGTTCCGACCCCGGCGACCCGTACCTGATCTACTTCACGTCCGGAACGACGGCGCTGCCGAAACTGGTCACGCACTCGCAGGTCTCGTACCCGGTCGGGCACCTGTCGACGATGTACTGGCTGGGCGTGCAACCCGGTGACGTGCACCTGAACATCTCGGCACCCGGGTGGTCCAAGCACGCGTTCAGCAGTGTGTTCGCGCCGTGGAACGCGGAGGCGACGGTGCTGGTGCTCAACCACCTGCGCTTCGACCCCGACCGCCTGCTGGAGGAGCTCGCCGAACGCGGGGTCGACACCCTGTGTGCGCCCCCGACCGTGTGGCGCATGCTCGCGGAACGGGACATGGCCTCCCGGGACGTGCAGCTGCGGGAGGTCGTCTCGGCGGGTGAGCCACTGACCGCCGAGATCGTGGAGCGGGTGCGCACGGCCTGGGGCCTTACGGTGCGGGACGGGTTCGGGCAGACCGAGACCACGATGCTGGTCGGCAACGCTCCGGGCCAGGTCGTGGTACCGGGGTCGATGGGCCACGCCCTGCCCGGTCACGACATCGTGCTCCTCGACCAGGAGTCCGGGGAGCCGGTGGCCGACGGTGACCCCGGAGAGCTGTGCGTCGACCTCGAGCAGGGGCCCGTCGGTGTGATGCAGGGGTACGCCGACGACAAGGCCCTCTCGCGGGAGGCCACCCGCGGCGGGGTGCTGCACACGGGCGACATCGCGGTACGGGGCAACGAGGGGTTCCTCACGTACGTGGGCCGCACCGACGACGTGTTCAAGGCCTCCGACTACCGCATCTCACCATATGAACTGGAGAGCGTGCTGTCGGAGCACCCTGCCGTCGCGGAGGTCGCGGTGGTCCCCTCCCCCGATCCCCTGCGGCTGTCCGTGGTCAAGGCGTTCGTGGTCCCGGCCGAGGGAGCCTCCCCCGACGAGGAGACCGCACGGTCGGTCCTCGATTACTCGTGGGAGCGGTTGTCCCCGTACAAGCGGGTCCGACGGGTGGAGTTCACCGAACTGCCCAGGACGGTCTCGGGTAAGATCCGGCGGGTGGAACTGCGGCGCGCGGAGGCCGACCGCGGATCCGTCATCGACGGGTCCCGCAACCGCCACGAGTTCTGGGAAGAGGACCTCGTGGACTGACCGGCCGGCTCCCCCCGAAGAACGGACACCCCCACCCGTCTCACTTTGTGGGACACAGGTTCGTTCGCCCTGTCGGAATCGGCAGCGCCTCCGCAGCGTCCACTCCGGAAAGAGCGGACTCCCGCCGGGCGCCGAGGCCCGGCACGGACACCCGTGACACTCGTACCGAGGGGAAGGCACGATGCCGAGCACGAACGACACGAGGGTGGCCAGTTACCAGCCGCTCATCGCCCCCAAGGACCTGCTGGCCGAGCTCCCCCTGGGCGCCGAGAGCAGCGCCCTGGTGGCCGACGCCCGCACCGAGGTCAAGCGGGTGCTGGACGGCCAGGACGACCGCCTCCTCGTGGTGGTGGGGCCGTGCTCCGTGCACGACCCCGCCTCGGCGATGGACTACGCCCGGCGCCTGAAGGCCTTCGTGCCGTCGGTGCGCGACGAGCTGTGCGTGGTCATGCGCGTCTACTTCGAGAAGCCGCGCACGACCGTGGGGTGGAAGGGCCTGATCAACGACCCGGCCCTGGACGACACCTACGACGTGCACCGCGGCCTGCGCACCGCCCGCGAACTGCTGCTGGACATCAACGAGCTGGGTCTGCCCGCGGGCACGGAGTTCCTCGACCCGATCACCCCGCAGTACATCGCCGACGTCGTCTCCTGGGGCGCGATCGGCGCGCGGACCACGGAGAGCCAGGTGCACCGCCAGCTGAGCAGCGGCCTGAGCACGCCGGTCGGGTTCAAGAACGGCACGGACGGCGACGTGCAGGTGGCCGTGGACGCTGTGGGCGCCGCCGCCGCCTCGCACACGTTCTTCGGTGTGGACCCGCGCGGCGCCGGTTCGGTCGTGGTGACCGACGGCAACCCGGACGGCCACGTGATCCTGCGCGGCGGCCGCGGCGGCCCGAACTACGACGCCGCGCACGTGGGCCAGGCCCTGGACGTGATCGAGGGCGCGGGGCTGCCCCGCCGTCTGATGATCGACGCCAGCCACGCCAACAGCGGCAAGGACCACAAGCGCCAGCCGACCGTCGCCGCCTCGATCGGCGAACAACTCGCCGAGGGCCAGAAGGGCATCGTCGGTGTGATGCTGGAGAGCTACATCGAGGAGGGCAACCAGAAGCTGGGCGACCCCGCGGAGCTGACCTACGGGCAGTCCATCACCGACAAGTGCATGGGATGGGAGACCACCGAGAGCGTGCTCTCCGGCCTGGCCGAGTCGGTGCGTCAGCGCAGGAAGGCCTGACGGGCCCGGACGGGCCTCACACGCCCAGGCCCGGAGGGGAGGCGGTCAGCGGATGTCCTTGACCGTCTCCCCGCCCTGCAGCACCAGCTCGACGTTGGCCGGGTCGCCTAGCAGGGACACGTCGGCGAGCGGGTCTGCGGCGCACACGACGAGGTCGGCGAGCTTTCCGGCCTCCACCGTGCCCACCCGGTCCACGGTGCCGTTCAGCTCCGCGGCGTCCCGGGTCCCGGCCACGATCGCCGCCATCGGGGACAGCCCCACCGAGACGAGCTGGGCCAGCTCGCGCAGGTTCCTCCCGTGCTCGGAGATGCCGGCATCGGTGCCCATGGCCACACGCACCCCGCGCGCGACGGCGTGCGAGACCCGGCGGTAGGTCTCTTCGGCCAACGCGCGCTTGGTGTCGATCGCCTTCTGCGTCATGAGGTGGGCTCGGTCCTCGAAGTCGAACGTGGCGAGGGTCGGCACGAGGAACGTGCCGTGCTCCAGCATCAGGTCGATGCCCTCGTCGTCGATGAGGTAGCCGTGCTCGATGCTGGTCACCCCGCCGCGCACCGCGTTGCGGATCCCCGCGGCGCCCTGGGCGTGCGCGGCGACCGGCCGCCCGCCGTGCTTGGCGGTCTCGGCGACGATCGCGGCGATCTCCTCCTCCGTGACGCCCTCGTCGGTCGGTCCGTCCGAGGGGCTCGACAGGCCGCCGGTCGCGCAGACCTTGATGACGTCGGCACCATCGCGCACCAATCGGCGCGTGGCGACCACGGCCTCCTGCGGGGAGTCGGCGATCTCCACGGTGGTGTGCTCGCAGTCGTGCGGGTTCTGCCCGGACGGCAGCGTGAAGTCCGCGTGTCCGCCGGTGTGGCTCATCAGGCGCACCGCCATCTTCATGCGGGGGCCGCGCGCCAGGCCGCACTCCTGCGCGATCCGGAACCCGGTGTCCGCCCCGCCCAGGTCGCGCACCGAGGTCACGCCGGCCTCCAGCGTGCGCCGCATCCGGTCGCCGGCCTCGAACGCGTGCAGGCTGCGCGACACCGAGGCGTTGTTGGTCGCCAGGTCCTTGCCGCTCTCGAACTCCATGTGCACGTGCGTGTCGATGAACCCGGGCAACACCGTACGCCCCCCGAGCGTCACCTCACGGTCGCCGGGGCGGCTCTGCGGGGCCTGTGCACGCGGTCCGGCGTAGGCGACGGTGTCTCCCTCGACCACGACCACCGCGTCGGTGTCGGGGGCGGCCCCGGTCCCGTCGATGAGGGTGAGGTCCCGGTACAGGGTCCTGGTGGCGGTCATGGACAGCTCCTCGTGGAATCGGGTGTCGGTGGACGGGGAGGGGGGTCGGGGCCGGACCCGTGACAGGCCCGGCCCGGGTGGTCGTTCGGCGGGTAGTCAGATGTGCGGGTACATGCCCGGGCCCACCGGGATCTCGAAGAAGTAGAACAGCGCGAGCACCACGGTCCACAGCACCAGGAAGACCACGGAGAACGGCAGGGCCCGAGCGACCACCGTTCCGATGCCGGCCCTGGGCTCGTACTGGCGGAGGAACCCGAGGATGATCACCACGTACGGGCTCAACGGCGACAGCACGTTGGACGTGGAGTCCCCGACGCGGAAGGCCGCCTGGATGAACCCGGGTTCGTAGCCGAGGACGGCGAACATCGGGACGAACACCGCGGCGAAGAGTGCCCACTGGGCAGAGCCGGAGATGATGAACAGGTTGATCAGGAAGGCCAGGACGATGAAGCACACGACCGCACCGAAGCCGGTGAAGCCCGTTGCCTCCAGGCCCTCCGCCCCCTTGATGGCGATCCAGGTCGAGACCCCGGTCCAGTTGAAGAGCTCGAGGAACTGGGCCATGACGAAGGCCAGCACGATGAAACCGGACATCTCCTTGATGCTGTGGCCCATCATCACAGCGATGTCCGAGCCCCGGGAGATGCTCCTGGTCACCAGGCCGTAGGCCACGGCAGGGATCGCCAGTGTCAGGAAGACGAGGAACACGACCGAGTCGAGCAGCGGCGATTCGGGGAGGAACGCGCCGTCCGCGTTGCGCATCGGTGCGCCTGACGGCAGGGTGACCAGGAGTACGGCCGCGAGCGTGACCAGGAGCGAGACCCCTGCCCACCGCAGGCCCGACTTCTCGGCCCGGGCCAGCTCGGGGTCCATACGCATGTCGGGCCGGTCCTCGTCCACCGGGCCCGAGGTGGTCTCCTCCGACTCGACCTTCTCCCTGGTGACGTCGCTCCGTTCCAGAGAGGGTTCCAGTACCCGGTTGATCAGGAAACCGCCGACCAGGGTCAGCACCACCGAGATCGTGAAGGTCAGGAAGTGGTTCGAGACCGGGCTGACATGGGTGCTGTCCAGGTGCTCGACGGACTGTACGGCAGTGTTGGTCACACCCGACAGGAGAGCATCGGTGCTGGTGATGAGCGGGCTGCAGCTGAAGGCCGCGGTGGCCACGGCGAAGCCGCCCAGGAGACCGGCCACAGGATGCCGTCCCGCAGCCTTGAACACGAGCGCGGCCAGCGGCGGGACGACGACCATGGCGGCATCGCTCATGATGCTCGCGGCCACCGCCACGAATGCGACGACGTAAGGCAGCAGCCACCCGGGGGCACCGGCGAACGCCTTGCGGACGAGAGCGTTGAGCAGACCGGTCCGCTGCGCGAGGCCGACCCCCAGCAGGACGGTCAGGACCACGCCGAGCGGCGGGAACCCGATGAAGTTGTCGACCAGGGTCGTCGACAGCCATGTGAGGCCGTCCGCGCTGAAGAATCCGCGGATGTCCTGCGGTCCCTCGCCGCTGTCAGGGACTTCGTAGGTCGCGCCCATGGCCGACATGACCGACGAGGCCACGGCGACGATCGCGAAGAGGACGAGGAAGAGGATGAAGGGGTCGGGGATCTTGTTCCCCACCCGCTCGATGCCGTCGAGCGTGCGGGCGAGAAGTCCGGGACGGTTCTCCGGACCGGATCCGCCTCTGCGGGGGTTCTTGGTGGGCATGGGTCACCTCGAGGGATGTGGGGCAGCGGCGGCGCTCCGTGGCCGCGGTTCACGCGAGGGCGGACCCCTTGTACACCGCGCCGTCCTTGACGACGGCGGTCACACGCGCAGGGTCGCCGAGGGCGGTGACATCGCTCAACGGGTCGCCGGAGCAGACCACGACGTCGGCCCGCTTGCCGCGCTCCAGGGTCCCGATCCGGTCGGAGAGCCCGAGGAGGACGGCTGCGTCACGCGTTCCGGCCAGGACCGCGTGCTCAGGTGAGAGCCCGTGGTCCACGAGCAGGGAGAGCTCCTGCAGGTTGCGCCCGTGGGCACAGATGCCGGAATCGGTGCCGAGGGCGACGTTGACCCCGGCACGCAGTGCAGCGGTGATGTTCTCGCTCAGGTGCTCCTGGAGCCTGAGCTTCTTGGCCACCGCGTAGTCGGCCGACCTCTCGGGGTCGGGCGGGGTGGTGGCGGTCGACAGCGTCGGGACGAGGTAGGCACCGGACTCGAGCATGAGCTCGATGCCGCGCTCGTCGATCTCGTATCCGTGCTCGACGCTGGTCACACCCGCGGTGAGAGCGTTGTGGATACTGCGGGCGCTCTGGGCGTGGGCGGCCACGGGCACACCGTGTGCGGCGGCCTCGCGGACGACCACTCCCATCTCCTCGACGTTGAGGCCGTCGTGCCAGGGGGTGTCGCGAGGGCTCCACACTCCGCCGCTCGCCATCACCTTGATGACGCCGGCCCCCTTGCGCATGACCTCGCGGGTGTTGCGCAGGGCCTCGGTGACACCGTCGGTGAGCAGGGAGATGCCGCCGTCGGGGCCGAGGACGGTGCCGGAGTCGAACCCGCAACAGGTGCGGAAGTCGCCGTGCCCGCCGGTGGGCCCCAGTGCCCGGTAGGCGGTGACGATGCGAGGGCCGGGGACGAGCCCTTCGTCCACGGCTCTCTGCGTGGCCATGTCCAGCCCGGCCAGGTCCCGCACGGTGGTGACACCGGCCTCCAGCGTGGCGGCCAAGCGTGGCAGGGCGGTGTAGTAGCCGTAGTGCGGGGGATGGTCGAGCAACCGGGCGGGGTTCATCCCGTCTCCGGCCATGGCCATGTGAACGTGGGTGTCGACGAACCCGGGCAGGATCGTCCCGCCACGGGCGTCGATCTCGCGGTGGGGCCCGTTGATCTCCGGGAGCTCGGAGGCCGGGCCGACCCAGTCGACGAGGCCGTCGTGGACCACGACCGCGCCGTCGTGGACCGGCGCGGCCCCCGTGGCGTCGAACACGGTGCCGCCTCGCACGACCAGGGTCGGATCCACCATCGCTGACTCCCTCTCCGCACCCCTGCATCCATGATGCGGAAAACGGGGTGCACATCGCTGACATCTCACCGAAACACACAGCTCAGAGCCGTGGAACGGGTATTGCGGCAAGCTATGTGGTGTGAACGATAAGGTCAGAAAATCGCCGGGAACCAACACTTGAAGGGCCTCAGATGCCGGAATCCACCATCCCGGACGAACTTGAACTGAGCCTCGTCAACGCCCTGCAGATCGCACCGAGGGCCACCTGGGCCGAGCTCGCGCCCGTCCTCGACGTGGATCCCACGACCCTGGCCCGTCACTGGCGCCGGTTGGAGAGCGAGGGGCTGGCGCGCATCGCCGCCTTCCCCCGGCGCAGGCTCATGGCCCGGCGGAACGTGGGATACCTGGAGTTGAGCTGCCGCAACGGCACCGTCGAGCACGTCGCGGGGATCCTGGCCGAGGACCCCGACACCCTGAGCATCCAGTTCGTGGCCGGATCGCACCAGCTCATGCTCACCGTCGTCCCGGGCGCGGGCATGGCCGACTACCTGCTCTCACGCATCGGCGGGATCCCGGAGGTGGTCTCCTACCGGGTGCACGTGGTGACCCAGGTGCCGCGGGAGGCGTTCCGGTGGCAGATCCGTGCCCTGTCCCCCGCCCAGCGCCGCGCGTTGCAGGCCCTGGCTCCGCGGGACCGCGCCGACGCCACGTCCGAGCGGGTCACCGGGCTCGACCAGCGCCTCGTCGATCTGCTGTGCTTCGACGCGCGGATGGGGTACCAGACCATCGCAGAGCACCTGGACATCGCGCCCACCACTGCCGCACGGCGCCTCAACCGGCTGTTGCGGGCGGGGCTGCTCGGGCTGCGCTGTGACATCTCACGCCAGCACATGGGGTTGCCCAGCGCCGCGACCCTGTGGGGCACTGTCGAGCCGGAGGTCCTCGACCGCGCCGACAACCTGGGCGAACGCATCCCCGAGCTGCGGTTGTGCACGACCATCGCCGGCCCGGAGAACGCGCTGTTCATCCTGTGGCTGCGCGACGCCCCCGACCTGACCAGGGTCGAGCGCGAGCTGCTGGCCGAGCTGCCGGGGCTGCGCATCGCCGACCGCCGCATGACCCTTCGCACGTTCAAGTTCATGGGCGGGGTCATGGACAGCGACCAGCGCTTCGCCCGCTCGGTGCCGTTCCTGCTCGGAGCCCCCGCCTCCGACTGAGCGCACGGAGGCGTCACGGACCGTCGGCCGGGCCGGTCTTCGGCACCTGCGAGCGGTGAGGGTCAGGAGGGGAGCACGCCCAGCTGGTCGAGGAGTTCGCGGCCCAGGGGCTCGCGCTGCTGCATCTGCGTTTCCTCGTCGGCATCCAGGCGCAACGCGAACGTGTGCAGGCCCTCGCCGTTGTCGACCCAGCCGATCCACCAGCCCGGGGACGGGTCGGCCTCTGCGCTCCAGCCCTCCGTCGCGTACAGGGAGTAGTCCTCTCCCTGTTCGCGCAGCACGACTTCGTGCAGGGCCTCCTGGTGCTCGTGACCGACCGGGAGTTCGGCACGCGCCAGCCCGGCCAGGAACACCGTCTGTTCCATCGCCGAGATCTCCAGCGGGCCCTCCAGCCAGTCGTGACCGTCCTCGTTCTGCTCGTCCACCGCACGGTTGCCGTAGTCGAACCGGTCGACCCAGGTGTGCAGCGCGTCGGCGCCCACCCGGTCGGCGAGCTCGCGCTGCACGGCCACGTCGGAGTCGGGAAGGGCCTCGCGCAGGCTCACGGCGCCGCCGGAACCGTCGTTCTCGATCTCCTCGTCGACGTCGGCGACCGCACCGGTCTCCAGGGCAACGAGGCTGTTGGCCAGCTCGAAGGTCGGGCCCGGAACGACCCGTTCGCGGGCCAGGTCGGCGCCCACGACCGTCGACGTCCCGCTGTGTACGTCGTGCAGCACGAAGGTGCCCTGGACCCCTGCCTCGTCGAAGACCGCTTCCAGGTCGTCGCGCTCCTCGGTGGGGACGTCGCCGCGGCCCATCTGGCTCACGTCGGCGGAGTTCTCCATCTCGTTGGGATCGCTGCCGTCAGCGGAGCAGGCCAGGCCCGCCATGACCGTGAGGACCCCGGCGGCGGCCAACCCTCCGCGCGCACCTCTGACGGGTCGTCGTACGAGCGTCGGTCCCCGGCTCCCGGTCTCGGTTCGCACAGGCCACCCCTTCGACATCGACGGGCTCTGTCCACGGACACGCTAACCGCTCTCGCACACCGGAGGGGGAGGGTTAGAGCCGCCACCGACCCGTGAGAACGACCGAAACCCCACGGGCACGGGCGTGCGGTACACGGACGGTGGTCGGCCTTCTGTCGATCAGGCGCCGCTGCTAGGCTGAACCCCGTTGCTGACCCCGTACGGGAGAGTGCCCGAGCACCCAGCTCGGGCCGCCGAAGGAGCAATCCCTCCCCGACAGACAACCTCTCAGGCCACCGGACCGTACGGGCGAGACCACTCTGGAAAGCAGGGACCGAAACCGTTCCCTCGCCGAAGGTGCAAGCCACGCCGCGCGCGGGTGAAGCTCTCAGGCACCGATGACAGAGGGGGAGGATGGCAACGCCACGCACGACAGACGCCCATCCTCTCGGGAGTGCCCATGCCAGAGTCCCCGGCCGAGCCACGCGCCACGGCCTTGAAAGACGTGCACGAGAACGCGGGCGCGACCCTGGTCGACTTCGCCGGCTGGCTCATGCCGCTGCGCTACGCCAGCGAGACCGCCGAGCACAAGGCGGTGCGCGAGGCCGCCGGCCTGTTCGACCTCTCCCACATGGGCGAGATCCGTGTGAGCGGGCCCGATGCGGCCGCGGTCATGGACCACGCCTTCGTCGGGTTCCTGTCCAAGGTCAAGGTCGGCCGTGCCCGGTACACGATGATCACCGGAACCGACGGCGGGGTCCTGGACGACCTCATCGTCTACCGCCTCGGCGAGGACGAGTACCTCGCGGTCGCCAACGCCGCCAACGCCGACGTGGTCGCCGCCGCCATGGCCGAGCGCGCCGAAGGCTTCGACGCCCGGGTCGAGGACGAATCCGCGCAGTACTCCCTCATCGCCCTCCAGGGGCCGCGCTCCGCGGAGATCCTGGCGCCCCTCACCGACGCCGACCTGGGCGAGATCCGTTACTACGCCGGGTACGAGCACACCGTCGCCGGCGTTCCCGTGCTGCTCGCCCGCACCGGCTACACGGGCGAGGACGGCTTCGAGATCTTCGTCGAGCCGGCGGAGAAGGCCCCGGAGATCTGGACCGCCCTCGCCGAGCAGGGCTCCGGCCTCGGACTGGTGCCCGCCGGGCTCTCGGCCCGCGACACCCTGCGCCTGGAGGCCGGGATGCCCCTGTACGGCCAGGAGCTCTCCTCCGACCTCACGCCCTACGACGCCGGGCTCGGCCGGGTCGTGAAGCTGGAGAAGGAGACCTTCGTGGGCCGCGACGCCCTCGAGGAGGCCTCCCGCACCACCCGGCCCCGGCGCCTCATCGGCCTGGTCTCCCGCGGACGCCGTCCCCTGCGCAAGGACCAGCAGGTCCTCCGCGACGGCGAACCCGTGGGGACCGTCACCAGCGGCGCGCCCTCCCCCACCCTGGGCCGCCCCATCGCCATGGCTTACGTGGACGGCGAGCTCGACACCGCGACCGGCGCGTTCACCGTGGACGTGCGCGGCCGCGCCGAGGCCGTCGACGTGGTCGAGCTGCCGTTCTACCGCCGCGACACCTGACGGGCGTCGCGCAAGACCTGGCACGGCAGAAGATTCAGAGCACCTCCAAGGAGAGTTGAAGTGAGCGTTCCCACGGAGCTGGGTTACACCGCCAAACACGAGTGGGTCGTCGTGGAGGACGGGATCGCCACCGTCGGCATCACCTCGTTCGCCGCCGAGTCCCTCGGGGACATCGTCTTCGTCGAGGTGCCCGAGGTCGGCACCGAGGTGACGGCGGACGAGCCCGCGGGCGAGGTCGAGTCCACCAAGTCCGTCAGCGACATCTACTCGCCGGTGAGCGGTGAGGTCGTCGAGATCAACGAGTCCCTCGAGGACTCGCCCGAGGCCATCAACTCCACCCCCTTCGGGGACGGCTGGCTGTTCCGCGTGCGGGTCTCGGAGGAGCCCACCGGACTGCTCTCCGCCGAGGAGTACACGAAGCTGACCGAAGGCGAGGAATAGGCCGAACATGGCTAGCGACAACACGCTCGACCAGTCCCTGAGCGAACTGGACCCCGAGGTCTCCAAGGCCGTGGACGCCGAACTGGCGCGCCAGCGCGACACCCTGGAGATGATCGCCTCGGAGAACTTCGCCCCCCAGTCGGTCCTGGAGGCCCAGGGCACCGTCCTGACCAACAAGTACGCCGAGGGTTACCCGGGCAAGCGCTACTACGGCGGCTGCGAGAACGTCGACGTCGTCGAGCAGCTGGCGATCGACCGCGCCAAGGAGCTCTTCGGCGCCGAGTACGCCAACGTGCAGCCCCACTCGGGCGCGCAGGCCAACACGGCCGTCTACTTCAAGCTGCTCTCTCCGGGCGACACGATCCTGGGTCTGGACCTGGCGCACGGCGGCCACCTGACCCACGGCATGAAGATCAACTACTCCGGCAAGATCCTCAACCCCGTGGCCTACCACGTGCGTGAGAAGGACGGCACCGTCGATTACGACGAGGTCGCCGAGCTCGCCCAGGAGCACCGGCCGAAGATGATCGTGGCCGGCTGGTCGGCCTACCCGCGCGAGCTGGACTTCGCCCGGTTCCGCGAGATCGCCGACAGCGTCGGTGCGCTCCTCATGGTCGACATGGCCCACTTCGCCGGTCTGGTCGCCGCGGGTCTGCACCCCAACCCGGTTCCGTACGCGGACGTGGTCACCACGACCACGCACAAGACCCTGGGCGGCCCGCGCGGCGGCATGATCCTGGCCAAGGCCGACCTGGCCAAGAAGCTCAACTCCGGGGTCTTCCCCGGTATGCAGGGCGGTCCGCTGGAGCACGTCATCGCCGCCAAGGCCGTCTCCTTCAAGGTCGCCGCGAGCGAGGCCTTCGCCGAGCGCCAGCGCCGCACGGTCGACGGTGCCCGCCTGCTGGCCCAGCGCCTGAGCCGCCCGGACATGGCCGAGGCCGGCGTGAAGGTCCTGACCGGCGGCACCGACGTACACCTGGTCCTTGTCGACCTGGTCAACTCCCAGCTCAACGGCCAGGACGCCGAGGACCGCCTGCACGGGGTCGGCGTCACCGTGAACCGGAACGCCGTGCCCAACGACCCGCGTCCGCCGATGGTCACCTCCGGGCTGCGCATCGGTACCCCGGCCCTGGCCACCCGCGGGTTCGACGACGAGGACTTCGCCGAGGTCGCCGACGTCATCGCGGAGGCGCTCAAGCCCGAGTTCGACGCCGAGGGCCTGCGCGCCCGTGTCCAGGCGCTCACGGTCAAGCGCCCGCTCTACCCGAACCTGTAGGGCATCCGGGCGGGTGCGGGCCGGCGCCCCCGGGCAACGGCNCCCCCCCCCCCCCGCCGTGCGGGGCCCGTGGGGCCACGGGCCCCGCACGGTTCCCACCCAGCGCCACGGTGCTCGATGAGGAGGCCAGCCATGGCGATCAGTGTCTTCGACCTGTTCTCGATCGGGATCGGCCCGTCGAGTTCGCACACCGTCGGGCCGATGAGGGCGGCCCTGACGTTCGCGGAGTCCGTCACTGGCGAGGAGTACGCGGCGCGGGTGCGGCACGTGCGCGCCGAGCTGTACGGGTCCCTGGCCCAGACCGGCAAGGGGCACGGCAGCGACACCGCAGTGGTCCTGGGGCTGCTGGGCCACACCCCCGAGGGCGTGGACGTGGACGCGGTCCCCGGCCTGGTCGAGCGCGCCCGGGAGGAACGCCGCGTACTGCTGGGCGGGCCCGAGGGGCCCGAGGTCGACTTCGACCCGAGCGTGGACGTGGACTTCCGTCGCAAGGAGAGCCTGCCCGACCACCCCAACGGGATGCGCTTCGTGGCGCTGGACGAGCACGGCTCCGAGCTGGACGCGAAGATCTACTACTCCGTCGGCGGTGGTTTCGTCGTCGACGAGCGCGCGGCCGGCGCCGACCGCATCAAACCCGACGACACGGTGCTCCCCCACCCCTTCGACACGGCGGAGGAGCTGCTGGAGATCTGCGCGGACACCGGGAAGTCCATCAGCTCCGTCATGCTCGCCAACGAGCAGGCTTTCGGGCGCACACCCGCGCAGATCCATGACGCGCTCCTGGAGATCTGGACCGCCATGCGCCAGTGCGTGCGGCGCGGTGTGACCACCGAGGGCAGCCTGCCCGGCGGACTCAAGGTGCCCCGCCGCTCCCACCGCCTCTACCGCCAGCTCGGCGGGCAGTGCGACGACGACGGCCTCATGGCACCCACCTCGCCCGACCCGGACCCGATGCGCGGTAGCGACTGGATCACCCTGTACGCGCTGGCCGTCAACGAGGAGAACGCCGCGGGCGGCCGTGTGGTGACGGCGCCGACCAACGGCGCGGCCGGGATCGTCCCGGCGGTGCTCCACTACTACCTGCACTTCAGCCCCGGCGCGGGGGACGAGGGTGCGGTCCGGTTCCTGCTGACCGCAGGGGCGATCGGGATCCTGTTCAAGCAGAACGCGTCGATCTCGGGTGCCGAGGTCGGCTGCCAGGGCGAGGTCGGTTCGGCCTCCTCCATGGCGGCTGCGGGGCTGGCCGAGGTGCTCGGCGGCACCCCGTCCCAGGTCGAGAACGCCGCTGAGATCGCCATGGAGCACAACCTCGGTCTGACCTGCGACCCCATCGGCGGCCTGGTCCAGGTGCCGTGCATCGAGCGCAACGCGCTGGCGTCGGTGAAGGCGATCAGCGCCGCACGGATCGCGCTCCGCGGCGACGGCAGCCATTTCGTGTCGCTGGACAAGGTCATCAAGGTCATGCGCGACACCGGCCGGGACATGCACGACAAGTACAAGGAGACCTCGCGCGGCGGCCTCGCCGTGAACGTCATCGAGTGCTGAGGCCCGGTTGCGTCGGGGCGGCGCCCTCGGGCATCGCCCCGTGCGAGCTGCTCAGGGTGTGTGCAGCAGGGCGTTGATCTGCGGGACAGGGGCGTGCGCCAGACTGTCCGGGCGGGGTCCAGCCGGTCGGAACCTCCGACCGGAACCCGGCGTCAGGCAAGGCTCCGGCGTGCGTGGCGCGACGGCGCGGTCATGGTCATGCGCACCACCGCGGGGACCTCGTCGAGCCCGAGGGAGCGGCGCAGGTTCGCGAGCGCCTCACCGCGGACCCGGTTCCAGATCTGGGCGACGTCGGCGTCCTCGTCGAGCGTCAGCGCAAGGCGCAGGTGCGGGTGGTGCACCGATTCGGTCAGGTGGACGCGGACCCGGCGGACACCGGGATAGTCTCCGACCTCGCGCTCGACGGCGTCGCTGACCACGCCCTCGTCGATCAGAACGCGGCCCTCGCCCCCGCTCTCCAGCGACAGGCGCCGGACCGTGTCGTGAATCCCCTGTGCCATGAGCCAGCGCAGCGAGAGGAAGGCCGCCACGAAAGCGACCGCGACGACCACGTACGGCACCCACTGCTGGGCGAGCACCCCCTGCACCACGTCGTTGAGGAGCGTCTGGCCGGCCGGGCCCGCACCGAGGAGCCCCTGCCCCACAGCGAGGGCGGCCAGGCCGACGAGCAGGAGCACGGTGCCGACCACGGCCAGCCCCAACCGGTTGCCGCGCGCCGAACGGCGGTATCTGTCCCTGGCCATGGTCACCCCTCCGTGTACCGCACGTCGGTGTTGATGCGCATGTTGCGCAGGGGAGCGAGTTCGGCCAACCGCTGCTCGACCGCCCGGGTCACCTGCTCGGGCAGGTCCGAGGAATCGCGCAGCCCGGTACTCACGTGGACCCGCAGCCGGTTGCCGCGCACGGTCACGTCGGTTCCGTCGACCCCGCTCACCCCCTGGGCGGCCGCGGCGACGGCACGGCGCAGGGCGGAGCGGGTCAGGCCGACCACGAGAGCGGGGTCGTCCGTGCGCAGTGCGGTCCAGTGGCCGCTTCCGGGCGCGAGTGCGAGCACGATCAGCAGGAGCCCGATCAGCGCCAGCACCGCCGAGGCGATCTGCACCGAGGGTTCGGACCACGTCGTGGTCTCGGCGTACCCCGTGGCGGGGCCCACCGGGAACAGGCGCAGCGGGGTTCCGGCCAGGGCAGCGATGACCTCGGCCGCCGCGACCACCGCGAGCACCAGGACCAGAAACCCGGT
The DNA here is from genome assembly GCF_000341025.1 of Nocardiopsis salina YIM 90010. GTDB lineage: Bacteria > Actinomycetota > Actinomycetes > Streptosporangiales > Streptosporangiaceae > Nocardiopsis > Nocardiopsis salina. The sequence goes on along the minus strand of NZ_ANBF01000221.1, from coordinate 24,678 downwards.
GATGACGGCCGGCCACGAACGCCGGGGCCGGAAGGTGTGCACGGCGACGCGCCGCGCACGGCGTGCGGCGGCGCTCTGATCGGGGCGGCCCAGGGCCTCTTCAACGGTGGTCATGTCAGCGCACCATCTCCACGATCTCGATGTCGATGTGGTGGACCCTCGAACCGGTCAGGTCCTCCACGCAGCTGCGGACGCTCTCGCGCACCAGCGCCGTCGTGGCCCGCACCGGTTCCGGGTAGCGGACGCCGATCCGCAGGCTCAGGAGGACGGCCTTGCCGCTGACGCGGACCCGGGCCGCACGGTGCCGGGCCGTGCCGACCCCGGGGACCTCGCGGGCCGCGTGCGCAGCCGCCTTCTCGATGACGGTCGGAACGATGTCGACCCGTCCGCCGGGGTCGTGCCCGGCGGAGGGGCGTTCGTGCCGCCCGCGGTGCGGAGGCCCTGAGGTCTCCGCCCGCGGGCGGGGCACGGTGTCGGTCTCCGCGTGGGCCATGGTGACACCCACCTAGGCCGAACGCCGTGTGAAGATCTCGGCGAGGTCGATCTCGCCCTCCATGGCGCGCCCGGCGACGAATCCGACCACCCCGAGCACCAGGACCAGGGCGAAGGCGGCGAATCCTCCGAACGCCCCGGCCAGGCCGAGCACCGTCCCGAAGGACAGTCCGACGATGGGCCACATGGCTCCCCCTCTTGGCTTGCAGTGTTGGTGTCCGGAGCCCTCAGCCGCCGGACGGGGCGCCGCCGAGGCCGGCGACGACGTCCTCCACGAACACGTGGACGGCGCGGCCGCCTGCGATCGGGGCGAGGTCCCTGCGGAGTTCGGCGGCGATCTCCGGCAACGCCCTGCCGTAGCGGACGACCACCCCGACCTCGACCTCGGCCCGCCTGACGGCCACGCCCCGGACACGCCCGCCGGGGGCGGGTGTGGCCCGGGTCGCGAACCCTCCGGCCGACAGTTCGACGACGTCGGGGTGGACCGCAGCGGCGTCGGCGACGCGCCGGGCGATGCTCTCCGGGGTCTCGCCGCTGTCCATGGCTACTGGACCCTCGGTCCGGAGTCGGACTGGTCCTCGTCGTCGTCCGGAAGGTGGATGTCGTCGACGTTGATGTTGATCTCGGTGACTTCGAGCCCGGTCATGCGTTCGACCGCCTGGCTCACGTTGCGGCGCACGGCCGCGGCGAGGTCCTGGATCGCGGATCCGTACTCGACGACGAGGTCGATGTCGACGGCGGCCTGCCGTTCACCGACCTCCACGGAGACCCCCCTTGAGGGCGACGACCCTGAGTCGGTCCCGCGGGTCACGACGTCGCGCACGGCCCCGACGGCGCGGGCGGTACCGCCGCCCATGGCGTACACACCGCCGATCTCACGCGCGGCCATACCGGCGATCTTGGCGACGACCCCGTCGGCGATGTGGGTGTGGCCGCCCTCCTCACGACTGCTGTGGCCCTCACGGGCCGTGGGCACCTTGCCTTCGGTCTTGATGTCCGACACTGACTCCCCCTCGACAGTGTGCGGTGACGAGGCCCACGGCCCCGTCACCCCTCCTCACTCGGATCCGAACACTCAGCGCTTCTTGAAGACGTCGCGGACCTTCTCGGCCACGTTGTCGGCGGTCTCCTCGACCTTCTCCTTGGCCTCTTCCGCCTTCTCCTTGGCCCCGGCCTTGGCCTGGTCGGTCTTGCCCTCGGCCTCCTTGCCCTGGTCGCCGGTCGCCTTGCCGAAGGCTTCCTTGCCCTTGCCGACGGCGTCGTCGTAGTCCTTGCCCATGAGCTCCCCCTCGCCCGGACGCATGTCCGTGGGTGTGGACCGAAACTCGAGATCCCGACCGTTGGAGCAGGTCGGAAAACATCGGTCAGATCACACCATATACACACTCTGTGTAGCCGACAAGGCACTTCCAGAGAGGTTTACCTGGTCAAAAGAGGTAACGGTAGTACCATCCTTGCCCCAAATAGACGCCGGGAACCCCCGTTCGACCAGAAAACGAAAGGGGCACCCGTGGGTGCCCCTCAACCTGTCCGAAACCCGGTCAACCCGGGTTCCGGCCCTGCTCTCCTCCCGAGTGCAGCGCTCAGTCGAACACGACCGTCTTCTCCCCGTTCAGGAGTACACGGCGCTGCGCGTGCCAATTCACCGCGCGCGCGAGCGCGACCGACTCCATGTCGCGGCCGATGGCGGTGAGCTGTTCGGGGCTGTGGGTGTGGTCGACCCGCGAGACCTCCTGCTCGATGATGGGGCCCTCGTCCAGGTCGGCGGTGACGTAGTGGGCGGTCGCGCCGATGAGCTTGACCCCGCGCGTGTGCGCCTGGTGGTAGGGGCGGGCACCCTTGAAGCTCGGGAGGAAGGAATGGTGGATGTTGATGATGCGGCCCGACATCTTCGTGCACAGCTCCTCGGACAGGACCTGCATGTACCGGGCCAGGACCACCAGGTCCACGTCGTAGCGCTCGACCAACTCCAGCAGGCGCGTCTCCTGCTCGCGCTTGGTCTCCGCCGTGATCGGCAGGTGGTGGAAGTCCACACCGTAGGAGTCGGCGAGGAAACCCAGGTCCGGGTGGTTGGAGACGACCGCGACGATGTCGACGTCGAGGAGCCCGCTGCGGTGGCGGTAGAGCAGGTCGTTGAGGCAATGGCCGAACTTGGAGACCATCACGATCACCTTGGGGCGGGCGTCGCGGCGGCTCAGGTTCCACTCCACGATCGAACCGTCCGCACCCCCGAAGTCACCGGCCAGCGCCGCGAAGGCACCCTGCAGGGTGTCCTCGTCGGCGGCTCCCCCGTCGCGCGCCTCGGCGACGAACTGCATCCGCAGGAAGAACCGGCCGGTGTAGTGGTCGCCGTACTGCTGGCTCTCGGTGATGTTGCACCCGTGCTCGGACAGCAGGTTGGCCACGGCGGCCACGATGCCCCGGCTGTCGGGGCAGGCGAGGGTCAGGACGTATTCACGCTCACTCATGGAAAAGAACCACTCCAGGGATCGGACGGCTGAACAGCCAAGACGCCCCAGGGTATCGGCCTGCGCCCACTCGCGGGCGGGGTCGGGGACGTCCGACCGGACACACCCGTCCGACCCCGTGGGCAGAAAGGACCCCTTCCGGAATGTGAAGAAGATTCATGTTCTGGCATGCTCAAGTCATGACACGTCCGCGCCAGAGCTACGAGAGCGCCACGCGCGACCTCGAACCCCCCTTCGCCGCGGTGGACCTGGCCGCCTTCCGCGCCAACGCCGCAGACCTGACCCGACGCTCACACGGCCGCCCCATCCGTGTGGCCAGCAAGTCCGTGCGCTGCCGCGACCTACTGCGCACCGTGCTCGCCCTGCCCGGTTACGAGGGCGTCATGGCCTTCACCCTGCCCGAGGCCCTGTGGCTGGCCACCGACGACGACGGCGGGCGCGGCCCCGTCACCGACGACGTCCTGGTCGCCTATCCCACCGTCGACCGCCGGGCCCTGACCGGGCTCGCCCGCTCCCCCGCGGCCGCACGCGCCGTCACCCTCATGGTCGACGACACCGTCCACCTCGACCTCATCAGAGCCGCTGTTGCCGACGCCCGCGCCGAGGGGATCGACGTCCCGCCCCTGCGAGTGTGCCTGGACATCGACACCAGCTGGCAGCCCTTCGGCGGCGTCCTGCGTATCGGCAGCTACCGCTCCCCCGTGCGCACCCCCGCCCAGGCGGCCGCGCTCGCCCGCGCCGTCGTGGCCCGGCCCGAACTGGAACTCGACGGCATCATGGCCTACGAGGCCCAGATCGCCGGGGTGGGCGACGCTCCCCCGGGGCGTCCGCTGTACGGACGTGTGCTCCGAGCCGTGCAGCGCAGGTCGTCCGTGGAACTGGCCCGCCGCCGCGCCGCCGTCGTCCGTGCCGTCCGCGACGTGGCCGACCTGCGCTTCGTCAACGGGGGCGGGACGGGGAGCCTGCACCTGACCGGCCGGGAGAAGGCCGTCACCGAGCTCGCGGCGGGTTCGGGCCTGTACCAGCCCCACCTGTTCGACCAGTACAGCTCCTTCAGCGGACGCCCGGCGGCGCTCTTCGCCCTGCCCGTGGTGCGCCGCCCTGCTCCGGGGGTGGTCACGGCCCTGGGCGGCGGGTACCCGGCTTCCGGGCCCGTCGACCGGTACCGCCTGCCCGCCCCCCATCTACCGTCGGGGTTGTCGCTGTCGTCCGACGAGGGCGCCGGGGAGGTCCAGACCCCGCTGTTGGGCCCGGCCGCACGCGACCTGGCCGTCGGGGACCGTGTGTGGATGCGCCACGCCAAGGCCGGCGAGCTGTGCGAGCGCTTCGACCGCCTGCACCTCATCGACACCGACAGCGGATCCCACGTGCGCACGGTACCCACGTACCGGGGCGAGGGACGCACGTTCCTCTGACCTGCAGCGGAGCACCGACCACGCACACGGCGAGGGCGCCGGACCCTGTTACGGATCCGGCGCCCTCGCCGTGTGACGGTACCCGGGTAGGGGCCCGGGTCTGGCTCACTTGCGCTTGCGGCGCACCGCCCAGGCGACCACGCCGACCGCCACGACGGTGCCGACGCCGGCCGCGAGGATGACCGCCTCGGGGGGAAGCTGGCCCCGCGACTGGTAGGTGGTGATGACCTCCTCGTCGCCCTTGACGACGATGGAGCCCTCCTCCGGCTCGACCAGACGGCTGTCCAGGCGGACCGCGCCGCCGCCCAGTACCAGAGCCCGGGCCTCGTCGACCAGCCGGGCGCTGCGCTCCTTGGCCTTGCCGATCTGTCGGCGGGCGATGTTGCCGGGGGGGCCCGCCTCTTCCAGAGCGTCCAGCGTCTCGGCGAACTGGCGCTGCTCGCGGTCGATCTCCGCCTGGATCTCAGCGGGGGTCTGGCGCGGTTCGGTGGTGTCGCTTGACGACATGTTGCCTACTTTCTCTAGCGCAGGGATGCCTGAGAGTCCGAGCCCGAGCCGGTCTCCCGGCCTTCCTCCTCCGCGCCGTCGGACGGACCGGAGAATCTCAGCGCGCCGTCGATTCCGTCGACCACACGGAAGAAGTCCCGCGTGGACAACCACAGTTTATAGATGATGGCGATCTCGAACGCGAGCAGCAAAACACCCGCAACGGCGGTGATCCAGACGATCGCGGACGGGCCGAGTGCGGCCGCTGTCAGGGGAGCGATCACGAACACCGCCATCTGGAACTCGATGCCGCCGACGAGGTGAGTGCGTACCCGCCGCGTGCTGAGCACCGCCCAGAACCGCTGGTACCAGGGGAAACGGTCCCGGAACTCCTGGTGGAGGTCGACCTTGGGCAGGGTCAGGTCGGGCTGCTTGCCCGCCCGGCGGCTGTTGCGGTTCTCCCGCTCGCTGTGACTGCGCAGGATCTGCTCGAGTACCCCGATGCCGTGCCGCAGCACGGCCTGCTCGCCGCCGTCACTCATGGTGCGGTCACCGCGCCCGGTGGCCTCTCCGGTCTCCTCATCGGCCTCGCGCCCGCGTTCGCTCTCGGGCGGCTCCAGCATCGACAGGGTGGCGCGGGCCCGTTCGAGGGCGGCAGCCAGGTGGGAGCGCATCTCTCGGCGCACCTTGTAGACCTGCAACGCGTTGAGGTAGCGCAGCATGTCGACGAAGACCACGGCCAGCGCCAGCCACACGAACCACACCGGCGGGGCTCCGGGGTACTGTTGCGAGGCCACGACGTACTGCCCGCCCATGAGCGCCACGGCACAGACCAGTACCCGGAAACGGTCGGAGACGTAGTCCATCCAGGAGCCGAACAGCGTCTCGGTCCCGGTGAGACGGGCGAGCTTGCCGTCGACGCAGTCCATGAGGAAACACAGGTAGTAGAGAAGCGCGCCGAGCAGCAGGAAGTGCCAGTAACCGAACGCGAAGCAGACCGCGGCGCCCAGCCCGAGGAAGAGCGCGGCCACCGTCACCTGGTTCGGTGTGACGCCGGTCCGGTTGGCGAGCAGCCGCACGATCCGCACCGCGAGCGGGTCCACGAGGTGCACGGTCCACCAGGAGTCGCGCTCCTTGAGGGTTCGGTCCCTCACCTCGTCGAGTGTGTGTCCAGGCATCGTCGCCAACTACTCCCAAAGCGAAGCGGATGTGTTCGGCCGGCGGCCACGCGCCGCCGGACGAGAGCTGCCGCCCGGCCGGGCCCCGCACCCCCGCCGCGTCGGGTCAGGAGCGGGTCGACCGAAAGTACGGGTTCGGTCAACGATAGGTGATGCCGCGAACGGTCACCGCCCCGGTCAGGGAACCGAACCGCAATCGCAACCCGGTCCTGGCCCTCCGGTGAGTTCCCCGGTGCCCCGGCGCCCCCGCGTCACCGGCACCTTCTAAGGTGGGCGCGTGACACGCGGGTGGTGGTTCCACCCGGACAGAGCAGAGGAGAAAACACGTGAGCGACCCGATCCGCCTCCAGCCCGGCGACCAGGCACCGGACTTCACGTTGAACGACGCCGACGGCAAGCCGGTCACCCTGAGCCAGGTCCTGGCCGAGACCGGAAAGCGCGTCGTGCTCTACTTCTACCCGGCCGCGATGACGCCCGGCTGCACGACGGAGGCCTGCGACTTCCGCGACAACCTGCGCGAGTTCGACGCGGCGGGGATGACTGTGCTGGGCATCTCCCCCGACAAGAGCGACAAGCTCGCCGAGTTCCGCGACAAGGAGGGCCTGACCTTCACCCTCCTGGGTGACCCCGGCAAGGAGACGCTGAGCGCCTACGGGGCCTTCGGTGAGAAGAAGAACTACGGCCGTGTCGTCCAGGGCGTCATCCGCTCCACCGTCGTCGTCGGCACCGACGGCAAGGTCGAGAAGGCCTTCTACAACGTGAAGGCCACCGGTCACGTCGACCGCCTCAAGCGCGACCTCGGCCTCTAGAGCCTGTTCGGCGCCTGCTGAACAGGCCCTGCCACCCCCGCAGGACGGGCCCGAGAGGCCGGCCCGGAACCCGTTGTGCAGAGGGCCCGGGCGGCCCCGGGCCCTCTGTGCGGGGGTACAGTTGTGCCGACGGGGCCGTAGTCCAACCGGCAGGAGACGGCAGCTTTAGGTGCTGTACAGTGCGGGTTCGAATCCCGCCGGCCCCACCGAGCCCCAGGCGCGCGAGCCCCTCGCGCGCCTGACGTGTTTCCGGGGCCGGGTCAGCGCCCCAGGAGCGCCCAGAGCACGAGCCCGAGCAGCACGACGACCCCGAGGGCGACCGCGATCACGACCGGGAGCCGGCTCTGGTGCTCGGCGTGCCGCCCCGAACTGGTCAGCCCCAGGGTGTCGGTGGACTCCCGGATCGAGGTCATGATCGAGTTCATCGCCTCGGGGCTGTGCCGGAGCCGTTCATTGATGGACTCGGCGAGCACGTGCGCGCCGGCCCGGAAGTGCTCCTTGGCCTGCTCACGCGCGGACTCGTGCTCGCCCGGCTCACCGTCCTCGGCCCCGGCGGGCCGCGGCTCGGCCGGGGCGGAGCTCTGCTCGGCAGTGTGCTCGTCGGTCTCGGGCGCCCACGGGGCCAGCGCGGCGATCCGCAGCATCTTCGTGGCGTTCTCGGCGGTCAGGCGCTCGGACGGTTCGACCTTGAGCAGCCCGGCCAGCACCGGGGCGAGCGGTCCGGCGTTGGTGGCCTCCTCCGGCTCGTCCAGCTCTGCCTGCCGCAGGATCTTGATGTACCCCTTGCGGTCGTACGGCGGGTGCCCCTGCACGGCGGTGTAGAGGGTCGCACCCAGGGACCACAGGTCGGTCTCGGGCCCCAGCGGGCCGGCCTTGGCGCGTTCCGGCGAGATGTAGGCCGGGGAACCGATGATGCGTCCCGAGGAGCTGAGCGCGGACTCGCCGTTCCAGGCGGCCAGGCCGAAGTCGGTGAGCACGACGCGGCCCTCGGCACTGATCATGACGTTCTCGGGTTTGACGTCGCGGTGGACGATGCCCTCGTTGTGGGCGACCTTGAGGGCGTCGATGAGCTGCAGCCCGATCTCGGCCACGCGCTGGTAGGGCAGCGGACCGCCGAGCGCGACGAGCGCCTCCAGCGTGGAGGCCTCGACGAGCTCCATGACGATCCAGGGCCGTTCGTCCTCGTCGACCACGTCGAGCACGGTCACGAGGCTGGGGTGGGTCAGCCGTCCGGCGACCCGGGCCTCTCGTGTGGTGCGGCGCAGCAGCGACTCGCGTTCGTTGCGCCCCATGTCCGCGGGAATGCGCAGCTCTTTGACAGCGACCTCGCGGTCGATGACCAGGTCGACGGCGCGCCAGACGGTCCCGACACCGCCGCGTGCGATCTCGGAGACGAGTTGGTAGCGGCCCTTGAGGAGCCGGCCGCCGGGGGGCCGGGACTCGCCCGTGGTGTCATCAGCGCTGATGACCGCCTCCGGCTGTTCGGGGGCGGCTGACGCCTCTGACCTCTGGGTGTGAGGGTTGTCTAGGGAGGACACGGTTATCCACGGGTCCATTCACCGGCCATGGTGGCCTCCTGCGGAGCGTTGCTGTGGCCGGCCACCGCGAAGGTGGTCGGATCAATCGTTATACCAGCCGGGCACGGGGACCATGCCGACAGTGGCCGGAGGACCGGCACAAAGGTTCGCTTTCGTTATGTCCGAGGCTGGCGCCGACATTCTGTGACCTACACCACCATGGGCCGCGTTGTCCCCGGACAGCGGGCCACAGGGACCGGCATCGGGGCACGTGCGAGCGGTCGCACACAGACACGTGCCCCTCCCCTCGGACACTCGCTCCGCCGGAGGGGTCAGGGCCGGCGGGCAGGGCCTGCCGGGCGGGCGCCCGGTCACCTGGTGCGCCCAGCCCGTGCGAGCGCACCACTGGGTGCCACCCGCCACCGCCCTCGACGGACACCTGACGGAGCAGTGCCCGTCGAAACGACGGAAGGCGCCCACCGGACAGGCCCTGGGCCTCAGGCCCAGAGAGTCTCGGGGTCCACGACCTCGACCGGGCCGACCCCGGTCTCACCCAGCGGTCCCCGCAGGCGCTCGGCGTCGCCCGCCACGACCACGACCGCCTGCTCGGGGTGCAGGTACTCCTGCGCCGCAGAGTCCAGGCTCTCCCGGGTGAGCTTCTCGTACCCGGCCCGCTGGCGGTCGACGTGGTCGTCCGGAAGGTCGTGCACGACCATGTCCACGAGCGCCCCGGCCATGGAACGCGCCGTGGAGTAGGACACCGGCAGCCCCACCGTGTTGGACTCGCGCACGGTCTGGAGCTCCTGCTCGGTCACACCCCCGTCACGCAGCTCGTTCACCTGCTCCAGCGAGGAGGTGATCGAGTGCGCGGTCGTGTCCGCCTCCACCTGCGTGCTCATGAGGAACACACCCGTGTCGCGGCGCAGGTCGAAGCCGGACCCCGCGCCGTAGGTGTAACCCAGGCGCTCGCGCAGCTCCATGTTGAGGCGGGAGGTGAACATCCCGCCCAGGATCTCGCTGACGCCTTCGGCGCGCGGCAGGTCGACCTCCTTGCGGGAGGGCACACGCTGCGCGATGACCAGCGCCGACTGCACCGAACCGGGGCGGTCCACCACGACCACGCGCGGGAGCTCGCCGGGCGGCGGGGCGGGCGTGGTGAGGTCGCGCTCGCGGGAGGCGGAGGTGTCACCGAAGACCCGCTTGCCGAGCTCGGACAGGTCCACACCGGTCAGATCGCCCACGACCACGAGCGTTCCGGCCGTGGAGGCCAGGGTGTCCCCGTGGAAGGAGGCCACCTGCTCGGGGGTGACCGCGCCGAGCTTGCCGGGACCGCCGGCCAGCGGGGTGCCGTAACGGCCTGTGAAGAGCTGGCCGCCGACGCTGCGCATGGCCAGGGTCTGGGCGGAGGCGCTCCCCAGCCAGAACCGCTCCACGAGCTGCTCGCGGCGGCGCAGGATGTCGTCGGCGTCCAGCGCCGGGCGGCGCACGGCCTCGGAGAACAGGCCGACCGCCTGGTTGAGGCGGTTGACGGGGACGTCGAGCCCGGTGACGAAGGCGTCCCAGGTGACGCGGGAGTTCCACTCGGCGCCGTGGCGCTCGAGGGCCGGGGCGAGGGAGCTGTTGCCGTCGGGGCCGTCCTCCAGGACCTCGCTGGTCAGGAGGCTCACCCCCATGGCGTCGAGCGGCTCGAGCGCGGCGCCGTGCTGGTGGACGAGGCGGAGGGAGACCAGGAGCTGGCCGGGGACGTCGATGGCGACGACCGTGCCGGCCCCGACGTCGACGCGCTGGGGCCGGGGGAAGGTGAACGAAGCCGGGGCCCCGAGTTCCGGGCGGGTCTGCGACATGCTGTGCGGCTCTTTCTGCTGCGAACGGCTTGACGATGGGAACCCGGGCGGGCGGCGCTTCCGGCGTGGACCGGGGCCGCACCGCCGCGCGGTCAGAGGGCGGCCGGGGCCTCGGAGGTCTCGGGGTCGAAGCGGACCACGAGCACGTTGTCGTCGACGAGCAGCCGCTCGGCGGCGGCGCGCACCTCCTCGGCGGTGATGTCGCTCCACCGGTCGGGCCAGGTGTAGGCCAGCGCCGGGTCGTCGAAGAGCTGGGCGCAGGAACTGAGGCTGTCGGCGAGGCCGGAGGGGCCCGAGATGCTCTGCAGGTGGTCGAGCTCCAGGACGGCGCGGGCGCGGTCCAGCTCCTCCTCGGTGACACCGCCGGCGAGCTCGGCGATGGTCTTGCGCACGGCCTGCTCGAGCTCGTCGCCGCTGACCCCCTCGCGGGCGAGCATGTTCACCAGCAGCAGGCTGTCGGTGTAGCGGAAGGGCAGGATGTCGGCGGCCGCACCGCCGTCGTCGGCGGCGATGGGACGGTCCACGACCAGGTCGCGGTACAGGCGGCTGCCCTGTCCCTGGCCGAGCACGGCCGAGGCCAGGTGGAGCACGTCGAACTCGCGTGTGCCGTAGGCGGGCACCCGGAAGCCGACGAACACGCCGGGGGCGGGCACGGTCTCGGTGACCGCGTCGCGCACCGGGCCTCCCAGGGACGAGTTCAGCGACGCGTCGGGGACCTCGGGCAGGGCGTCACGGGCCGGGACGGCGCCGAAGAACTTCTCCACACGCGCCAGGACGTCCTCGGGTTCGAGGTCGCTGACGACGGTGAGAACGCAGTTGTCGGGCCCGTAGTGGGCCTTGTGGAAGGACTTGACGTAGTCGAGGTCCGCGGCGTCCAGGTCAGCCATCGAGCCGATCGTGGGGTGGTGGTAGGGGTGGCCCTCGGGGTAGGCCAGGCGCAGGATGCGCTCCAGGGCGGTGCCGTAGGGCTGGTTGTCGTAGCGCTGACGGCGCTCGTTCTTGACCACGTCGCGCTGGTTGTCCAGCACCTCCTGGGTCATGCCCTCCCGTAGTGACGCCAGGCGGTCGGCCTCCAGCCACAGGATCAGGTCCAGGGCGTGGGTGGGCACCGTCTCGAAGTAGTTGGTGCGGTCGGTGGAGGTCGAGGCGTTGATGTCACCGCCCAGGCGCTCCACGACGTCGAAGTGTTCGGCCTTGGCGACGTTCCCGCTGCCCTGGAACATCAGGTGCTCGAAAAGGTGCGCGAACCCCGTGCGGCCGGGCACCTCGTGGCGCGACCCGACCCCGTACCAGAGGTTCACGGCGGCGACCTGGCCGGTGGACGCGGGCGCCGTCACCAACCGGAGCCCGTTGTCCAGTGTGAACTGTCCGATCCGTTCCGCCGCTCCCATGATGGTCACCAGGCTGCACCCCGCATCCGCGCCGTAGCTGAACTGTTCGTCGTGTGACGACTACGAGCCTATGGCCTCCGAGGACCGCGTAGGCACCGGAACTGGGAATCCGTCGGGGGTTCAGCCGTCGTGGCCGGTGGTGTCCATGGACGCGGCGACCTCGTCGTAGAGCTGGTCGTGCTGCGGGTCGGCCGACCAGACGTACAGGAGCACGTCGGAGACCGGCAGGAACCACATGCGCACCTCGAACTCGTCGCCGTTGACGCAGGAGACGTTCCAGACCGCGTGGTGGGACTTCAGGTCGTCGGCGTGCGTGGCGAACTCTCCGGGATTGGTGAGTTCGGCCCCCTCGACGTCGATGTTGCCCGAGGCGGCGGTGTTGAGGCTGCGGCAGCTGTCGGTGTTGTCCGCCCAGCCGTCGTCGTCGCTGAAGGCCTCGCCCTGCAGCGGCCAGTTCTGCGGGTGCTGGTCGGCGGCGCCGGTGAAGAGCTGGATCGACCCGTACGCGCAGGCGGGCTGGCCGGGAGGGGTCAGACACAGGGTGCCGCCCTCGTTCTGGACCTCCCAGTCTTCGGGAGCCTCGATGCTCACACCGTCGACGTCGAGGGCCTCGGTACCCTCCGAGCCCTCCGGGGCCACGGGCGGCATCATCCCGCCCTCGCCGGCCTGGAGCTCGACATCCTCCAGGGAGCCTCCGTCGCCGCCGCAGGCACCGAGCACCAGCACCGCCGCAGCGGCAGCCCCCGTGCCTGCGCCGACGCGTCCGCGCAGTCTCCTGTGGACAGCCCCACCCGTCGTGCCCGCCATGTCGTCCCTCTCAAAGCCGTGTGCCTGTTCCGGAACAGATCCGACCCGAACCCTAGCGCCATCCGACACGGCACGCGCACCGGACCGGAGGGGACGAGGCCGACAACCCACCCCAGTGGGGCCGGGGTGACTCCTGCGGTCGGACTCCCGGGTCCGGCACCCTCCTGGACAGCGGGATCCAGAGCGTCTCAGCGTGCCTGCGGTTGCCTCAGGGGTAATGCGGCGCCCGCAGGCAGGACCTAGGGTGAGCCCATGGTGGACCTCGCGAAGATCACGGAACCCCTGTCCCTGAAGCGGTTCGCGCCCGGCCCCAAGGCGCCCGTCGTGCTCGAACTCGACCTGTCCGAAGGGGTGGTCGACGAGAACCCCGGCGACCCCATCGGCCAGCTCCTCAACCGGCGCAAGCAGCACTACCTCGAGGTCGTCGAGGGTGTGCGCCGCGGTGCGCGCGACCCGCACGTGGCCGCGCTGGTGGTGCGGGTCGACGCGCGCTCCTTCCAACTGGCGCGCGCCCAGGAGCTGCGGGACTGCATCGCCGACTTCCGCTCCACCGGCAAGCCCGCCGTGGCCTGGGCCGACAGCTTCGGCGAGGGCGGCAACGGCAACCTGCCCTACTACATGGCCACCGCCTTCTCCGAGATCGTGCTGGCGCCCACCGGGATGGTCGGGCTCACCGGTCTGCAGTGGCAGCAGTTCTTCCTCAAGGGCGCCACGGACAAGCTCGACGTGGAGTTCGAGGTCGGCCGGCGCCACGAGTACAAGAGCGCGTTGGACACCTACACCGAGACCGGGTTCACCGACGCGCACCGCGAGGCCGTCGATGCGCTGCTGGACTCGTTCAACGCCCAGCTCGTGGAGGGCATCACCGAGGCCCGCGGGCTCACCGAGGAGCGGGTGCGCGAGCTCGTCGGAAGCGGACCGGTCCTGGCCGAGGAGGCCCTGGACGCCGGGCTCGTGGACCAGCTCGGCTACCGCGACCAGGTCTATTCCGACCTGTTGGAGAAGGTGGCCGAGGAGCGCGACGCAGCACCGCACCTGCAGTTCGTCACCCGCTACCACCGTCGGCACACCCCTCCCCCGCGCCCCCGGGTCGCCGGAGGCCCCGGCCACATCGCGGTGATCTCGGCCTCGGGCGCCATCACCCTGGGCAGGTCCCGGCGCTCCCCGCTGTCGGGCGGCACCGTCATGGGTTCGGACACCGTCGGCGCGGCTTTCCGGGCGGCCCGTCAGGACCCGCAGGTCAGGGGCGTGGTCTTCCGGGTCGACAGCGGCGGAGGTTCCGCGGTGGCCTCCGACCTGATCCGGCGTGAGAGCGAGCTGACCAAGGAGGCCGGCAAGCCCGTCGTCACCACGATGGGTGGTGTGGCCGGTTCCGGCGGGTACTACGTGGCCCTGGGATCGGACGCGATCGTGGCCCAGCCCGGCACCATCACCGGCTCCATCGGCGTGATCACCGGAAAGCCCGTCTACGGCAAGCTCCTGGAGCGCCTGGGCGTGACCACCGACTCGGTCGGCCGGGGCGAGCACGCCGGGATGTTCCACCCCGACCGCCGCTTCACGGACTCCGAGTGGGAACGCATCAACGCGGTCCTGGACAGCACCTACGACGACTTCGTGGCCAAGGTCGCGCGCGCCCGCGGCCGTACGTGGGACGAGATCCACGAGGTCGCCAAGGGCCGTATCTGGACCGGCGCCGATGCCCGGGAGCGCGGCCTGGTCGACGAGCTCGGCGGGTTGGAGACCGCGGTGCGCATGGTTCGCGACCGCATCGGCGAGGGCGCCCTGCCCGTACGCGCGTTCCCGCGTCCGCACCCGCTGGACCGCCTGCGCCAGCACGAGTCGAGCGAGGACCTGGCCGCCTCCGACCCGGAGACCACCCTCAGTCCCTGGGGCACACTGGCGGGCGCGGCCGCACGCCTGGGGCTGCCCGACGCAGGGCCGCTGACCATGCCGGGATACTGGGACCTGCGCTGATCGGCGCCGCACGACGTACGAGACGGGGGACGGGACAGCAGTGAGCGAGTACTTGGACGCGATGTCCGCGGTCGCGACGGGGGTGACCGTCGTGACCGTGGCCGACGGACGCGACGACATCGGCGCGACCGTGACCGCCTTCGGGTCGATCTCGGCCGAGCCTCCGGTGGTCTCGGTGAGTGTGGACTCCTCCGGTTACATGGCCGAGGTGATGGCGGAGGTGGGGGCCTTCGCCGTGAACGTGCTGGGTTCTCCGCAGAAGGCGCTGGCAGGGCGCTTCGCCGCCGAGGGGCGCCCCAGTGCCCGCCTGTTGGTCGCCAACCAGCCGCACACCCGCGGCGAGCACACGCGGGCGCTGGTGCTGGAGGAGGCGCTCGCGGCGATGGAGTGCCGGGTGCGGCACACCGTCGAGGTGGGCGACCACACGGTTTTCTTCGCCGACGTGATCGGCATGCCCGCGGTCCGTGGACAAGGGGCCGCGTTGGTGCGCCGCGTCGGCCGCTACCACGCCATCGACTGACACGGTCCGCTCGCGTAGGGGCCCCGCGGCCGGGACGGGAGCGGGGCCCCGCGGCGTTGCAGGGCGGGTCCGCTCTCCCGGGGCCTCGGTCTCCGGACGCCTCTTCCGATCAGTCCAGGCCGGCCTCTGCGAGCCAGTCCTGGGCCACGTCGGAGGCGTTCTCGTTGTCCACGACCACCCGTTCGTTGAGCGCGGTGACCTCCTCGGTGGTCAGCTCCGCCGAGACCGCGTTCAGGGCCTCGCGCGCGGTCTCGTCGACCTGCTCGGAGTTGACCAGGGGCGTGACGTTCTGCGCGCCGAACACGTTCTCCGGGTCCTCCAGGACCACGAAGTCCTCCACGGCGATCTGCGGGTCGGTGGTGAACAGGTTCGCGGCCTGGATGTCGTCGTCCAGCAGCGCCTGGGTCAGGAGCGCGACCTCCAGGGAACGGAACTCGCCGAACTCGACCCCGTAGACGTCCTCCAGGCCTTCCAGGCCCTGGTGCCGGGTCTCGAACTCGGGCGGGCCGCCGATGGTCAGGTCCTCCGCGACGCCCTCGAGGTCGGCGAGGCTCTCCAGGTCGTGTTCGTCGGCGATCTCCTGGCTGACGGTCACCGAGTCCTTGTTCTCGGCCTCGGAGGACTCGAGGACCTCCAGTCCCTCGGGCAGCGCCTCCTCCACGGCCGCGTCGGTCTCCTCCGGGCTGCCGCTGGGAGCGTCGTCGTCCAGGTAGGCCAGGATCGCGCCGTTGTACTCCGGGAAGACCGAGAGGTTGCCCTCCTCCACCTGGGAGTAGTACACCTCCCGGCTGCCGATGTTGAGCTGGTACTCCACGTCCACGCCCCGGGCCTCCATGGCCCGGCCGTAGACCTCGGCGAGCAGGGTGCTCTCGGGGAAGTCCGCGGATCCGATGACGACGGTGCCGGCCTCTGCACCGCCGCCCTCCCCGTTGCCGCCGCCTTCCCCGCCGTCGCCCTCGAAGGGGTCACTGGCCCCGCACGCGCTCAGCACGAGCACGGTCAGGGGCAGTCCGGCGAGGGTGATCCCGTTGCGCATGTGGTTGCTCCTCACGTGGGTGGAACCGGGTCGGGGGCCGCTACCTGTGGGCGGCGGCCAGGGATCGCAGTCCGGGTGCGACCAGGAGTCGGCTCAGACCGGCGAACAGCAGGGTGGTGACCACGGCCAGGAGCACCACCAGGACGGAACCGCCGAGCATCATCGTGAGGTCCTGGCGGGCCTGCCCGTCGACGATGTAGCGGCCCAGCCCGCCCACTCCGACGTAGGCGGCGATGGTCGCGGTGGCCACGACCTGCACGGCAGCGGTGCGCAGGCCGTTGACGACCAGCGGGACGGCCACGGGCAGTTCCAGGCGCAGCAGGACCTGGCCTCCGCGCATGCCCATGCCGAGCGCGGCGTCCTTGAGGGCCGGGTCGACCTGGCGCACGCCCTCGTGGGTGTTGACCAGGATCGGCGGGACGGCCAGTGCGACCAGCGCGGTGACCACTGGCACCAGCCCGATGCCGGCCGCCAGCACGATGAGGAAGAGCACCCCGATGGTGGGCAGGGCGCGGGCGAAGTTGGCCAGGCTCGCGGTCGCGAACCCCCCGACCCCGGTGTGCCCGGTGAGCAGGCCGACCGGGACCGCGATGAGTGCGGCGACCAGCAACCCGAGCAGGGAGTACTGGACGTGTTCGGCGGTGCGCACGGGGATTCCGTCCGGCCCGCTCCACTGGCCGGGGTCGGAGAACCAGGCCACGAGCTCGTTCAGGACGTCCATGGGCGTGCCCCGTTCCCGGAGTCGGCGGTCTGGGTCGGGTCGGTGCCCGCGTCGGCGGCGGTGGCCTCACCCGCGGGCACGGTGGCCCGGTGCCGTCGCTTGCCGCGTCTGCCGTCGCGGCGGGCCCAGGGGGTGAGCAGGCGTTGGGTGAGCACGAGCAGGGCGTCGGTGGCGAAGGCCAGCAGGACGGTCAGGACGATGCCCACGACGATGGGGGCGTCGAACTGGCGGCGGAACCCTTCGCTGAGGATGAGCTGTCCGAGCCCTCCGAGCCCGACGAGGGAGGCCACGCTCACCATGCTGATGGTGGCGACGGAGGCCACCCGCAGGCCGGCGATGATGACCGGGAGCGCGACGGGCGTCTCCACGGTGAGCAGTCGCCGCATCGGACCGAACCCCATCGCGATGGCGGCCTGGCGCACGTGTTCGGGGACCTGGCGCAGGCCGTCGACCACGTTGGGCAACAGAATCACCAGGGTGTACAGCGCCAGCGGCACGATCGCCGTCCAGTCACTGAATCCCGTGTAGGGAAGCATGAGGAAGAACAGCGCGATGGACGGTACGGCGTAGAGCACGTTCACGCCCGTCAGCACCGGCGGGTACAGGCGGGTCCAGCGCACGCAGGCCAGCCCGAGCGGGAGCGCCAGGGCCAGGCCGATGAGGATCGACACGTAGGCCAGGCGCGCGTGCTCGACCAGTAGGGGCCACACGCCGCGTTCACCGTCGCCGGGGTGGCTCCAGTTGGCCACCGCCCAGTCGACGATCCCGGAGCCCCAGTCCCACACGGCGTTCATCCGGACACCGACCAGATCGCGCCACCGAGGTCGGCCTGGGAGACGACACCCAGGACCCGCCCGTCGCCGTCCACACCCACGGCCCGCCCGGCCGGGGAGAGCACCGCGGCGTCGAGGGCGGCGCGCAGGGAGTCGCGTTCGACGTCGAAAGTGTGTCCGTAGGCGGTGAGGTCGAGCCGTCCCAGCTCCACGCCGGAGGGTTCGCGCCGGAGACGGTCGGCGGCCACCCACCCGAGCGGGAGGCGGCGCTGGTCGACCACGAGCGCCCAGGGTTCCCCGGCGGTGTCGACGGTGTTGAGGGCGCGTTCGACGGTGTCCTGGTCGTCCAGCACCACGTCCTCGCGCAGGGAGAGGTGGTTCGCGGGGAAGAACGCCAGGCGGCGCACCCCGCGGTCGTAGCCGATGAAGGACTCCACGAAGTCGTCGACGGGGTGCGTGAGCAGGCGTTCGGGGGTGTCGTACTGGGCGAGTTCCCCACCGGGGCGGAAGACCGCGATCCGGTCGCCGACCCTGACGGCCTCGTCGATGTCGTGGGTGACGAGGACGACCGTCTTGCGGAGCTCGGCCTGCAGGCGCAGGAGCTCGTCCTGCAGCCCGGTGCGCACCACGGGGTCGACGGCGCTGAAGGGCTCGTCCATGAGCAGAACGGGCGGATCGGCGGCCAGGGCGCGGGCCACACCCACGCGTTGCTGCTGTCCACCGGAGAGCTGGTGGGGATAGCGCTTGGCCTGGGACGGCTCGAGTCCGACCAGGTCCATGAGTTCGGCGGCCCGGGCCCGGGCGCGGCCGCGTCCCCGGCCGAGGAGGAGGGGGACGGTGGCGATGTTGTCGCGGACCGTGCGGTGCGGGAACAGGCCGGCCTGCTGGATGACATAGCCGATGGAACGCCGCAGCTGGGCCGGGTTCTGGGAGCGCACGTCCCGTCCGTCGACCAGGACCTTCCCGGAGGTGGGTTCGACCATCCGGTTGACCATGCGCAAGGAGGTGGTCTTGCCGCTTCCGGAGGGGCCGACGAAGACGGTGGTGCGGCCGCTCTCGACGGTGAGGTCGAGGCCTGCCACGGCGACGGTGCCGTCCGGATAGTGCTTGGCGGCGCCCTCGAACGTGATCATCGGTGGGTGGTCTCCATTCGGGGACGGTGTCGGGGTGGCCCCGCGGGGGTTCGGACCGTGCGCAGGTTCGCACGTTACCCACCTTCGGAGGGATCAAACGGGCGACACACCGCAGCGCACGCAAGTCCGGCAGGGCAGGGGTTCCGGGGGCGCGGCCACCGGGCCGGCGGTGGGACGGCGGTGTGTTCGGCCCCGGGGCGGACGGTGCAGATCGGGCGGTACCGGGGCGGAGAGCGCGGTTCCCGGGAGGGATCAGGCGCGGTTGTGCTCGGCGATCCATGTGTCGAGCGCGAACAGGTCGTTGACGACCACGTCCGCGCGGGCGGCGTCGGAGCGTTCGGCGTGGCGGTAGCCGTAGAGCCCGCGGCGCAGCAGGGCGGTGTGCATCCCGGCGGCGCGGGCGGGGAGCACGTCGTTGTCGGTGCGGTCCCCCACGTACAGGATCTCGCCGGGTTCGGTGCCGGGGCGGACCTCGCGCACCAGGTCGATGGTGCGGTCGAAGAAGACGGGGTCGGGCTTGGCCACGCCCCACTCGTCGGAGATGCCGATCCCGGAGACGCCGAGGTCCATGGCCTCCAGCGCCGGCCCGGCCTCGGGGGGCTGGTTCCCCGCGATGACCAGGGTGAGGTCCTGGGCGCGCAGGGCCGCGAAACCGGGGCGCACGTCCGGGTAGAGGTCCTCGGGGCCGAAGTGTTCGCGCGGGCCGTCGGGGTCCTGGTCGCGCCAGCGCGCGCTCTCGGTGGCCAGGTCGAACCCGGGCACGAACAGGCGGAAGGCGTCCAGGTGGGTTCCGCCGGAGGCGATGACGCCGCCGATGGTGCCGAAGAAGGCCAGGTGCGGAACGCCGATGCGGTCGGCCCAGCGCGCGAAGATTCGGGTCTCGTCGATCAGCGTCTCACCGACGTCGAACACCACGGTACGAATGCTCACGGTCTGGGAGTGTACCCGCGTCTCAGGGCGCATTCGGCGGGCGCAGGACCGCGAACTCGTCGGTGATCTGCAGGTTCCGGTCGCGGAAACGGAAGAGCGCCGCGGGCCGGCCACCGGAGCGTCCCGAGGGCACCGAACGTCCGGTCTCCTCGATCTGTCCGCGCCGCAGCAGCACCCGTCGCAGGTTCGTGGCGGCGACGTCGTGTCCCAGCGCCGAGCGGTAGTAGCCGGAGAGCTGGGACATGGTGAACTCCGGCGGGGCGAGCGCGAAACCGACGTTGGTGTAGCCGAGTTTGGCGCGCAGCCTGCGGCGACCGGAGCGGACGACGGAGGCGTGGTCGAAGGCCATGGCGGGCAGGTCGGCGGCGGGGTGCCAGCCCGTGTCGGCAGGCACGATCGGGTCGACGTCGGCGGGCACGAGGCCGAGGTAGGCGGTGGCCAGGGTACGGCGGCGGGGATCGCGTTCGGGGTCGCTGCGGGTCTCGAGCTGTTCGAGGTGGGCGAGGTCGCGCACGTCGACCTTCTGTGCGAGCTGCCTGCGGATGGACACACCCAGGTCCTCACCGGCCCCGAGCGCACCGCCGGGCAGAGCCCAGAACCCCTCGTAGGGGGGCAGCGCGCGGCGCCAGAGCAGGACGCACAGCTCACCCTCGCGGATCTGGAGCACGACGGCGAGTGCCTCGTGGCCGAACCTCGGGGGCTGCTGCTGACCGGGGCCGCCCTCGTCGGCTGCTGGTACGGCTGGTGCGTTCGCGTGCGGGATATCCACCCTGTCCCTTCCGTCGAGCACCATGTTAAGGTTCACGGAGTTTGTGCCTGACAGACGAAAACTCTGCTCAGGGCATGGACCGCCCCCTGCACGGTCACCGGCACCGTGCTTCCGCCCCGAGGGAGTAGCGCCATGGCAGCCACCGCGACCGACACCACGAACAGACAGGCCTGGGCCGAGGAGGTCCGCCGCCTGGCCGAGGAACGCGACGCCGTGATCCTCGCGCACAACTACCAGCGCCCCGAGATCCAGGACGTGGCCCACCACACCGGCGACTCCCTGGGGCTGTCCCGACTGGCCGCGCAGGTCGAGGCGCGCACCATCGTCTTCTGCGGCGTGCACTTCATGGCCGAGACCGCCAAGATCCTGGCCCCGGAGAAGACGGTGCTCCTGCCCGACCCGAACGCCGGCTGCTCCCTGGCCGACACCATCACCGCCGAGGACGTGCGGGCGTGGAAGGCCGAGCACCCGGGTGCCGTGGTCGTCGCCTACGTCAACACGACGGCGGCGGTGAAGGCCGAGACCGACATCTGCTGCACCTCGTCCAACGCCGCCGACGTTATCCGGTCGATCCCCGAGGACCGGGAGATCCTGTTCCTGCCCGACCAGTTCTTGGGCGCACACGTCAAGCGGGTCACCGGTCGGGAGAACATCCACGTGTGGATGGGCGAGTGCCACGTGCACGCAGGCATCGACGGACACACCCTGCGCGAGCGCGTGGACGCCGAACCCGACGCGGAGGTCTTCGTGCACCCCGAGTGCGGGTGCGCGACATCGGCGTTGTACCTGGTGGGCAGCGGTGCGGTGCCGCAGGAGCGCGTCAAGGTGCTCTCCACCGGCGGCATGCTGGACGCGGCCGAGCAGACCGACGCGGCCAAGGTGCTCATCGCGACCGAGACCGGGATGCTGCACCAGCTGCGCAACGCCAACGACACGACGCGGTTCGAAGCGGTCAACGACCGGGCCGAGTGCCACTACATGAAGATGATCGACTCCGAGAAGCTGCTGAACTCGCTGCGCCACGGGACCACGGAGATCACGGTGGACGCCGGGGTCTCCGAGCGGGCGCGGCGTTCCGTGGAGCGCATGGTCTCCATCGGCAGCCCATCCCGCGGCGGGGAGTGACCCGCGGCGCGTCTCGGGACGGCTTCCGGGGCACCGCCCCGGGGCGACCCGCCCTCCTACCCGAAGGTAGGGGTAACAGAACCCTTACCTTCAGGACACAGCTCACCGATTCCCCCACGCCACCGGGCACGCGTCGCTAGCGTCACGGAGAGAGCGGGGGGAGAATCGTGACCATAGGGACCGAATCCGGCGAACCGACGGGCGCCGACGCGCGCACATTCCACGACGCCTTCGCCGCTCCGCTGTACCGGTACGCCTGGTCGCTGCTGGGCGGGGACGCGGAGCGCGCCACGGAGGCGGTGCACGACGCGCTCGTGGCCGCAACGATCCTGGACGGCGAACGCGCCCCGGGCACCGCACGCACCCCCTGGCTCTACGCCCTCACCCGCACCGCATGCCAGCAGCGGGGGCTCGCACGCTCGTGTCCCTACACGGACCTGGCCACCGTCGCGGCCGAGGAGCCGGTCGGGCGCATGTACGCGAACCTGCCCGCCGGCCACCGCGAGCTGGTCGAGCTCGACCTGCGCCACGGGCTGTCCCCGGCCGACACGTCCAGGATCCTGGGCCTGTCCCCCGGCATGTGTGTGGAGCTGACCCGTTCCGCGGTGCGACGGGCCGCCGACAACCTGCACGGGCTCCGAAACGCTCCCGACCCGTTGGAGGAGGACGAGGGGCACGCACCTGCGACCCTGCGGCGGCACCGGGCCGAGCGGGTGGCGGCCGCCCTGGAACAGTTGCGTCCACCCGGCCCTCCACCGGGCTTGCGCGGCGAGGTTCTCGCCGGCTCCACCGACCCCGGGCTCACCGTCGTGCGGGAGCGGATCGCCGCGGCGATGCGTCCGCTCGACGATTCCGGTTTCCCAGCCCATCGAGTGCGCACGCCCGCCGCATCCGAGAGCCCCGACGAGTCGGGGGCCGGCCCCGGTACGCCGGCCGAGGGCGAGCGGGGCCGCGGAGCCGCGGTGGCCGTGCCCCTCCCCCGGCCGTTGCCGGAGGACCGCCTGACCACGGCCGACCACCCGGTGCGCTCCGAGCACACCGCCTCGCTCGCCGCTCCCGGCGAGTCGCCCGCGCCGGTCGAACCCGAACGTCCTCGGCGTGTGCTCCCTGTGGTGTCGGGTCTGGCCACGGTGGCCGCAGCGGTCGGGCTGTGGCTGTGGGCGAGCGCGCTCGGGGGTCCCGCGACCGTCGTGGGCCCGGAAGCGACAGGGCCCGACCCCTCCCCACCGGTCTCGGGTGCGGATCCGACGGCCTCCGACGACGCTCCCGGGCCGGCGCTGCGCGAGGACCCGGGGGCGAGCGCCTCCCCCACCGAGGGCGAGACCGGAGGGACGCAGCCCCCCGGTGACGGGGCGAGCGGGCCCGATTCCGAGCCGAGCCCACCGCGGTCGCCCGGCGAGGGCGGCGACGAGGACCGGGACGGCGAGGGTGGATCGCCCGACCCGCCCCCGGCCACACAGGAGCCCGATCCGCCGCATGACGAGGACCCGGGCGGGTCCGACCCGGACCCCGGCGCCCCCGAGGTTCCGGAAGCGCCCGAGGAGGAGTCACCGGAGGAGGACGGAGGCCGCAGCGGGGTCATCGGCGGCCTGCTGGACCTGTTCCTCGGCCCGAACGACACATAGCGCCCGGAGCATGCGCCCCGGACACACCGGGCGCATCCTCCGCCCGTCCGGGGTCAGAAGTCGGCGAGCAGCCTCTCCGCGGTCAGGTGCAGGCGCTCCTCGGCCTCGTCGACGCTGCGTCGGCTCTTGAGGATCTCCACGAGCTCGAAGATCCACACGCTGGTCAGCGACCCGACGAGCACGTACCCCTCGTCGTGGCGGTCCACCGGCTCGACCGGCCGACCCTCATCATCGGTGTCCAGGGCCCCGGTGACCACGCGCCAGACCAGGTCGGAGATGCGCACGTCTAACTCGATCTTGACCTCGGCCATGATCAGGGAACGCACGAGCGCGTCGGCCAGCTCGGGCTCGCGCATGAGCCCGCGGGTGGCGCGCAGCAGCACGTCGACGGCGCGCCCGGCAGGGGTCTCGGCCGTGGGCGGGCGACGCACGATCCCGCCCTCGAGCAGGTCGAGCTCCTCGGTCACCACGGCGACCACGAGGTCCATCTTGGACGGGAAGTAGCGGTAGAGGGTGCCCAGGGCGACCCCGGCCCGTTCGGCGACCGAACGCATCTGCATGGCCTCGACACCGCCGCGCACGGCCAGCGCCGCAGCGGTCTGCACGATGCGTTTGCGACGCTGGGTCTGACTTCGCGACAGCGTTCCGGTCGGCGCCTGCACGGCCACAGGATCTCTCCCATTCCTCTTCGGCCCGCGCGCTGCCCGTCCGCCGCGGTCCTGGAACCCAGCTCATCGGCGCCGCAGCCTCCGCGCGGGCGCCTCGATGAGAACACGTTATCCGAGCCATTCCCGCGCGCGCAGCCGATCGAACCCATGATCCGCGCCTCATCGTGCGACGTGGCAGAGGCTGTACGAGAGTTGGAAGAGAGTTTCCACCCTTCCGCCCAGACTCAATAGAATATGTTCTATTTCACTGGGGTCGCCCCGTCGATCCCGACCTGCCCAGGTCGCCCGACACCCGCGCCAGTATCATCGAATCCGATTCGGTTTCGATTGGAGAGGTGTCAGGATGCGCGAGATGCCCCGGGTCGAGGAGCTCGACCACGGCGTCTGGAGCCTGCCGGTGCCCATCCCCGGCAATCCGCTCGGCTTCACCTACGTCTACCTCGTCTCCGGCGACGACGGAGCGGCCCTCGTCGACACCGGCTGGAACCACGAGGAGTCCTGGGACGCCCTCACCCGTGCCGTCGAACAGACCGGCCACAGCATCGAGGGCGTCCGGGGCGCTGTACTCACCCACTTCCACCCCGACCACGCCGGCCTGGCCGGACGTCTGCGCACGGCCTCCGGGGCATGGATCGCCATGCACCCCGCCGACATCGAGGTCACCGAACGCCTGGCCGCCGAACCCGCCGAGAACCGGGTCGCCGCCCTGGCAGACCAGCTCCGCCGCGCCGGATTCCCGGAGGAGGACCTGGCCGCCTTCGCCACCGAGACCGACCTCCCCGAACCCTCCGCCGTGCCCGACCTGGCCCTCAAGGACGGCGATACTGTCGACCTGCCCGGACGCAGCCTGCGCGCCGTGTGGACCCCCGGCCACAGCCCCGGACACCTGTGCCTGCACCTGGACGACGCCGACGTCTTCTTCACCGGCGACCACGTCCTGCCCCGCATCACCCCGCACGTGGGCCAGTTCCCCCTTCTCTCCACCGACGGCGACCCC
>NZ_ANBF01000220.1 GCF_000341025.1 Nocardiopsis salina YIM 90010 | reverse complement strand
CCCCCGCCGGCCGCATCCCCGAGGCCGACCGGCTCCTGTGCCTTCCCTCACACGAACACCGCTTCACCGGCCTCGCCGAACGCACCGGGGCCATCGCGGACCACCACGAGGAGCGCCTGGACGAGATGTCGTCCCTCCTCCGCCACGAGGGCCGAGCGACCCTGTGGCAGGTGACCTCCGGCCTCACGTGGCGCCGCCCCTGGCGCGACATGCGCGTGCGCGCCCGGCACATGGCAGCGGCCGAGACCGTCGCCCACCTCCGCCTGCTCGAGGAACGCGGGCGTGCCACCCGCGCCGGCACCCCCGACCTCCCGTTGTGGGCCGCCGTCACCGACCACGCAGCCCCCGCATAAGATCCGGCCCCAGACCCCGGCCCGCCCTCCGCACCTGACCCAACTGCCG
>NZ_ANBF01000219.1 GCF_000341025.1 Nocardiopsis salina YIM 90010 | reverse complement strand
CCGGGCCGACGGCGGGCCACAGGCGGGACGGGCCAGCGAACCGACGAAGAGGTGGACTCTTGACCCTGCCGGTCGACAACACGGGACCGAGCCCACGGCCCTCCCACACGCGCCCCCTACGCGTGGCCCTGCTCTCCTACCGGAGCAAGCAGCACGTCGGCGGACAGGGTGTCTACGTCCGGCACCTGTCCCGCGAACTCGCCGCGCTCGGCCACGACGTCACGGTCCTGTCGGGCCAGCCCTACCCCGTGCTCGACGAGGGTGTGAAGCTGGAGAAGATCCCCTCGCTCGACCTCTACAACGACGCCGCGCCCTTCGTCACCCCGCCCCTGCGCGAGTGGCGCGACTGGATCGACGTGCTCGAGGTCGCCACCATGTGGACGGCCGGGTTCCCCGAACCCCTCACCTACTCGCTTCGTGCCAATCGGGAACTGCGCCGCCGCCTGGACGACTTCGACGTGGTCCACGACAACCAGACGCTCGGCCGGGGCATGCTCGGCATCCGCGCGGCCGGGCTCCCCCTCGTGACCACCATCCACCACCCCATCAGCGTCGACCGCCGCATCGAGCTCGAGGAGGCCCGGGGGCTGCAGAAGCTCTCCAAGCGCCGCTGGTACGCCTTCGTGCGCATGCAGGCGCGCGTGGCCCGCAAGCTCGATCCGATCCTGGTTCCGTCCCGTTCCTCCGCCGACGACATCGCCCGCGAATTCGGTGTGCACCCCGACCGCATGGAGGTCACCCCGCTGGGCGTGGACACCCGCCACTTCCACCCCCGCCCGGACACCGCACGCGTGCCGGGCCGCATCGTGTGCACCGCCAGCGCCGACAGCCCCCTCAAGGGCGTGGCCGTGCTCCTGCGCGCCGCCGCCCGTCTGGCGGAGGAACGCGACATCACCCTCACCGTCGTGAGCAAACCCCGTGAGGACGGGCCCACCGACCGCCTCGTCGACGAACTCGGCCTGCGCGACCGTGTCGAGTTCGTCAGCGGCATCGACGACACCGCCCTGGGTGACCTCATCGCCTCCGCCGAGGTCGCCGTTGTCCCGTCCTTCTACGAAGGCTTCTCCTTGCCCGCAGTGGAGGCGATGGCGTGCGGGACCCCTCTGATCGCCAGCCACGCCGGAGCCCTGCCCGAGGTGGTGGGCACCGACGGCGAAGCCGGCCGCCTCATCGCCCCCGGAGACGACGAACTCCTCGCCAAGGAGATCGGCACCCTCATGGACGACCCCGAGGAACGGGCCCGCATGGGTACCGCCGCGTGGGACCGGGTCCAGGAACGCTTCACCTGGCGCGCCGTCGCGGAGCTGACCGCCCGGCGTTACGCCGCCACGATCGACGGGGCCGCCCCGCACCCGACCAGCACCGACCCGACTCGCCCTAGGAGCCTCCACTGATCACCGTCGACTTCTCCCTCTTCNGCGGGGCCCCCCGCCACGCCTTCGAGGTCTACCGCCGCGGCGCGGACGTGGTCGCCTTCGACCAGAACGTCGAGGACCTCGCCGAGGTCGAGACCATGTTCGGCGCCATGAAGACCGAGGGCGAGGCGCCCGCGTCCGCGACCGCCGAGACCGTCAAGGGTGACGCCCTCGACATGCCCTTCGACGACGGCAGCTTCGACCGTGTCGTGGCCGCCGAGATCTTCGAGCACCTGCCACACGACATCGCCGCCATGAAGGAGCTGTACCGGGTGCTGCGCCCGGGCGGCATCGCGGCCGTGACCGTGCCCAGCTTCCTGCCCGAGCGCCTGTGCTGGGCGCTGTCGGAGGACTACCACACCAACGAGGGCGGGCACATCCGCATCTACACCCGCGCCGAGCTGGAGGCCAAGCTCAAAGCGACCGGGTTCGTGATCGGCCCGCACCACCACGCGCACGCCCTGCACGCGCCGTACTGGTGGATCAAGTGCGCAGTGGGCACCGACAACGACGACCACCCGATGGCCAAGGCCTACCACGAGCTGCTCGTGTGGGACATGCTGCAGGCCCCCAAGGTCACGCGGATGGCCGAGAAGGTCCTCGATCCCGTCATCGGCAAGAGCGTGATCGTGTACGTGCGCAAACCGCTCGACAGCGCGTGAGGCCGCAGATGACCGCCCCTGGCCCGGGAACGGCCGAGCTGCGCCTGCCGGGTGTGCTCACGGGCGACCAGCTCCGGCGCTCGGCGGACTACCTGGTGCGCTGCCAGGAGCCCGGCGGTGCGATCCCGTGGTTCCCGGGCGGCCACACCGACGTGTGGGACCACGTCGAGTGCGCCATGGCCCTCACCGTGACCGGGCTGGAGGTGGCTGAGCACGCCGATGCGGCGCGGCGCGCCTACCTGTGGTTGGAGTCCTCCGTGCGCCCGGACGGCGGGTGGCCGGCCAAGTTCCGACAAGGCGAACCCGCCACTGCGCTGCGGGAGGCCAACCACGCCGCCTACCCGGCCGTGGGCGCGTTCCACCACCTTCTCACCACAGGCGACACCGGGTTCGCGCACCGCCTGTGGCCGACCGTGGAGAACGGGCTGGAGTTCGTGCTGGCGCTGCGCGGGGACCACGGGGAGGTCCTGTGGGCGCGTTCGGAGGACGGCACCCCCGGCGACCACTCGCTGCTGACGGTGTGCGCGAGCGTGCACCACGCGCTGCGGTGCGGTGCTGCGCTGGCCGACCGCCTCGGTACGCCCCGGCCCGCGTGGACGGAGGCGGCCGACCGCCTGGCCGATCTCATCAACGGCCACGAGGGGCTCTTCGCCGACCGCAGCCGCTTCTCGATGGACTGGTTCTACCCGGTCCTGGGCGGGGCGGTGGAGGGGACCGCGGCCAAGGAACGCATCAACGAGCGCTGGGACACCTTCGTCCTGCCCGGCCTCGGCGTGCGGTGCGTGAGCGATCAGCCGTGGGTGACCGCCGCCGAGTCCTCGGAGCTGGTGCTCACACTCGCGGCCATGGGCGAGGCAGACGCCGGGACCCGGATCCTGCGGGACGTGCAGCACCTGCGCGATCCCGACGACGGCGTGTACTGGACCGGGTACCAGTTCGCCGAACAGGTCCGGTGGCCCGTGGAACGCAGCACCTGGACGTCGGCGGCCGTCATCCTGGCCGTGGACGCCCTCACCCGCACCACCGAGGGATCCCGCGTCTTCCTGCACACGTGGGACCGTGCCGCCGTGCCCTGATCCGCCCCGGACCGAACACGAGAAGAGGGCGCCCCGCCCGAACGGCGGCGGCGCCCTCTTCCGTGCGAGACGGCCTCAGTCCTCGCTGCGAGCCATCTGGTCACCCTCGTCGGGGTCCTCCGGGATACCCGGCTCATCCGGCGGCTCCGGGACCTCCGGGTCGTCCTCTTCCGGCGGCGGGAACTCCGGCGGAGGCTCCTCCTCCGGCGGCTCGTCCTCGGGCGGGGGCTCCTCCTCCGGCGGTTCCTGAGGCTCCTGCGGTTCCTCCTCGGGCTGCTCCTCCGGCTGCTGGGTGGCGGTGTCCGGCGCCCAGTTCTCCGTCGTGCCCTCGTTGGCCGGCGGCGGGAACTCGCCCGGCTCGTAGTCCTCCATCGCCCGCGACATGTAGTTGTTCCACAGGGTCGCGGGCAGGCCGCCACCGGAGATGTTGTGCCCGGGGATCGAGAAGCTCTCGTTGTCCCCGCTGTAGACACCCACCGACGTCGACAGCTGAGGCGTGTACCCGACGAACCAGGCGGCCACGCTGCCGTCGGTGGTCCCGGTCTTGCCCGCCGCCGGGTGCCCGTCCAACCGCGCCGCCGTGCCCGTACCGCTGTTGACGGCCTGCTCCAGCGCGTGGGTGACGTCCGCGGCGGTGGACTCCTCCAGGGCCCGGTCGCTCTCCACCTCGGGGCGCTCGTTCTCCCCGTCGGGGTTGTTGATCTCCCGGATCACGTGCGGCTCGACGTGCACACCCTCGTTCGCGAAGGTGCCGAACCCGCTGGCCTGGTCGACCGGGCGCGCACTCACCGCGCCCAGCGGCATGACAGGAACCAGCTGGTTGTCGTCGATGCTCCCCTCGGGGAACCCGGACGCGTAGGCGGTGTCCCGGATGTTCTCGAACCCGACCTCACTGGCCAATTCCACGAACCCGAGGTTGTTGGACTCCTCAGTGGCCTGGGTGAGGCTCATGACGCCGCCGGGGTCGTTGCCGGCGTTCTGCACCCGGGAGCCCTGCACGTCGCGGGGTCCGCGTCCGTCCACCCTCGAATCGAGGCTGTAGCCCTCCTCCAGAGCGGTCGCGAGCACGTACGGCTTGAACGCCGAACCGGTCTGCGCGGCGCCGTGGAAACTCGTGTCGTACTGGTTCTCGAGGTAGTCGTCTCCCCCGTAGAACGCCACGACCTCGCCGGTCTCCGGATCGATCGTGGTCATGCCCAGGTTCACGCCCTCGGGTACGGTGTCGTGCGGGACGGTCTCCTCGACCGCGTCGTGCGCGGCCTCCATCATGTCCTCGTCGAAGGTCGTGACGATCTCGTACCCGTGGCGCTGAACCATGTCCTCGGTGAAGCCGAGCCGCTCGAGCTCGTTCATCGCCTCCTGGAGCATGTAGCCCTTGTAGCCGCTCACGTCGGTGCCGTCGGCCGGGCGTTCGGCCTCGGGGACCGGGAACTCCATCTCCGCGGCCTCGTCCTCGGAGATCGCACCGGTGGTGACCATGCCGTCGATGACGTACTGCCAACGGCGCTCGAGGGGCTCGGTCGAGTCCAGGACGTCGGCCTCGCCGAACGGGTGCGGCTGCTGGATCGCGGCCGCCAAGAACGCGGCCTCCTCGGGCGTGAGCTCGTCGACGTCCTTGTGGTAGTAGGACTCGGCAGCCGCCTGGATCCCGTAGGCCTGTCGACCGAAGTAGATGGTGTTGAGGTACTGCTCCATCACCCACTCCTTCGACTCGTTCTGGTCGACCTTGATGGAGATGATGATCTCCTGGATCTTGCGGGCGACCGACTGGTCCCGGGAGACACCTTCGTAGTAGTTGCGCACCATCTGCTGGGTGATGGTGGACCCGCCCTGGACCTGCTGTCCGGTGACGGTCGACCACACGGCACGGGCCGTGCCGCTGACGGAGACACCCGGCTCGCTCCAGAACCCGCGGTCCTCGGCGGAGATCATCGCCTCGACGACGTGGTCGCCACCCGCGGTCATCTCGTCGTAGGAGACGGGATCGCGGTTGGTGCCGCGTTCGGCGAACTGGGTCTCCCCGTCCTCGAAGTAGAACGTGGAGCCCTGGTCGGTGGCTTCGGCCTNGGCCCACCCCGCCGATGCCCAGGATCAGCAGGACACCGACGACGATGAGCACGGGACGCAGGATGCGCCACCACATCGGCCGGTTCTTCTTCTTGTCGGCCTTGGAGCCCGGGCCCTTGGGCCCTCCGGGGCCGCCGGAGGCCTCGGAGCCGTCGGTGCCGGCGCCATCCGACCCCGAACCGGCACCGGCCTGGCCTGCACCGGCCCCATCCGCAGCCTGAGCAGTACCCGCGGCCGCGACACCTGCGGCGCCCGCGGCGGCAGCACCGGCGGTCGCGGCTGCAGCGCCGGAGCCCTCGTCCTCACCCGCGGCGCCGGACTCGGATGCGTTCTCCTGGGAGTAATCGGAGTACCGCTGCGGTGCGGGCCAGAACGAGGTCTCTGCGTCGTCGGAGCCGTCCTCGCTCGACGCGCTGTCGTCACTGCCGGAACCAGTGGAGTCCTCGTCCCCGGCGGCGGGCCCCGCCACCGGCTCGGTGGTCGGCGGGGGCGCGGCCGCGAAGATCTCGGTCCTCGACTCGTCCTCGGTCCCGTCCGTGCCCCCCTGCGACGCGGAATCACCGCTCTCGGCGGCGGATCCGGTGTCCTCATCGGGGTCGGGCAGCGCGAAGGGCTGCGTGGCAGGCGAGCCGTCATCACCGTCTGTGTCCGCAGCACTCTCGGTGGATTCGGTCCCCTCGGACGCCGCGGTGCTGCTCACCTCGGCGTCGGACGTTCCGTCCGCTGGACCGTGCTCTTGCGAGCCTTCGGCTGTGACGTCATCGGAGGCCTCGGACGAGCTCTCCCCGGGATCCGCGTCGGGGGACACGGAACCGCTGTCGCCCTCCCCGCCGGCCTCCGCTGCGGCTGCGGTCGCGCCCGTGCTCGCGCCCGCGGCAGCGGCTGCAGCGACGGCGGCAGCACCGGCACCACCTGTGTCGACGGTGTCGGAGGCGGCCTCGCCCTCGGAGTCCTCGTCGTCCGAGTCGGGCTCGCCGGTGTCCTCACCGTCGGTGTCCTTCTCGGATCGCTCGGCGCTCATCTTCGCACTGTCGGGCTTCCTGTCGGAGATCTCGGTCCCGTCGGAATCAGAGGCCGCCGTGGCCGCAGCTGCGCTGTCGGATCCATCGGCACGGTCCGATCCCTCGTCGTCGGAACCGTCCTCGCCCTTCTCCGCAGAGCTGTCCTCGTCCGGCCCCTCTGAGCCGCTGTCGGCCTGATCGTCGCCGGCCTGCATGCCCGCGGCTGCGGCATCGTCCGTCTCGCCCTCGTCGGAACTCTCCGCGCCCTCACCGGCAGCGGTCGAACTCGCCGCCGCGGCGGCAGCTGCAGCCCCGCCGGACGCGGTGTCGACCGTCGCGTCAGTGTCCTCGGTTCCAGAAGCATCCGGATCCGCCTCGCCGACGGGGTCCTTCTCCCCGGCAGCACGGGGCTCATGCCCCTCCGACGTCCCGTCGCCGGGGGAGGACCCGGATGCATCGCCGGAGGTGCCCTCCTCGGCTTCATCGTCGCCCTCGGAAGCGGTGTCGCCGTCCTCCGAAACGCCTTCCTCCGCCGCGGCCTCGCCCTCGGAAGCGACCCCGGCAGGCCCGAATCCCTGCTCGGCGAGGCTCTTCGCCACGCGGTCCCTCATGAAGGTCCCGCTGGTCTTGAAGGCGAACGCACCGCCCGGGACGAACTCCGGTTCCGGGCCGTCGTCGGTGTCGCCCCCGTCGTCCTCGCCGGCGGGCTCGTCATCATCCCCGCTGTCGCCACGCTCCAGGTCCTCGGTCGGCTCGCTCCGGCCGTCTCCGGTCTCGGGCGCCTCACCGTCGGTCCCGGTTTCCTTGGGCAGCTCTTCAGCAGAGATCTCGTCCGTCTCCGGCGTGTTCGTCTCGGGACGCTGCCCATCCGTCCCGCCGTCGCCGTATGCGCTCTTGCTCAGCTCCCCGCCCCCATGATCAAGTCATGTACGGCACCATGCCGTCCTGGTGTTCGACGCGCGAGTGCCCCTGATCGTTCAGTCGAATCAGTACCGAAGCGGTATTTCGGGGAATAACGCCGCCATCGCCGCACCCTCACCAACACGATACCCGCCCGTAACCACAGCACGGCCGGATCCGTGAGCATGCACAACCTTCTTACCGAAGGCTTACCCACGACATGCGTGTCGGAGATCGAGTGTTGGTGCATTCACTGGCCGGCGTGGCCCAGCACTCACAGATCCAACAGAGAATAGCTGCTCTCACATAAGGAGACCGTGTACGGAGTTGCACCTCCCCACACGGATCGGGGAGAGCGTGGTCACACTCGGGCGGCGCGGCGCAGAACTCTCATCGAGCCGACCGCTCGGACCTCCTCGAACTGACCGGAGTCCATCGCCCGACAATAGACGTTGTACGGCGGCCGGCCGCCGTCGGCGGGGTCGGGGAAGACGTCGTGGATGGCCAGGGCGCCACCGTCGGCCAGATGCGGGATCCAGTGCGTGTAGTCGTCCTGTGCCACCTGCTCGCTGTGCCCACCGTCGATGAAGAGCATCCCGAGGGGCTTGCCCCAGACCGACGCCACGTCGACGGACGAACCCACGGCGGCGATGATCTCGTCGTCCAAGCCGGCTGCACTGATGGTTCGGCGGAAGTGCGGAAGGGTGTCGAACCGCCCGGTCTCCGCATCGACGAGCCCGGAGTCGTGGAACTCCCATCCGACCTGGTGTTCCTCGGAACCGCGGTGGTGGTCCACCGTCACGACCTTCGCTCCGGTCTCACGTGCCGCGGCCCCCAGAAAGATCGTGGACTTACCGCAATAGGTGCCGATCTCCACGATCGGCCCGAGGTGTGCATACTCCAGAACGGTCTCGAACAGGACCGTCCCTTCTTCGGTGGGCATGAAACCCTTGGCCGATTCGGCTGCGGAGAGCAGCTCGGAGGGAATTGTCTTCGTCATGACCCGATTCTCCCACCGAACCTTGTTCGACCGTTCTCCCGCCCCACCCCAGAGACCGAAGCCACCATTCACGTGTTCACAAGTGCAGACACAAAAAAAGAGGGGCCCCGCAAAACAGGACCCCTCCCAAGAAAAACCGT
>NZ_ANBF01000218.1 GCF_000341025.1 Nocardiopsis salina YIM 90010 | reverse complement strand
TCGGTACACCCGGGCCGCGATCGGCTCCTACGGGTCGGAGAGGTGAGGGAGAATGCCGGGGACGACCCCCAACCCCTCAGGGAGACCGGTATGTTCCGGATCGCCATCAGCCGCGTGGAGGACCGGCGGATCACCCCCGTCCGGCACGAGACCGCCGTCGCAGTGGACGAAGCGGTCCGTGCCGTGCACGCGTTCATCCCCGGGATGAGAGCCGATGCGATCTCCGGAGGCGACGTGCAGAGCTCCGTCAACCGGGTCAACGACTTCCGCCAGGACGTCACGGCCGGGGAGGGCGAGCGCTACCGCGTGGTCATCGCCCCCATGATGTGAGCACGCGGGCGCCCGGCGCCTCGGGCGGGCCGCCCCCGGACGGCCCGCTCGGCCACCGGCGTCAGTCCGAGGAGAACGCCGCGTCGAAGGAGGCCTCGGGCGGGTCGAACATGTTGGCGCGCACGAACCGCACCGCCTCGGCAGCACCGGTGAGCCGGTCCATCCCCGGGTCCTCCCACTCCACCGAGATCGGACCCTTGTACCCGATCGAGTTCAGCACCCGGAAGCACGCCTCCCACGGCACGTCCCCGCGCCCGGTCGAGACGAAGTCCCAGCCTCGGCGCGGGTCGCCCCAAGGCAGGTGCGACCCGAGGCGCGCGTTGCGCCCGCCCCCGGTCCGCATGCGGGCGTCCTTGCAGTCCACGTGGTAGATGCGGTCGCGGAAGTCGTACAGGAAACCGACCGGGTCGACGTCCTGCCACACCATGTGGCTGGGGTCCCAGTTGAGCCCGAACGAGGGCCGGTGCCCGACCGCCTCCAGCGCGGCCTGTGCGGTCCAGAAGTCGTAGGCGATCTCGGAGGGGTGCACCTCCAGAGCGAACCGCACCCCGACTTCCTCGAACACGTCCAGGATCGGGTTCCACCGGTCGGCGAAGTCCTGGTAGCCCGCCTCGATGACGTCGGCGCCCACCGGCGGGAACATCGCCACGTACTTCCAGTTGGCCGAGCCGGAGAACCCGACGACTGTGTCCACACCCAGCTTGGCTGCGGCCCGCGCGGTCGTACGCATCTCCTCCGCCGCACGCTGCCGCACACCCTCCGGTTCGCCGTCGCCCCACAGGCGCGAGGGCAGGATGTTCTGGTGCCGGTTGTCGATCGGGTCGTCGCAGACCGCCTGGCCGGCCATGTGGTTGGAGATCGCCCACGCGCCCAGACCGTGGCGCTTCAGGAGGTCGAGGCGGTCGCGCACGTAGTCGTCGTCCACGGCCGCGCGGGTGACGTCGAGGTGATCGCCCCAGCAGGCGATCTCCAGGCCGTCGTAACCCCAGGAGGATGCGAGCGAGCACACCTCCTCGAACGGCAGGTCGGCCCACTGGCCGGTGAACAGGGTGACGGGTCGGGTCATCGTGACCTCCGGGGTCGATGGGGGGGTGAGTGACCGGTGTCGGCTCAGGAGGGGGTCGGCCCCGCCGGGTCCGGCACCCCGACGAGGCCGAGCAGGAGGTCGCGCACCTCGGTGGCGGCGATGCTGTCCCGGACGGAGCCGGGGTCGGTGCAGATCAGGAGGGGACCGTCGTCGGGGTCCTCGGTGCGGCGCCCGTGGGTCCCGCGCACCGGCGACGGGTCCAGGGGGACGACGTTCATGGCGTAGCGCAGCCCGGCCTTCTTGCGGGCCAGGTTCGCGGCCGCCCGAGCCTTGACCAGCGGGTCCTTCGGGTCGAGGAAGAGCTCGGCCGGGTCGAAGCCGGGCTTGCGGTGGATCTCCACCCCGCGCGCGAAGTCCGGGGCACGCGCGTCGTCGAGCCAGTAGTAGTAGGTGAACCATGCGCCCGGCTCGGCCACCAGGGTCAGCTCGCCGGAGCGCTCGTGGTCCAGGCCGTGCTCTGCCTGCCCCTTCTCGTCCAGGACCAGGTCCACGCCCTCGACCCGTTCCAGGAGTCCGGCGACCGCAGGCACGTCCTGCTCGTCGCGCACGTAGACGTGGGCGCACTGGTGGTCGCTGACGGCGAAGGCACGGGAGGCCCACGGGTCGAGGTACTCCATGCCGGCCTGGGTGTGGACCTCGAGCAGGCCCGCCCGGCGCAGCTCCCGGTTGACGTCCACCGGGGTCGTGGCGGGGGTGATGCCGTACTCGCTGAGAACCACGACCCGCACGCCGGCGGCCTCGGCGTCGTCCAGCAGCGGGGCCAGCGCGGAGTCCATGTCCCGTGCCGCCTGCCGGGCCTGCGGGGAATCGGGGCCGTGGCGCTGCAGGTCGTAGTCCAGGTGCGGGACGTAGCACAGCGTCAGGTCGGCGCGCGGCATGAGCCGGCGGGTGGCTGCGACGATCCATTCGGTGGAGGCAAGTGATGCAGTCGGCCCCCAGTAGTTGAACAGCGGGAACGGGCCCAGCTCCCCGGTGAGCTCGCCGTGCAGCTCGGGCGGGCGTGTGTAGCAGTCCGGGGACTTGCGTCCGTCCGCGTGGTAGATCGGCCGCGGGGTGATGGTCCAGTCGGTGGTGGCGCCCATCGCGTACCACCAGCACACGTTGGCCACCTTCAGCCCGGGCCGGTGGCGGCGCGCGGTCTCCCACACCTTCTCGCCCTGCACGAGCCGGTTGTGCTGGCGCCACAGGTACACCTCGCCCAGGTCGCGGAAGAACCACCCGTTGGCGACGGCGCCGTGCCCGGCCGGGGTGCGCCCGGTCAGGAACGTGGACTGCACGGTGCAGGTCACCGCGGGCAGCACGGTGTCCAACGGGGCCTGCCACCCGCGTTCGGCCAGCGCGCGCAGTCGGGGCGCGTGCTGCAGGAGCTTGGGGGTGAGCCCGACCGCGTCGACCACGAGCAGGCGGGGTTCGGCTGAGGACATGGCATCCCTTCCGTCGGGGTGGGAAGCGGGGTCGGCTGTGGCGCTCACACGGGCTCCAGACCCAGGTCTGTGAGGCGGTCGCGGGCCCAGGCGATCTCGGCTGCGATCCCGGACACGAGGGCCTCCTCGCCTGCGGGCCGGCGGTCCTCCGGCAACACGGACCAGGTGTAGGTCTCCACCTCGACGTGGTCGGTCAGCGCCCGATCGCCCCCGAAGAGGTGGCCGAGCACGTCGGTGAGGTGGCCGTGGGTGATGCGCAGCGGCGGCCGGGCCTCGGCGTGCAGCGGCACGTGGAAGTGGGTGCGCCACGGCCCACGCGCCGGCAGGGGGTAGGGGCCGGCCAGTGCCTCGGGCAGGTCGTCGCGCCCGCGCGCCCGAACGCCCACGAGCTCGCGCGTCTGGTGCAGGAAACGGTCCTCGGCGAAGTCGGACAGCGCCTCTCGTGCCCGAGGGTCGCGCGGGTCGGCCACCTCGACGGCGGCGGAGGCCTGCGTCTTGACCACCGGGAGCCCAGCGCCGGCGAGCCGGTCCAGGGCGGGCCCGGCCTCCTCGAAACCGGTCGCGGTGTGGCAGGTGTCCAGACACACGCCCAGCTGCGGGGGTAGCCCGGACAGCAGACGGGCGGCGTCCCGCGTCGTCTCCACCACGCACCCCGGTTCCGGTTCCAGACCCACCCGGACGGGGGTTCCCTGCTCGTCGAGCTCGGCCAGCACCCCGGCGAGCTCGACGAGGTGGCTCCGCGCGCGTTCCAGGTGCCCCGCGTCCCAGGGTTCGCGCCAGGCCAGGGGCAGGGTCGACACACTCCCGCGCGCGGCGTCGTCGGGCATGAGGCGGGCCAGGACCCTGGCGCAGTCGACCGTGTAGTCCAGGCGCGCCCGCTCGGTCCAGTCCGGGTGGTAGACGCGGTGCTTGACCACCGGGTCCTGGAACCCGCGGTAGGGGAACGCGTTGAGCGTCACCGTCTCCAGCCCGGCCTCGTCCAGCCCGGCACGGAGCCGGCCGACCAGCGCGGGGTCGGCCGCGAGCTCCCGGGCCAGCGGCGCGGGCAGCCACAGCCCGAGCCCGAGGCGGTCGGCGCCCAGGCGCTCGCGCACCCCTCCGCCGAACACCCGGATCTGGCGCAGCACACCGTCCAGGTCCTCGGCGGGGTGCACGTTGGTGCAGTACCCCAGGTGGACGACGGTTCCGTCCCGGTGGCGCAACCTCACCGCGCACCCCCGTCCGGTTGGCCGCGCAGGATCGAGTTGCCCGAGAAGGTCTCCGAGATGTCGGCCGCCCCGATCTCGTCCAGCACCAGGCGGCCGCTCTGCCCGTAGAACTCCACCGGATTGTCCCACAGCACCCGCTCCGCCTCGGCCTCGGAGAAGCCCGCGGCGCGCATCGCCTCGCCGGTGCGCAGGGTGGTGAGGGGGTCGCTGTGGCCCCAGTCGGCCGCCGAGTTCACGATCATGCGCTCGGTGCCCCACTCCTGGAGGATGCGCACCATGCGGTCCGGGCTCATCTTCGTGTCCGGGTAGATGGAGAAGCCCATCGTGCACCCGGACTCGTGCACCATGCCGACCGTCGTCTCGTTGAGGTGGTCGACCAGAACGGTGCGCGGGTCGAGTCCCGACTCGGCGACCAGCTCGAGCGTGCGGCGGGTACCTGCGGCCTTGTCTCGGTGCGGTGTGTGCACCAGCACCGGCAGCTCGAACTCGCGTGCCAGCTCCAACTGGTACCGGAACGCCTTCTCCTCCTCCGCGGTCTGCGAGTCGAAGCCGACCTCGCCGACCGCGACGACCCCGTCCTTGGCCAGGTACCGGGGCAGCAGCTCCAGAACCCCGGCCAGCCGCGGGTCGTTGGCCTCCTTCGGGTTGAGGGCGATCGCGCAGTGGTGGCGGATACCGAAGCGTTCGGCCCGGAAGCGTTCCCAGCCGACGAGACCGTCGAAGTAGTCGCGGAACGAGCTCACCCCGGTGCGGGGCTGGCCCAACCAGAACGCAGGCTCCACCAGGGCGCGCACCCCGGCGTCGTACATGGCGCGGTAGTCGTCGGTCGTGCGCGAGGTCATGTGGATGTGCGGGTCGAAGATGCGCATCACGCCTCCGTGTTCTCGTCGGCGGGGGAGTGCCCCAGGACCAGGTGGACGTCGTCGGGCACCGGCCGTCCGGCGCGTTCGCGTTCCTCCGCGTAGTCGGCGCACATGCGCACCAGCTCACCGTCCACGCGCTCGGGCACACCCCGCACGCCGGCGAGGGGCACACCGGTGAACAAGCACTTGAGCACCGCCTGCCGCCACGCGTGGATGTCCAGCAGGTCGGTGGCCGGACCGCCCACGGCCGCGGCGACCAGGCGGGTGTCGTTGGTGCGCAGCGCGTCGGCCATGAGCTCGCGGGCGAGCGGGGCGGAGGCGGGGTCGAGCAGGTCGAGGCCGCGCAGCACGGCGCGGCGTTCCCCCGAGTCCCCGTGGTGGTAGAGGTCGGACATCTCGCCGGCGAAGGGCTCGGGCGCCTTCGCCGCAGCGCAGGCGTACAGGAGCTCGAGGCGCACGAGGTCCTCCAGGGTCGGGCCGAGTACCCCGTCGGGGTCGTCCGAGGGGCCCGATCCGCGTGCCACCCGGCGGGCGGCGGCGGGGAAGAGCACCGCGATGCGGTCGGGGCGCTCGCTGACCTGCGTGACCAGGTCGGCCAGCGCGCGGCGGGCGTCCTCGCCGGTCAGGAACCCGTCGTTCATCGGCCCACCCCCTCGCGGCGGGTTGCGCTGCGCACGTGGCCGACCATGAGCGCGTCGGTGAGGGCACGCATCGACCGCTCCGCCACGAGCGGGGCGGCGTGGCCGTGGCGCGGCAGTTCCACACAGGCCAGGCCCTGGTATCCGACGTGTTCCAGGGCACCCAGGACCCCGGGCAGGTCGATGTCGCCGTCGCCGAACTCGAGGTGGTCGTGCACGCCCGGGCGCATGTCGTCGAGCTGCACGTTGGCGATGAGTCCGCCCGCGCGGCGCACGGTGCCCTCGGGGCCGTCGGGTTCGTTGCAGACGCCGTGGCCCACGTCGACGGTGACCCGGAACCGGAGGGGAGACCCCAGCCGGGCGCGGAGCTCGAGCACGTCCTCGAGGCGTTCTGCGAACATGCCCGGTTCCGGTTCGAAGGCGCAGTCCACGCCGAGCTCCTCGGCGAGCGGGAGGACCTGCTCGACACCGCCGACCAACCGGGACCACCCCTCGTCCGGGCCCACCCCGGCCGGCAGGATCCCCGACCAGAAGGAGACCGCTTCGGCGCCCAGGTCGTGGCCGATGCGCACGGCCCGGCGCAGCAGTTCCACCCGCTGTTCCCGTCCCGTGCCCGAGACCAGGGTCGGCTCGTGCTTGCGGCGCGGGTCCATGAGGTAGCGGGCGCCGGTCTCCACCACGACCGCCAGACCCAGGTCGGACAGGCGCGTCCCGATGCGGCGGACCCGTTCGGCAGCGTCGTCGGCGAAGGGGTCCAGGTGGGGGTGGTCGAGGGTGAGCGCCACGCCCTCGTACCCGAGGTCGGCGATGATGGCCAGGGCGTCGTCCAAGCGGTGGTCCCAGAACCCGTTGGTGCCGTAACCGAACCTCATGTGATCGCCACCTTCCCGGACGCGGCCTTGGCCAGGGGAGCGCCCACCACCAGGCCGGTCGCGGTGCACGGGGCGCCCGAACGCGCCAGCAGCGCGGCCTGGAGCGGGATCATGCCCCGGA
The DNA here is from genome assembly GCF_000341025.1 of Nocardiopsis salina YIM 90010. GTDB lineage: Bacteria > Actinomycetota > Actinomycetes > Streptosporangiales > Streptosporangiaceae > Nocardiopsis > Nocardiopsis salina. The sequence continues at coordinate 9,386 of NZ_ANBF01000218.1, read as the reverse complement.
TCCCCGTTCCCGTGGCGGCGCCGGCGTTGGCCGCGACGGGTCTCGCGACCGCGTGCGCCTGGGCCCGCCCCACCTGGGTGGCGAACACACCCGCGTACAGGCCGGACAGCACCTGGCCCCATGCGCCACGGCGCGTGGAGGGGCGGCCGGGGCCGGTCGGGGCGGCCGCCGCGGCGGCGCTTCCCACGGTGCACGCGAGTGCCCCCGCTGCCACGGACGGCCGTGTTCCGTACACCTCACCCCTGCTCAGGGACGTCACGCCGTAGGTGTGCGCGGCCATCACCAGGGCCGGGCGCAGTGCGGCGCCCGGGCGGTCGCCGGCGCCCATGAGCACGTCCAGGCCGCGGTTGACCGCCATACCGAGCGGTGCGAACCGTGTCGGTTTCAGCGCCAGGTCGTAACCCCACACGGTGGCGGCCAACGCGCTCGCCGTGATCGCGCTGTGCCGTCCGCCGCCGGCCGCGGCCACACCCACACCCGCTGCGGTGAGTCCCGCCGCGACCGCGAGGGCCTCGCCGGGGCGCACGGCGCCGGAGGGGATCGGGCGTTCCGGGCGTTCGACGGCGTCGAGCTCGCGGTCGGCGTAGTCGTTCAGGGCCATGCCCGCCCAGTACATGCAGGCCGAGGCCGCGGGCAGCGCCCACGTGCCGGGCCTGCTCAGGCGCCCGGCCGCGGAGGCGCCCGCCAGGGTGTCGCCGGGCACGCTCAGTGCCGCCGGCAGGCGCACCAACCGCGCCAGGTCCGTGAACCTCATGCCGTTCCTCCTTCGGGTGCGGACCAGGCGGTCAGCGCCTGCCACTGCTCCACCAGCCCGTGCACGTCGCTGTCGACGGGGTCCTTGAAGAAGAACCCGAACGCTGGGACGGGTCCCGTGGTCCCACGACCCAGGGCGAGCGAGGACAACCGGGCCAGGTCGAGCACCAACGGGGCAGCCAGCGCCGAGTCCTGCCCCGCCCACGTGAACTGGAGCGTCATGCGAGTGCCCAGGAACCCCTCGAACGAGACGTGGTCCCAGGCGGTCTTGGCGTCCCCCAGGTCGGGGACGAAATCGATGTGCAGCGGCCCCTCCACCGGACGGCCGAGCATGTGCTCCAGGCCCCGGGCCTTGCTGTCGGTCTTGCTCCCTGCGTGATCGGGGTCGGCCAGCGTCTCGCCGTCCCCACCGCCCAACAGGTTCACCGACGACCACGACCGCACCTGCAGGGCCCGCGCCGCGAACATCGGGGCGAGCGCGCTCTTGACCAGCGTCTCCCCGGTCTTGCCGTCGCATCCCGCCCACGGCAGGCCCTGCTGCTCGGCCAGTTCGCGCAGCGCCGGCAACCGCGGGCCGGTGTTGGGCGTGAACTCCACGAACGCACACCCCGCGCGCAGGGCCGCGTACGCGTAGGCGGAACTGGCCGGGATCCGTGCTCCGCCGGAGTCCAGCGCCGCCTCCAGGGCCGCCGGGTCCTCCTGTTCCGGATGGGCCTGCAGGCGCGCTTCGGTGCTGGTCAGGTCGACCACGACCGTGCGCTCCAGGCCCTCGCGCCCGGCGAACTCGCGCAGGTCGCGCTCCAGCCGGTCCACGTCCGCACGGGTGACCCGGCCCTCCTCGGGGGCCAGACCCGGACGCAGCGCACCCTCCACCTCCCCCAGACGGTCGGCGAAGGCCCCCGGCAGGTGAGCGGGCAGCACACCCGTACGGGCCAGTCGCTCGGCTGTCTTGCACAGGCGGACGTCCGACAGGTCGTGACCGCCGAAGACCAGCTCCTCGAGCCCGGGCAACCCCGCACCGTCGAACTCCGGGCGCGCGGTCACGCACCCCGTCGGCACGGCCGAACCCTCCCGCACCGCAAAGGCGCCCAGGACCGCGGTCGTGGCGACCGATCCGCGTGCCCCGAGCAGCCAGACACCTGTCCGCCCCATCTGTGGTCCCTCCTCGTGCGAGGCCCGGGGCACCGTGTGCCCCGGGACCGGTGCTCAGTGGTCGTGGCCCCCGCCCTCGACGGCGCCGTCGCCGTCCTCGGCGGGATCGGGTTCCAGGGCGCCGCTTCCGGGCGCCGCTGGCAGATAGAGGTGGACGTGGCCGTGGCCTGCGTCGATGCTCAGCACATCCAGTTGGGTCGCCGCCACCGACCAGGACTGCACCGCCTGGGTGCGCAGGTCGCCGGCGAGCTCGGCCATGTCCTCGCGCAGGCCGTCGTCCTCGGCCTCCAGTGCGTTGGCGTAGGCCGCCACCGAGGACCCGAGCAGGTCCACGGAGTTGGCCAGCCCGGCGTGGGCGATGTTGTAGTCGGTCTCGCCGGAGGGCACGTCGTCGAAGTGCCCGCCGGCCTCCTCGGCGGTCTCCAGCCAGCCCTCGAGCTCGTCGGGACCGGGGTCGTCGCGCCCGGTCTCCGAACCGTCCGTGGGTACGACCTCGTCGAGCGACTCCACCAGCGGGAGCAGCTCCTCGTGTGCCGCGCGCGTGTGGTGCACCAGTTCCTCGACCTGCTCCAGGTCGCGTTCGCCGGCCGAGGCCTCCAGTTCGGCGACCCGGCCGGCGTCCGGAGTGACCTCGTCGTCTCCGGCGAAGTGGAACACGACCGCGGCCACGACTGCGCCGACCGCCACGATCGCCCCGCCCGACAGCCACCAGGCGGACCGTCCGGCGGGCGTTGGCGAGACCTCCTCCGTCGTGTCGGGCGTGGACCGCCTCTTCTCGGTGGGCACCGTGACACCTCCTCCTGGGGGCCGGGAACTCGGAACGGGGAAGGGGGCGGGGCCGGGGACAGCCGGCCCCGCCCGTTCGGTCGTTACTCCTGCAGTTCCTGGACCTGCACGTCACGGAAGCGGACCTCGTCCTCGTCACCGTGGTTCTGCAGTCCGATGTGGCCCGAGGCCAGGTCCCGGTCGGGGTCCTCGCTCTCGAACTCGTTGACCAGCTCGCCGTTGATCCAGACACGGATCACGGGGTCGTCGACCTCGATCTCCATCGTGTTCCACTCACCGATCTCCGCCGGGTGGGAGTCGGCAGCCTGGAACTCGTAGATCGCCCCGGTCTGCGTGATCGGCTCCCCGTCCGGGGCGCCGTAGGGGTCGATCTGGACCTCGTAGCCCTCGTCGACGGCCACCCACGGGTCGTCGTCGGGGTCGGGGAATCCGACGAAGACACCGGAGTTGTCGTGCTCGTCCGGGGTCAGGAAGTCGAGCTTGAGCCGGTAGGAGTCGCGCTCCGTCTCGTGCCAGAGCAACCCCATGCCGCCGTCGGTCTGCAGCGCGCAGTTCTCGTCGTCCTCGACGACCTCGAACCCGCCCGGGCCGGCCTGGTTCCACCCGTCCAGGGACTGGCCGTCCCACAGCGCGGTGTAACCGTCGTCGACCTCGGGCGGAGCGCAGTCGGCGGGCTCCTCCGGTTCGGTGGCACCCTCCTCGACCGTGACGGTGGCCGACGAGGAGCTGCCGGTGTTGCCGTCACCATCGGTGGCCACGGCACTCACGGAGTACTCGCCCTCCTCCGGTTCGGTCCAGACCGCTTCGAAGGGGGACTCGTCGGAGGCGGCCACGACCTCGTCGTCGACGAGGAACTCGACCTCCTCGACACCGGCGTCACCGTGGTCGGCGACCTCCGCGGCCAGCGGGAGGTCCTCGCCGGCCTCGAAGGAGGCACCGTCCTCCGGGTTGGTCAGCTCGGCCTCCGGGCCCTCCTCGGGGTCCTCCTCCGGGGGCTCGTGACCCTCGATGACCGCCTCGAAGTGGTTGAGGTTGAACAGGCCCTCCTCACCGGGGTCGTCCCCGCTGAAGACCAGGTACAGCTCGAAGGTCTCCCCGGGGTCCTCGACCGGCATGGTGACGGTCTCCCAGTCCTGGCCGCCGCCGGTGGACTCCACGTCGACACTGCCGAGCACGTCCCCGTCGGGGGAGTCCTGGCGCGCCTCGATGGTGCCGCCGGAGCCGCTTGAGGCCACCCGGTACTCCATCTCCTCCACACCGGAGAAGTGGACCGGGTCGTAGGAGGTCCAGCTGCCGTCCTGGATCCCGGTCAGGTTGACCAGGCCGCCCTCGTCGTCCTCGGTGCTCTCGGTCGCGACGTTCTCGCTGTCGGAGAAGTACTGCGCCTGGGTCCGCGCGGGGTTCAGGCGCAGCCCGTCGGATCCGGTGAGCGGGGGAGCGTCCCCGGCACCGGAGTCGGTGTACTCGGCCTGGAGCACCCAGAAGATGTTCATGTCGTGCCCGTGGCCGCCGTCGGTCTCGGTCTCGGTCACCCCTTCGCAGGAGTCGTACTGGGTCCACGGGTGCGCGTGGTCGTCATGTCCCAGCGACGAGGTGACCTCGACGTCGTCGCAGTCGATGCCGTCCCCGATCGAGCCGTCCTCGGCGTCCTCCACCGCGGCCTCGAACGGGATCTCGTCGCCCCAGTGGAAGTACTGGCCGTCCTGCGGGGCGTCGAAGGAGACGTCGGGCTGGGAGTTGCCGGCGGTCACGCTCGTGGTGGCGACGCCGGTGGCGCCCTCTTCGTCGGTCACGGTCAGCACGACCGTGTACTGGCCCTCCTCCTCGTAGGTGTGGGTGGGCGCCGCCTCGTCGGAGGTGGTGCCGTCGCCGAAGTCCCACTCGTAGGCCATGTCGAGTCCGCCGGGGTGCTCGGACCCTTCGGCGGAGAACTCGATCTCGAGGGGGACCGGACCTGAGGTGGCGCTGCTCTCCAGGTCGGCCACGGGTGTGTCACCCGAACCCGTGTAGTCGATGCGCGAGATCGCCGAGTCGGGGGCGCCTCCGAAGTAGCCGGAGCCGTACTCCAGCACGTACAGCGAACCGTCCGGGCCGAACTCCATGTCCATGGGGTTGGCCAGGTCGATGTCGTCGACCGTCTCGGTGATGTCGAGGAGTTCGCCCTCGTCGTCACGGTGGATCTGCTTGATCCACTTGCGGTCCCACTCGTACATCAGCGGGATGCCGTCGTAGTACTCGGGCCACTTCGTGTCGGAGTCCAGCTCGGGGTCGTACTCGTAGGCCGGCCCGCCCATCGGGGAACCGGAACCCTCGCCCAGGTGCGGGAACTCCTCGGACTCGTCGTAGTCGTACCAGATCATCGCGGGGGTGACCGGGGGCAGATCGGTCAGCCCGGTGTTGCGCGGGGAGTCGTTGACCGGGGCGTCGCAGTCGAAGGGTTCCCCGGAGACCTCCTCCTCGTAGTCGTAGTCGACGTAGGGGAAGTTGTTGCCGATGCAGTACGGCCACCCGATGTTGGCCGGCTCGTCGATCGCGTGCCAGGTCACCGTGTTCTTCGGCCCGCGGTCGGGGTCCTCCTCGATGGCGTCGGGGCCGTAGTCGCCCAGGTAGACGGTGCCGTCCTCCTGGTCGACGGAGAACCGGAACGGGTTGCGCAGACCCATCGCGTAGATCTCCGGACGGGTCTCCTCGTCGCCGTACTCCTCGGGCGGGAAGAGGTTGCCGTCGGGGATCGAGTACCCGCCGTCCTCGTCGACGTCGATCCTGATCAGCTTCCCGCGCAGGTCGTTGGTGTTGCCGGAGCTGCGCTGGGCGTCGAAGGCGGGGTTGCGGGTCTCGCGCTCGTCGATGGGCGTGTACCCGTCGGAGTCGAACGCGCTCGTGTCGTCGCCGGTGGACAGGTACAGGTTGCCGTCGGCGTCGAAGTCGATGTCGCCGCCGACGTGGCAGCACATACCGCGGGTGGCCTCGACCTCGAGGACGACCTCTTCGCTGTCCAGGTCGAGGGTCGGGCCGTCCTCGCCGTCGACCAGCTGGAACCGGGAGAGGTTGTTGTGCGCCTCGTACGGTTCGAACTCCTCCGGGTCGCCGTCCGAGGGCGCCTCACCCGGTGGGACGTCGTCGATCACGGGTGCGTAGTAGGCGTAGACCCAGCCGTTCTCCTCGAAGTCGGGGTCCACGGCCACGCCCTGGAGCCCGTCCTCGTCGTGGTTGTACACCGGGATCTCGGCGATGGTCTCGGTGGCGTAGGTCTCGGGGTCCCACAGGCCCACCTCGCCGTCGCGCGCGGTGTGCAGGGCACGCCCGTCCGGCAGGACCGCCAGACCCATGGGCTCGCCCATCTGCTCCTCGCCCTCGGCCAGCGTGACCTTCTCGAAGTTGTCCCACTCCGTGGCGCCGCAGTCGCCCTCGGCCGCGCCGGCCGCCCACTGGATGCCGCCGAGCAGGTGGTCGGCGAACTCGGGTTCGGAGAAGGACTCGATGGTGTGGCCGCCGCCGGTGTACCAGGACCGGCCGCCGTCGAACTCCTGACACCAGGCGATGGGGTGGTCCCAGCCCATCTGGCCGGCCGGGTCGACCTCGTCCTCGTAGGACTCCTCGTCCAGGCCCGCCAGTACGTGCACGTCGCCCCGCGGGGACAGGTCGAAGTCGTACCACTCGTCGTGGCGTTCCCACAGGGCCGGCAGGCCTTCGGTGGAGGGGTGCACCTGGTCGTTGACCATCACCTCGGCGTCCTGCGTGCCGGGCGGATGGCTGGCGAAGTAGGCGCCGACGAGGTCGCCGTACCAATCCCAGTCGTAGTGGGTGTCGGAGGCGGCGTGCACACCGGTGTACCCGCCGCCGTCCTGGACGTAGTCCTCGAATGCGGCCTGCTCGTCCTCGTCGAGCACGTCACCGGTGGTCGAGAGCCAGATGACGGCGTCGAATTCGGCCAGGTCCTCCTCGTTGAAGACGGAGGAGTCCTCGGTGTGCTCGGTGGTGAACCCGTGTTCGTCGGCCAGCTCCTCGATGAGGGAGACGCCGTACGGGATCGAGTCGTGCCGGAAGCCGGCGGTCTTGGAGAAGATCAGGGCGTTGAACGAGTCCTGGTCGGTCTCCTCCTGCGCGTGCGCCACGGGCGCGGTCAGCCCCATGGCCAACGCGACGCCGGACACCAGCGCGCCCAGTCGTAGTAACGGTCTGTGGAACATGCAGAACCTCACCTGGGGGTGGGAGTGAGTCGATGAGTTCCGTGCGGCGTGCCGGCGCCGACGGCAGGATCCCCGGTCTTCCGGGCGGGGCCCGGTATGGCTGTGACCGGGTTCGTCGGGGTGTTCCTGCTATCAGGGTCGGGAAGCGGGGGTGGCCGCCTCATCGGTGCATCAGTCCACAGGGGCTCCTCTCGTCGGGTCAGGGACATCGGGTGCACGGTCGTGCAGCCCTCTCAGGAACGCCAGGCCGTCGACNCGAGGGGCCGCCATACGGACGCGGCCGCGGCGATGCTGGCATTGTCAGAAGTGAAGGATTCGATGACTAGGGGGCCCGAGTAACCTGTTCTGTCCAGTGCGGTCACGATGCGTGACCACTCCAGGTGATCTGTGCCGGGGGTCCCACGATCATTTGCGCAGACCTGGACATGCCTGAGCATTTCGGATGCTCGCTCGATGGCATTGGCGATGTCCGTTTCCTCGATATTGAGGTGGTACAGGTCCAGCGCCAGACCGCAGTGCTCGCGGGGCAGTCCGGCCAGGGCCTCGACCGCCTGATCGACGGTGTTCAGCACGCTGGTCTCGTACCGGTTCAGGGGTTCCACCGCCACTGCCACCCCCGCGGCCGAGGCGTGCTCGACCACGGGGGACAGCGCCTCGGCCAGCTCGCCGGGCAGGCCCGCCCGCTCGGCCGGGGACAGGCGCCAGGTGCGGCCCACCGAGGCGTAGGCCGGGCCGGCGACGACCGGTGAACCCACCGTCTCCGCCGCGTCCACGACCCGCCTCAGGTAGTCGCGCGTCGCGGTGCGTGTGGGGGAGTCGGTGAGGACCAGCTCACGGCCCGGGCTCATGACCAGGACCACCGTCGCCGACAAGCCCAGGCCGTCCAGCAGGGTGCGGGCGCGCCGGGGGTCCCAGTCGCCGGTGTTNNGCGGGGGGGGAGCCGCTCCAGCGCGGCGTCGGTCAGCGGCGACTCCCAGACCCAGGTGTTGACCCCCAGCGCGCGTTCCATCTAGCGGTCCTCCCACGCCTCGGGGAAGCCCGGAAGGTCCTGGCCGCCGAAACGGGCGTAGTGCAGGGACGGCATCCCGGAGTTGACCTCGAGCAGCTCGTCGCGGGTCTCCTCGGTGACCGCCTCCTGCGGCAGCACCCACTCCTCGGGCACCTCCTCGCCCTGCAGGATCATGTTCGCGGCAAGGACCGGCGTGCGCCACTGGAAGTTGGAGTAGACCGGGGCGATCGCGTCCAGTTCCTCCTCCTGCCACTTGCGCATGAAGCTGAGCTCGTCCTCGCCCGAGACCACCGGGTACTCCTGGCCGGCGTCCTCGAACGCTTCCAGGCCCGCCACGGCCCCGTCTCCGGCGTCCATCCAGATGCCGTCGATCGTGCCGCGCTGCAGGTGCTGGGAGACCAGGTCCTTGATCTGGGCCCCGTCACCGTCGGTGAACTCGTAGCCGATGATGTCCAGGTCGCTGTCGTCGAAGACGGCCTGCGCGGCCGCCCAGCGGTGCTCCAGCGAGTCCACGCCCGGCAGGATGCGCAGCGCCAGCACACGCGAGCCCGGTTCCAGACTGTCGACCAGGAACTCGGCCGCGTCCGCGCCGTAGGCGTAACCGCCGATCGGGTGGATGAAGGTGACAGCGCAGTCGGTGTTCACGCCGCGGTCGAAGACCACGACCGGGACACCGCTCTCGCAGGCCGTCTCCACCGCCGGGGTCATGGTCGCGGTGGTCGACGGCGAGATGATGATGGCGTCGCAGTCACCGGAGTCCACGAACGCCTGGATGTCGGAGATCTGCTGGTTGTCGTCGTCGGAGGCGTCCGAGACCCGGAAGTCGCCGATCTCCCCGGCATCCTGCAACTCCTCCACCTGCTGCTCCATCGTGATGAAGCCGGTGACGCGCCAGGGGTTGGACACCGAGGCGTTGGAGAAGCAGACCGTGGCCTCGCCGGGGTCGTCGAACTCCCACTCGGAGGTGTCGATCCACTCCGGTTCGATCGCCTGCATCCAGGGTTCGTCCTCGGGGCCCTCCGGCTCGATGTCGCGCTGGGCGAGCTGGCGGTCGAACTCCTCCTGGTCGAACCACTCCTCCTCGGGGGTCAGGTCGGCGCCGTTGCCGTCGGCGGCGCCGTCCGAGGCGTCACCGGTACAGCCGGACAGGACGAGGGCCAGGCCGGCGGCACCGGCCAACAGCACGCGGGGAACGTGCATGGTTCTTACCTCCTCGAAGTGCCGAGCGGGCGCTCGGTCGGGTGTCCGGGTCGCCGTCGCAGGCGCTCCGGTAGTCGCAGGTCGCCGCGGCGTGATGCGTAGGAGACGGCGGCGATGATGATGAGCCCCTGCACGGTCGGTTGAATCGTCGCCGGCAGGTAGAGCTGCGTGAACAGGGTGAACAGAGCCTCGACCGTGAGCGCTCCCAGGACGGCTGCCACGACCGTGCCGCGGCCTCCGCCCAGGACCACCCCGCCGAGCACCACGGCGGTGATGGCGGTGAACTCCAGCCCCTC